>DASXQM010000367.1:0-6428 GCA_036507195.1 Pyrinomonadaceae bacterium | reverse complement strand
AGTGAAGCGTGCGGCATTCCAAATCTTGTTGGCAAAGTTTCGATACGACTCGACCTGTTTGTCGTTCCAGCGAATATCCGTGCTGCCTACCGACGCGAGCTTTAGGCGCGTCGCGTCAACGCCATATTTGTCAAAAACCTCAAGCGGGTCGATGCCGTTCATCTTTGTTTTCGACATGCGCTGGCCATGCGCGTCGAGGATCGTCCCGGTGACGAACACATCAGCGAAGGGCTCGCGTCCCATGAACTTGATTCCCATCATCACCATGCGCGATACCCAAAGGAAGATGATGTCGCGACCAGTCACCAGTACCGAGGTGGGATAAAACGTGTCGAGGTCTTTTGTCCTTCCCGGCCAGCCCATCGCCGAGAAAGGCCAAAGCTGCGAGGAGAACCAGGTGTCGAGTACATCCGGATCCTGGGTTAGTTCGTCGGTTCCCGCTCTGGCGCGCGCTTCGTCTTCCGACCGCGCGACGATGATTTCGCCTTCACGAGTGTACCAGGCAGGGATTTGATGGCCCCACCAGAGCTGCCGCGAGATAGTCCAGTCGCGCAGGTTCTCAAGCCAGTTTGAATAGACTTTCTCATAAGGCACTTCAGGCACGAACTGCGGCTTCTTCTCGCACTCTAACAAGGTGAGCGCCTCGTCTCGCAACTCGTCCATTCGCAGAAACCACTGCATGGAGATCAAAGGCTCGATAACCGCCTTACAGCGCTCACACTTCGAAATGGAGAACTCATAGTCAACAACCTTTTCCAGCAAGCCCAACTCTTCAAACTTCTCCACGACCTTCGTACGCGCTTTGTAGCGATCGAGACCAGCAAAATCGGCGCCGGCAGCTTCCGTCATTTTCGCGTGGCCGTCGATAACGACAACGCGTTCCAGGTTGTGACGCACGCCCATGTCGTAGTCGTTTGGATCGTGAGCGGGCGTTACTTTCACGGTGCCCGTGCCAAACTCAGGATCGACAAACTCGTCGGCGACGACCGAAATCTCCCGGCCGGTGAGCGGCAGTAGCAATATCTCGCCCACCAGATCGCGGTAGCGCTCGTCCTTAGGATTAACGGCAACCGCGGTATCACCGAGCATAGTTTCAGGCCGCGTAGTGGCGACAGTTACGCTTCGCTCACCATTTTTCGTCGGATAGCGAAGGTAGTAGAGCTTTCCAGCTTGCGGCACTTTCTCCACTTCCAAATCGGAGAGTACGGTCTGATCGTTTGGGCACCAATTGACGATGCGATTGCCCCGATAGATCATGCCTTCCTCATAAAGACGCACGAAGACTTCTCGGACGGCCCGCGATAAGTCTTCATCCATCGTGAACTTTTCGCGCGACCAATCGACTGAGACGCCCTCACGCCGCATCTGCTTTGTGATTTGACCTCCGGATTCCCGCTTCCACTTCCAAACGCGCTCAACAAACTGTTCGCGCCCCAGCTCATGACGGCTAATTCCTTCTTTCTTCAGTTCGCGTGTCACCATCAACTGCGTGGAGATGCCGGCATGGTCCATACCCGGCAACCAGAGCGTGCGGTAACCGCACATGCGTTTATAGCGCGTAAGCACATCCATCATCGTGTGCTGTAACGCATGGCCCATGTGCAAGGAGCCAGTAACGTTTGGCGGCGGAATTACAATGGAAAAAGCGGGCGCATTCGCGTCGCGGTTAATCTCAGGCGCAAAACAACCTTGCTTTTCCCAGCGCTCGTAGTGCTTTTGTTCCGCTTGTTTGGGGTCGTATTGTTTAGGGATTTCCATTTATCAGTCGTCAGTGGTCAGTCGTCAGTGGTCAGTGGTCAGTCGTCAGTCGTCAGTCGTCAGCCGTCAGTCGTCAGTGGTCTAAGCGAACCTTTACTGTAATTAGGCATTGTAAGGTAAGAGCCGTAGGTTTTCATATCGAGCCAAAGATCAGGAAGTGCTCCGTTAACGGAGCACAACAAAAGCCAGGTCAGTACCAACAATCGGCCCAACTGGCGATGAGCGAACCACTGACGACTGACCACTGACGACTGACCACTGACGACTGACAAAACGAAAGCAGGCCACTTCAAAAGTGACCTGCTCAGAAACGTCCTCGCTTTGAAGCTATCTAAGAACTCTTCTCTTCGAGTTGTCGCTTAATCAAAAGCTCGGCGAGTTGGGGCACCACCTCCCAGGCTATTTCCTGCACAACCTTCTCGGACAGTTGCTCGACTGCACGCCGCGCTATGGCGTCAATCATCTCAGGTGAAAGTTGTTGTAACGAGATCTCAGTTGGAGAGGCAGACGATGCCCGTGAATATTGCTCAGCTGCAACCGCGCTGGCGTCGCTCTGTTCTGCTGACTTTCCTGCTACCTGCGAATCCAGCAACGCCTCTTCTGACCCCGCTGTTTCAGCCGGCTCGTCTGTGACGCGTTGAAACTCCTGCGTTGGTGCCAGTTGATCTGTCGTTGCGGCGGGCGTTCCAGCAGTTGGCGCCATCAGGGACCAGTTTGTGCCCATGGCCGTCGGATCGCCATTGGCGTTCGGCTCATATCTATCCCGGCTGCGAAACGCGGCTGACGAAAATGCGGGTTCGGCCGGTGAAGGCTCTGGAGTTTCGTCGAGGTCGATGTCTAAGACAAACTCGTCGTCCGGACCAGACGGCCCTGACTGAAACTCGCCGAGATCAAGCAGCACCTCGCCGGCGCCTTCGTAGTTTTCCAATAACTCACTTCTGCTTTCCATACCCTTGCTCTCTCCCATTCCATAATCCAATTTCGCCTTCGACGCGACTTCTGCTCTTCCCTGCTCCGGTGACCAGCCGGTCTCTTCCACAACGTGGCGGAGGTCCGGGGGCAGCGGTTGTGTGTCCGCGGTCGTCATCTCTATTTCCGCCGTGCTGAGTTTTTCGACTGGCGGTTCGGGCGCTGACTCGGGCTTTGGTAGGTCAGCCGTTGGTATCTGCTCCTCGGACGGGCGAGTGCTGGTGAGCAGGCCCACTTTCTCTATCAAGCGTCGAATCGATTGAAAGGGCTTGGTCAATATGTCGTTCGCGCCAACTCTGCGCGCCTCCTCTTCATCGAATGGCTCGAAGGAGCCAACCAGAAGCATAACAGGAATGTGCTTCAGCTTGTCGTTTTGCTTGATGTACTCACAAACTTCATAGCCATTCATCTGCGGCATGAAAACATCTGCAAGAACTACATCAGCAGCAAAGTCTTCCAGCCGCTCAATCGCTTCACGTCCATTGTTCACGCAAACTACGCTGACGCCTTCGTCGGCAAAAGTAAGATCTACTACTTTTTGAATCGTGATTGAATCGTCGGCGAGTAGGAGTTTTCGTCCAGCTAGCAAAACTTGGGCACCTTAGCTGAAGTGAGCGCCACTGGTGGGTCAGGAATACTTACAGTCGGCGCGGGGCTTATTTGCTGTTTTGTCTAACAACAGGGGCTTTCCAGAGCAAAACCACACTTCGAAGCTACCATCGGCGCTGTTAGCGCGTCAAGAGTTTTAGTCGAACAAAGCGGTCCGAAAGTCTTCCAACCCCGGGATCTAAAGGGCTTTCTGGCCGTCTAGGTTGAAAGAATGAGGAGTAGTGTGATCGTAACCACCCTCAAGGGATCGGGTTGGTCGAAGCGCGAGTGCCAGCGATTGTAGCGACGGAACATTGCCTCATCCATGCCATTCGCGTCGCGCTCGTAGCTGGTTAACTTCTTCGGTTGGAACGCTGCGTTGCTTGAGCGGTTGGTATCCGCACCCCACGGATCCAGTTCAATCGTGCTGACTATGGCTCCAGCATTGTTCGTGACTCGTTTACTCTTCGTCACTGGATCTTCGTGCATCCAGTAAACGCCTGCTTGCTGCACGGCCAAGAGCTGAGACCCCAGGTACACGTGGCCGCGGTTCCACTGCCAACTCCCGCTGGCCCAGATTATCTCCGCTAGCACCTGCCCGCCCAACTCACTAGAACGCAGATAGTAAGTCTGCGCGCCGTTGTCGTTTTTCTTCACCCGCAACCCGTCGCCGTCATACGACTATACCAGCGAATAACCACTGTAAGCAGCATTGGTCTGCTGCCCCGGTAACATCGTAGTAAATGTCTGACCCGGGTCATTGGTTGCGATATGGGTTCGGTGTTGGCGGTGACAAGGCATTCGGGAGAGCATAAAGTTCTACTTCCAACTGTTCTCGACATCCGCCGTCTATCGTGATGATCCGGGCCGCATCGATGCCACGCACCTTGACCAGATAGTCCTTCGCACGTTTGGCGCGTGCTTGTGCCTCATCTGAACGTGTAGTTTGACCCGCGTAAACGATGATGTAGCCCTTAAACTGCGGCTCATCCTTCTGCAAGTAGGTCGCAAAAATTGTCGAGCCGCGCCTTTTCATCACTGAAAGGGATATTGGAGTACTCGTCGAACTTCCGCGGGAAGTATTCAACCACTATTTGAGAAAACCGTTCGCGGTTAGCATAATAAGCAGCACAAAGATTCCGATCCTTCGCCGAGGCAACGTAGAAGACCTTATCAACTAGTCCTTTGTGTCCTCTGACGATTATGCCTTCGTCATCATCAATATATCCATGAAACTCTGCCCTTTGAGAAGAAGGATAGAACTTTCTAAAGCAGGATATCTCCTATTGGATAACAGTGGACCATATAACCGTGGTCCGGTTCCTCAGGCTGAAAGAGTATCAATAGCTCTTCGGGCTTCGTCTCGCACTTCAGCCGCAGGATCGCCCAAAGCGAGATTGATCAGTCTTACGGCTTCAGGTCCGCCCAAATGTCCTAAGCCATGTACGGCACTGTCCCTGACACTGGGACTGGGGTGGGCGAACATTTCTATAAGTATGGCTAATGCCCGTTTTCCTTTGACGTGCTCTCCTAAAGAATCGCCAATTTTCCAAATATCAAGGACCGAACGATCGGGCTCGCTTATTACTCTCAGCAGTGCTCGCAACAATCTTTCCGCAACGTAGTCACGCTCATTATCATTCAGACTCGATCTATCAATCACTTGATCCAGGGCGAATGCGCCATGCCAGAGTATTGTCTTGTCAGGATCGTCAGAGGCTGCCCCATGAGAAATGCGGTCCGTTAAAGAGTTTGCTAATGCAACAATTATCTGAGGGCTAGCGAATCTCTCGACCGCATATACAGCTTGATTCCGCACGGCCTTCGAATTGTCGTACAGACACCTCACCAAAGCGCCGATGACGTCATCGTTGTTCTTAAGGTACTCTGCGATGTCCGTTAAGGGTCCTAAAGCTTGAAGACGCTTCGCTCGGTCAGGATCTGAGAGTGCCATTAGAAGCTCATTTACCCAGTCGCTGAATCCCAGGTCTGAAAGGACGTCTTCTCTCTCCGAAAGCACTTCCAGAAAGCCATTCCAAATGGCGTCTCGATCCTCAGCCGAACGACTTTCGCGGAAAGCCTCCAACATCTCGGAAGCAAAGCATTCAACCCCAACTGATTCTCGCCGCTTCCGCAAGCGCTGCATTTTCGCGAGCAGCTCATTTGTAATTTCGGCTTCGTTAGACATCTCTTACCACTGTTACCAAATTCACTAGAATGCTACAGCATATTGCAACCATTGGATCACTCTAAGAAGAACGGAACCTACATTCGCGCCAAAAGCAGCGGCCTTAATCCGGTTTTCAGCCGCGGTACGCCCTCCGTCCCACCCGACGGGCGGAACCTTCAATTTTTGGCTTGCCTTCTGCCTTAACTCGTTAAGAGAATCTGCCAATTCGGGAAGCAAAGGCGGCCCGCCCGATCCATCAAAGCAATTTTTCTCGATCGCCTCCAGCGCACTCTTCAGTCGCCCAATATCCTGAGCTATCGCTTTCTGGTGCCCTGCATCTAATCCGCCTGGTGCGCTGATCGCGTTCCCCATCCTTCTGTCTATTTCACTCATCGCTCGCGTGGCTTCGTTTATGGCATCTTTACACCGAGCTTCTTTATCTTTTCTGCCAAACCGCCGACCTTGAACGGCGCTCAGCACCGCTCCAGTTCCGCCGCCCAGGCCACCGCCTCCGCCCGGTCGATCGTGGGGCGGGCGAATGCCTGAATGATCAGCGGGACCACTGCCGGGCAAGCCTCCTGGCTCCTCATGGCACACATGAATCACACTGCCCGTATCCGGCGGGCAATCCATGAACAGGCCGCTCGGATCAACGAAATTCACGGGATCGCCCTGCACGTAAGCATAGCGGTTGAAGGATTGCGGATCGCCTAGGTCGTAGCTGCCGTCGTAAGGATCGGGTTGGTCGAAGCGCGACTGCCAACGATTGTAACGCCGGAACATGGCTTCGTCGGTGCCGTTTGCGTCACGCTCGTAACTCGTGAATTTCTTCGGCTGAAATGCTCCATTGCTGCTGCGGTTGGTGTCCGCGCCCCATGGGTCCAGCTCAATCGTGCTCACCACCGCGCCAAACATATCCGTCACTCGCTTCGACTTCGTCACC
>DASXQM010000366.1:0-19379 GCA_036507195.1 Pyrinomonadaceae bacterium | reverse complement strand
AGAGTGGCGACCAACCGGCATTCAAACCGACGGCGGTAACCACTCCGGCAAGGGCAATGGTTGATCCGACCGAGAGGTCGATGCCCCCACTGATGATGATCATAGTCATCCCGGTGGCCCCAAGCGCCACAATCACCGTCTGGGCCAAGACTATGCGTAGATTGATCGGCGAGAGATAACGCTCCGGCGTCGTGGTCAAAACCGCAAAGACCGCGATTACCAGGATCAAGCCCAGGAAAGGACCCAGCCGGCCCAGCCATCGCTGAAACGGTTTGGCCGGCGTCGGAAGGCTTTTCTCGATGACTTGGGAAACCATCACTATCGAATGAAGCTTGTCCTTCTATACCTGTAGGGTTGATTTCTGACGGCCGTCGCCAACCGCCGCCTGCATAATCGATTCGGGCGTCCACTCGCGAATCGGCCGGGCAACAGACAATCTGCCGCGGGTCATTACTGCCAGGCGGTCACACATGCCAAAGAGTTCCGGTAGGTAGGAACTGACCATCAGCACTGCTTTGTTCGCCCCAGCGCAGTCGGCGATCACCTGATAGATCTGGGCTTTGCTGCCAATATCGATTCCCCGAGTCGGCTCGTCCAACATCAGGATGTCCGCCTGCTGATGGAGCAAGCGGGACAAAGCAACTTTTTGTTGATTGCCACCTGAGAGTGAGCGGGCCGGCTGCTCGGAATTCTGAGCGCGAACTGAAAGTCTAGTAATCCAGTTCGTGACCTGTTCACGCTGCCGCGCAAGATCGAGCCAACCCCAACGATTGGCGCACGTTGAAAAGTTCGCCAGCGTCACATTGTCGGCAATTGATAATGCCAGCGCCAGTCCCTCGCCGGCGCGGTCCTCACTCAAATAACCCACTCCGTATCGTAGTGACTGCCGCGGAATCTGCTCACCCGCGAGGAATGCCTTTCCCTTAACAGTGACGGTTCCCGTAGACATCCGATCAAGGCCGAAGATAGCGCGCACCATCTCAGTGCGACCCGCACCCATGAGTCCGGCGATCCCCAATATCTCTCCGCGTCTAAGCGAGAAGCTGGCGCTTTTCACTGCAGGGGGTGCCTGCAGATTCTCCACCTCCAGGGCAACGGGAGTGATCTCGCGCGCAGGTAACCGGTCCGGAAAAAGTTGTTCGACCGGGCGTCCCACCATGTGCGTGACCAACTCATCATCAGTCGTAGATGAAAGTTTGCCGCTAGCGACGCTGCGGCCATCACGCAACACGGTAAAGGTGTCGGCGATCTCGCGCACCTCTTCCAGAAAGTGACTAATATAGATAACGCTCACACGCTCTTGGCTCAGCCGTCGGATAAAGGTGAACAATCGCTCGACATCGGCGCGTTGCAGGCTGCTGGTTGGTTCGTCCATTAACACTATGGAAGCCCGAGAGGCGACCGCACGACAGATCTCAACCACCTGACGCGCCGCGATTGAGAGGTCCATCACCCGCCGCCGCGGATCGATCTCCGGGTGCCCGAATTCCGCTAAGACCTCATGCGCGCGCCGAAAAAGAGCCGTACGGTCCAACCACCCAAACGCCGCGGGCCGCGTCGGCTCGTTCCCGACCAGGATATTTTCAGCGACAGTTAAGTGGGGAAAGAGCGAAAGCTCCTGATGAATTAAGGCAATGCCCTGGCGACGGGCATCCTGTGGTGAGTTTGGTGCGTAAGCTTGCCCATCGATATTGATACACCCGCGATCTGGTCGAATACTTCCGGCCAATATATTAAGGAGCGTGGATTTTCCAGCGCCGTTCTCGCCAATGAGCGCGTGGATCTCGCCGGGAGCAACGTCAAGCTTTACACCCTCCAAGGCGACGGTGGGGCCGAATGCCTTACTGACGTCATAGAGCTGCAAAGTTGGCATAATAGATAACCACGGGACTGGATCATTTCAGATAGCGATCGAGTGGTGGGTGAAGCAACTCCGCGGTCTCCGGTGCGTGCAGATTCTCAGGGGTGATTAGAGTGACGCCTGTATCGATCCGTTTCTCGACCGGTTTATTCTGGAGGTAATCAACCATGGTCGTGACGCCGAGGTAACCCATCTTAAATGGGTTCTGCACCACAAATGCATTCAGCTGTCCACTCTGCATGGCGTCAATGAAAGTCTGATTTGAGTCAAAACCGATAAAAGTGATCTTGCCTGCCTTGGCAATATCCTGAAGGGCCAGCAGCATGCCGGCAGTCGAGGATTCATTTGAAGTAAAGATCCCCTGCAGATCCTCTCCATAGCGATTGAGCAGGTTCTCGGCAAGGCGCTTAGCACCGTCGCGGGTTGGACCAGCGAACTGCTCGGACGAGACTAACTGCATGTTCGGGTAAGCTTCGTGGAGCCTTTGTAGGAAACCGGCTTCGCGGTTAAGACTGCTGTTAGCGCCCTCACTAGTGCGCATCATTAGCACTTTGCCTTTGCCGCCCAGGAGTTTTCCCATCTGGTCGGCGGCAATCTGTCCTCCTTTGAAATTATCGGTGGCCACGAAGCTGGCGATCTGCTGGGAATTGAGTTCCGAATCAACCACGACGGTAGGAATCCCGCCGCGTGCCGCCTCTTCGACGGGACGCACCAAGGCATCCTTGTCAAGCGGCGCCACCACCATGCCATTGACGCCCTGACTGACGAATCCCTCGACCACCTGCACTTGTTGCTCACGATCATCTTCCCGCAGCGGTCCCTTCCAGATGATCTCCACCGGCGTTCCGGCAGTGGTCAGTTCCTGCTGTGCTTTAACGGCGCCAGCGTGAATGCTCTTCCAGTATTCGTGCGTGGTACCCATCGGCACGACGGCGATCGTGAACTTCTTTCCCGACGCTGAGCGACCGCCACGACAGCCAGCTTGCAGCGCAAGGGCGAGCACAAAAATAAGGATCAGAATTCTTTTCATGGCATTGGTCTATCGCTTCGAGTAGTTCACCCGCACTGAGAGAATTTCAAAAGGATGAATGGGAACCGTGACGGTGTCGTCGACCACCTTGAGAGCCGGACCTTCTGGCTTTTCCATCAGATTAGTCACAGTAGCCGAGGTAGCAGATGGCGGAACCTTGATTTTTACTTCACTACTCTTTCCGGCCCACTCAAAAACTCGAATGATCAAGCCATCCGCGTCTTCCGCCTTTTTCACGGCGGTCAGCACCACATTCTCCGGCTGCACACTTAGATAAGAGTATTCGAGTGGTAATGAACCAACGTGCGGCTGCACCTGCGTCGCTGTCAGTTGATAGTTGTATTCGTAGCCACGTCGCTCCGTGAGCGCCTGCTTCCAATCGCCGGCGTGTGGGTATAGGGAATAGCGGAATTGATGACGGCCCTGATCGGCATCGGGATCCGGCGAAGTCGGTGAACGCAACAAGGACAAACGCAACACATTGTCCTTGGCGTCATAGCCATACTTGGTTTCATTGATCAGACTGAACCCGCGCTCTGCATTGCCCAGGTCAGCCCATCGCAATGCGGCCACTTCGAAGCGCGTCTCTTCCCAGCTATTGTTCCGCGTTGTCGGTCTTTCGATCGTGCCGTAGGCAATCTCGTAGGTGGCGTTATTGCCGCTGGCGGATAGGGGAAAGGCCACCTTTAGTAACTGGTGCTTCTCGTGCCAGTCAATGTCGTTAGAAATATCAACTTGATCGGCGCCCGCATAGAGGGTGATATCCTGTATGAACTTTGAGTTCTGCCAACTGCGAGCGACGCGAATGGTGGCTCGGAGTGGATCGTTTTCTACGATTTTGACGGAATCGACTTTGCTAAGAATGACTGGATGGTCCAAAGTGCCGGGATCGATATTCCAGGCATCACAGCACTTCGGATTATCGGCAAAGGTCTGCAATTGATTGCCCTGTCCACCAGGCGCCAATGTTTCAAAATTCCCCTTCTTGTGGTAAAGACTCGTGATCCATCCGGTCTTCGGATCGACGGTAACTCTGAGTGCGGCGTTCTCCAACGTGAGACCGTTTACTTTCAAATCGCTCGTGAATGATTTATTCCCGGCTGCTACATGAAGGACCTTGTAACCCATCGAAGGCACATCGGGGACATCAAGCAGTAGCTTGTAGGTATTAGTTCGTTGATTACTCGAAAGAATCTTCACAGGTATTACCTGATTTTTACTATCGAGCACCGTCAGGCCGCCACGAACATTAGCTGGCATTTGCACATCAACCGTGACTAGGCCCGATCGTGTCCACGCCAGCGGATTGAATACCAGCACTGGCACTTCTCCGGCCGCGCGGGTATTTACTTCGGAAGCTACGGTCGCCAGCGCCTTTGCTGAAACTTCATTAGTCGCCCAGCGCACCTGCTCATAGTCTTTGGCGGCTTCTTTATAGATAACCCCGATGCCGGAGCCCGCGGCGAGATCATGAAACTGATTGAAGAGTACTTTCTTCCAGGTCTCGGTCAGCTCTGGACCCGGATATGAATCACCTGAAAGCCATGCCAATGAAGCATACTTCTCGGCGTTGAGGACCTGTTCCTCAGCCTCCCGCATGTAACGATGATGTTTAGCCTGGGTAGTCAACACCCCGCGATGAAACTCGTAATAGAGTTCGTCCTGCCAGGTCGGAATGGTGATTCGATCGCCGCCCGCTGAGGCCGGCGGATGGTAGTCGTTAATTGAGCGATAGCTCCAGAGTGGCGAGTCTGAGGCCAGCTTAGGCTCAATCGCATTAAAGAAACTCTGCGCCGTAGCGAACTTCATGCGCGGCGCAACTTTGTCGGGCTGCATCCAACGCCGGCCTTCGTCCAAAACTACCCGCGTCGGCCCACCGCCATGATCGCCGATGCCATACATATCCATTTGGCTCGTCAATCCCGGCGAGAAACCCAAGGTTGGCGCCAGGTCCGCGGAGATGCGAGCCAAACTCAAATTCACATTGTCGTATTTGCGCGGGAGGTAAGTAAGCACCTTGCTCCCGTCCGGCGACTGCCACCAGAAGAGACTGAAAGGCAACTTGTGTGTCTCATTCGTGTTCAGCTTCGCGGTAATGAAATAATCCATCCCGGACTTCTTGTAGATCTGTGGTAGTTGCCAGGTGTAGCCAAACGAGTCCGGGTTCCAACCAATGCGAACGTCGACGCCGTACTGCTGTTTGAAATAGCGCTTGCCTACCAGCAGTTGCCGGACCAGCGATTCGCCGTCGGGCATATTCAGATCAGGTTCGACCCACATGCCGCCAACAATCTCCCACCGGCCTTCTTTGATTCGCTTCTTAATCTCGTTATTGATTTGTGGGTATTTCTCGACAATCCATTCGCTGTGCTGCGCGGCCGATTGGCTGAAAGTGTAGTCCGGATATTCCTGCATCAACTGAGTCGCCGTGCCAAACGTGCGGCGCACCGCTTCAACAGTTTCCGTCCACGGCCACAGCCAGGCCGAATCGATGTGCGAGTTGCCATTGAGGAAAAAAGTGAATTTCTGCAACGATGGCCGAAGAGCCTCGAGTTGAGCATGCGCCTGCTTAAGGGAGGTATCGAACGCAGTCTGGTCACCCTTATCCAGGGCCTGAACGTTTACCGCGCTAATCGCTCGCTCAAGCTCAGCCTTGTTGCGGGTCGCATCGGACGAAGCATTGATAAAGGCGGAAGCAAAGATCAATTCTTGCCACAGATCTCCAGGATTTGGGCGCGAGGCGGTTGCATCGATCTTCATCGGGCTGCCACGAAAGTATTTCTCTCGGGCGGCAGTGGGCACCTTAACGGCCACCAGAATCCTCTGCCCCGGCTGTGCGTTTTCAAACAAGGTGATTGGCTCCAGCGATTCGCCCATGGCCACGCGCCGGCCGTTGAAATAGATCATGGCGGTCAAGGTGCCATCGCCACGAAAGCGAAACTGGAACCACACTCTGGCGCCGGAAAGATCGTAGCCATTCAGATCTTTCGGTACCTCAATCCAAGCGCGATACCAACTTGCGTCAGCAGTTTGTGTCGGTTGATCTGTTCTTACCGTCTCCCAGGAGTTGTCGTCGAGAGCTACATCTTCGCCGTGGGCAAGGTCCCCGTTATGAAATTTCCAGGCAGGTGGCGGCAAACTGCTGAGTTCGCCCAGCCGCTTGATCACCTCTTGCGACGCGGGCGTGAGTCCCTTGGTTACCTCCTCTAGTTGAGAAGCGGTTTGGGCTCTAGCGGAGAGCGCGAACAAGACAAAGCAAACAAGGGCAATCAGCTTGAAACAGTTTTGCTTCCGACCACAAAACACCCAGCGTGTCGGCACTTTGACCATCGTCACTCGCTCCTCAACGACCAAATTCACACCTTCCTCTACGATTCTTCATTTGCTGATGTAGCCATTACCGCCGGTTTTAGGTCGCGCTCAACCATTTCACAGATCGTATGCAGCAGCAGTTTCTGCCCTTCCTGTATTCGGGCCGTGACCTTGCTGTGCACAATCAGTTCGACCGTTGCCAACTTCGCGCATCGACCACCGTCTCGACCCAGCAGGGCTATTGACTTGATCCCTTTCTTGCGCGCCGCTTGGAGCGCCAGCAGGACATTCTCGCTATTGCCGCTGGTGCTGAAGACAACCAGTATGTCGCCCGGCTGGGCGAAAGCTTTCACCTGCCGCGAGAAGATTTCTGTGAACTGATAGTCATTCCCGATGGCTGTCAGATCTCCACCGTGCGTCGCCAGACAAATCGCCGGATATGGTTGCCGGTCACCATCAAACCGGCAGACAAATTCTGTTGTCAGGTGCGCAGCATCGGCCGCGCTGCCGCCATTCCCGCAAGCCAGCAATTTATGACCTGAGGTCAGCGCCCTAGAGATCAACAAGCTTGCCGTCTCGATCTCTCGCTGCAAAAATGAAAGCGAGCGAAAGACTTCGATGGCCTGTTCAATATTCTGTGCCAACACTGCGTTCATCGTTCGACCAGCCTCGCCGTCAACTCGCCGCTCTCAATTCAGCTAGAGCCAAACCTCCATCGCGTGGTACCAGATAATTCCTCACGTAGTCCTCAATACCATCTTCCAGACTAGTGAATTCCTTCCGGTATTCACCCCCCTCACGCAGCTTGGTAACCTCGGCCTGCGTGAAGTATTGATATTTGTCCCGCAACCCTTCCGGCATCTCGATGAAGTTAATATTTGAGCGCCGGTCGAGCGCGGCAAAAACGGCCATTGCCAAATCCTTCCAGGTGCGTGCTTTGCCCGTGCCGCAGTTGAACAACCCGCCAAGCTCGCGATGCTCTAAAAAGTGCAAGGTGACATCCACGGCGTCTTTCACGTAAATGAAATCGCGCTGTTGTTCGCCATCGGCATATTCCGCTTTGTATGACTTGAACAGGGCGACTTCGTCACCACCGATTATTTGCTCGTAAGCCTTGTTGACCACCGAACGCATATCGCCTTTGTGATCTTCGTAGGGTCCAAAGACATTGAAGTACTTCAGGCCCACGATGCGATCGAACAGGCCCGACCGAAGCGCCCACAAATCGAACATATGTTTCGAATAGCCATACATGTTGAGGGGCCGCAGTGTTCTCGTCTTCTCATCATCGTCACTGTACCCGTAGCTGCCATCACCGTATGTTGCGGCGCTTGAGGCGTAAATGAAGCGAATGTCTTTTTCCAGACACCAATCGCAAAGCGTTCGTGTGTATTGAAAGTTATTCGCCACGAGAAAGTCGGCGTCGTTTTCGGCGGTTGAACTACACGCGCCCAAATGAATGACCGCAGCTACATCCTGAAGCTTGCGAGCAATTACTAATTCGAGAAACTGATCGGGAGTGAGAAGATCCGCGTAACGCAACCCGACCAGGTTGCGCCATTTCTCATCTTTCCCGAGCGAATCGACCAGCAACACATTATCGATGCCACGTTCGTTTAAGGTCGCGACTGTGTTGCGTCCAATGAAGCCGGCCGCTCCCGTGACCACAATTGGACTGCTTCGCTTACTGTTGTTTTCCGCCGTGCCCATTTGTCTGCCCATAGACCTGCACTATTCGCTCGATTGTGCCCGTCGTCGATCGTCCCTCGACCATCTCCGCGAGTACCACCTGGCCTCCATTCGCTTCCACAATCTCGCGGCCACTGACGTAATGCGCCCAGTCGCTGCCCTTAACCAGCACCTGCGGGAGGATTTGAGCAATCAAATCCTTTGGTTCTTCATCGTCGAAGATGACGACGTAATCAACCGCCCGCAGCGAGGCCAGCACGTAAGCTCGGTCTTCTTCGGAATTGATTGGCCGGTCGTCGCCCTTGTTGCGCTTCACCGAAGCGTCAGAGTTGACGGCAACTACCAGCGCATCGCCCTGATTGCGGGCAAAAGTCAAATAGGTGACATGGCCTCGATGCAAAATGTCGAAACAGCCGTTAGTAAAGACCAGCTTCTTGCCTTGCGCGGCTAACCGATCCCGGACTTCGCGCACCTTGGCAACCGTGGCAATCTTTGGGGGCCCAATCTGCATATTGCTAATTCAGATTCAGCAGTTTCACTAATACCGGGAGCTGACTAAAGTCAGGCAGAATCAGGTGTGCACCGGCGCGGATTAAGCGCGCCCGCTTGGAAGCATTTAACCCAAAGCGCCGCACTTCATCGCTGGCTACTCCCACACAAATTCCGCCCCGTTTGCGCGTCTCACGAATCTCTACGGGTCCATCTCCGAAAGTCACAAACTCGTGACCGGCCAAATTGTGGGCCTTGATAATCCGTTCCAGCACAGTCTTTTTGGCTTCCACTTTGACATCACCAACCGCACCAAAAATGCGTCCGCCAAACAGATGCGCATAACCCATAGCCTCGGCTTCGGCCAACACATCAGTTTCGTCTGTGCCGCTGGCCAAGTAGAGCTTGACGCCCCGCCCGTGTAACTGCTCGAGGAGTTGCTGTACGTTCTTCACCTGAAAGTCAGCCGTGCTCAGCTCACCACGTTCCAACTTGCGAACGCGTTGATGGACCATCTCCAACAAGGCTTCGTTATAAATTCGCTTGTAGCCATTCTCATCCAAAATCTCATCCGCCGGCACAAACCCAAATTGCCGCACCATCTCGACCAGTCCTTGCATCTGCACCAGTGTCTGCACGCCAGTTGTCTTGTCGATGAAATGCTGAACCGCATTCTTGATTTTTTGGAACACGCCTGCCTCGACGGTCGAATATTGCGAGCCGAGTATCGCGCGCAACATGATCGGCTCCATGATCTCTTCCCAGCCCTGCCGCAGCGTGGAGATAGTGCCATCGTGATCGAAGATCGCGTGTTGAATCTCTAAATGTTCCGGGAGCGAGGACACTACCTCAATCTCTGAATCCGCAAAGAATCGCGCCTGACGCGCGTCATCGGCCAGCTCGGGAAGGTACACATAATCAGGATTGTCGCCCACGGCACGAATTTCCGCTGGCGTAGCGGTCCCGGTCATATGGAGTTTTCGTACGGTGATTGAGGCGGCAATATTGGCAAACTTCGCGGCGGACTGAGGATCACCGTCACCGCCAATCACTGCGGCCAGGGCGGCGACTACCGTATCGCCGGCGCCTACCGAATCAGTCCGCTCAATGACCTGGATTCCCGGCACCTCGTGAATCTGATCTCCATCAGCCACGATGATTCCGTTTTCACCGCGGGTCAGGAACACTGGTTGACCGGTGTTTTGACTCAGGCGTTGCGCGTAAGATCTAGCTTGAGCCAGAGGAACCACTTCGCGCTCGGGAAATTCGCCGAGCATGTGAGCGGCTTCTTCGGCGTTCAGCTTGAAGATCGCTCCTTCATACAAACTGGCACGGTGACGCGCATCGACAATGAATCGTGTATCAGGATAGGTGCTGATGATTTCATTGATGCGCGCGATCAGTTCGGGAGTGCTGATTCCGCCCGGCAGCTGTTGATTGAGAATTACCACATCGCTTTCCGCTGCTGCCCGCTTGAGTGCACGCACAAGATCGTCGATGACACTGGCCGAGACATTGTTAGCAGAACCGAAGTCCAGCCGATTCTGTTCTTCATCGCCGCTGAACGGCTTGGCATAAACCATGGTTTGCCAGCCGTCGCTCTGCATGACGAGTTCGGTGGTGTCTACGCGTTTCTCTTCCAAGAGGCGCAGGACTTCTCCGCCAAACATGTCCACTCCAATAGCGCCGACGGCCTTGACGTGGCTGACGCCAAGATCAACCAGATTCGCTACGACGTTGCCTGCGCCACCCAGACTGTATTGCTGTCGTTGCACGCGCCGGAGGGCGAGTCCGGTCTCAATTGATTTTTCCGCATTCTCGTTATCCAACCACCAATAGGCATCCAGGCAGAAATCACCAAAAACGGCCACGCGCACGCTGGGAATGCGCGCCAGAATTGCCTCGACTGAAAACGTCGAAGGCTCGGCGACTTTATTGGGCATCTCCGCTACTAGCATCGCTTGACGAACTAACCGACGGCACGGACCGTCGCTGCTACCTCTCGAGCAGACTCACGTCCCTAGCGCTGGGTCGTTGTCCCTTAGCATTGCTGATAAAGAGCGTTTTGATCTCCCAGGGCTTGAGCCTAATCCATTGATTGAATTGGAGTACCGGAACTTCGACGGCTGCCTCCGTGTTTTTCCCGGCTCGTTCCTGCAACCTAATGACAATTCCGTCACCCGCTTCGGCTCGTTTTATCGCCAGTATGGCAACTGAACCTGGTGAAACGCGGAGAAAAGATCGTTCCCAGGCCTCGGTACCCTCATGCGCCGAATCCATAACGTACTCCGCCGGCGTTTGCAGTTCATCTGCTAACCGATCCAGCTCCAGTGCGGAAAAAGGTCCCTTCCCTCGCATCAGCCAGAATCGTCTTTCCTGTCTGCCTTGATCCTGCCAAGCACTATTGTCGTTATGTGGGACCGTTCTCGGATCGTGACGAGCGAAAGGCGCAGCTCTGATCAGCACCGTACGCAACAGACCATTCAGACAGTCGTAGGAATAAGTCGAATCGTTAATCAGTCCGATCGTGTACTCTTCGCTTCCACTCTTTCCTTGCAGTGCAACCCAGTCCTGATAAGGCTCTTCTTCTCCATTGGGTTGACGCTCGATCGCCGCGCCAGGAACTTTGGCAAAGACACGAGGAGATGCGAGAGCGGTAGGCAATTCCAATTTCAACATCTGTTCCTGCTCATGCCAGTCGATCACAAATCGCAATCCAATCACTTCGAGGCTTCGATATTGCGCGAGTTCGAGGACGATGCTGGAGTTGTTCCAATTCGCCCGATGCTTCGTAACCCGCTGCACAGGTCCGTCTTCAACCACATCGGCTGAAGTAAACATTGGGCGCCCAATTTCCTGACGGAACTTGGTGATACCATGCGCCCAGGTATCGCTGGTATCGCTGATAACGACTAGGCCGAGAGAACCGGCCAGCAACTCTTTGCCGTCCGAGGATCGCAGTGAGCTAATCCCGAAACCACTCTCGGAAACCGTGAAGAAATCCCTGTGTGGCTCAGGTTCAGGCGGAGTGTCATGCACCAGCTCAAATACTCGGTAGCCGCAAGCCGGTAGATCGACCCAGGCCGAAAGTCGCGGCGGGGTCATGCCCATGCTGTCCGGCCGTCGCCATTGCAACGGTATTTTTCTCTTGTCTTGAGATAACAGATGCGTAATTGGGATAGGATCTGAGTTCGGATTATTATCCGTATAGAATTCAACGTAGGTCTTTCTGGGCCAGGGCAGTGGATTGAAAAGAAATACTGCGCTTTCCTTCACACTGCGAGTATCAACCTGCTTAGCCATTGACTCCAGCGCTTCGACACTGGACTCCTGCGCCGTCTCGCAGGCCCAGCCGAGGCTATCTCGAGTATCACGATAATCCGAATACAAAGTTGTGCCGGCCATGATGTCGTGAAACTGATTGAAAAGGACTTTCCACCAGGCCGTCCTGTAAGCGTCGGCCGGATACCGATACTCATGACTCAAGTTCGCGGCGACCGAGATCGCCTCTGCGTGAACCAGCCATTGCTCGGCTCGTCTATTGTTTTGCTTCCCTTCTCCGTACGCTGAATAACAACCGCGGGCGTGATGCTGTAGCTCAGTTCGAATGACGGGAAGATCGGCCATGGCTGGTGATTGCTCGACTGCCGAAAAGAACTCGCGGAGCGTGCTCCATCTCAGTTCCGGGAGTGTCGGATCCTGCTGCAGCTCCAGCACCTGTTTGATCTGTTCTTTCGTTACTCCGCCGCCGTGATCCCCCACTCCCATAAAGAACGCTCCATGATTAAACCCCGACGCAAAAGCGTTCTTCGCAGTAGGCGGAATTCGCGATGCGGGTTCACTGTATCCACGCCAGATTCGCAGCGTGAGCACCCGCGAACCGTCTGGTGCTTCCCACCAAAACAGGAAAGGAAGCTTCATTTCTTCTTCACGCGGACGCATGAAGACGTAGTATTTATAGCCGGCACCTTTCAAGATCGAAGGAAGTCCGGCAGCATGGCCGAACGAGTCCGGGTTTAGTCCGATCGTGACCTCAACACCCAACGCCCGCTGGAAATACTCCTTACCGTAGAGGCAGTGACGGACAAAACTCTCAGTCGAGGGGATGTTACAGTCGGGTTCCACTGGCCAGCCGCCTACCGGTTCTAACCGGCCTTCGTGTACACGTTCCTTGATCTCTTCGAACATTCGCGGGTAGGTACGTTCGACCCATTGATAGTGAATCGCCGAAGAATGGCTGTAGCGAAACCCCGGAGTCTCTTTCATGCGATCTAACGCACTGCGAAAGGTCGTTAGGGCTACGTTGGCACCTTCGCGCCAGGGCCAGAGCCACGCGGCATCGATGTGGGAATACCCAATGATGTGGAGAACCCTTTTCGCGCTCTCTTGCTGGGGTGAAAGAATTTCACCCAAAGAATAAGAAGACGCGAATGAGGGCAACGACGAAAGGGCGGCCGCTGCAAACGTCCCCCCGCCCGTCTTTAGGAATTCTCTTCTTCCGTATTTATCGGGCTTCACTTCAGTGGCGCTAATGTCATGGCCCGTTCGGTTCATCTGTCACGCAATGGCGGGTTCACGGCCGAAGAGCTGTCCCCATAAACTATCGAGCGCACTTCTATACGCTCCCTGTAGTTCGCCGCGCCGTCTCTCAGAAACAATCTCAAGGGAATTACTCTGGTGGGCGGTTTTATCGAGGTTGCTACCAGATCGGTAAAAACATAGTCCCACCATAACGCCTTAATAGTCCGATCTGCGCAGTTCCGAACTCTCGCGCGGTAAATGAAGCCCTGGCCATCTACCTTTCCGTTGGTCGTGGAGAAGACCCGCGGCGTGCATCTTTCGGAATATGCGTTCTGCCGTTCAAGGCGGCAACATACTGGCTGGTGTTCGGGATCATCCCAATACGCTTCGTTTTCTGCTTGAAAACAAACCCCGCCGCGACATGTGCGGAATCTTTGAACCAGTCGCACTCTATGACAGCCACATCCGAGGGTGCCCGATCACTGAAGGATCGACGGGCAAATGCACCCGAAGCTGCCAAGATCACCAACAGCAACGTCAGCAGCTTCATTATCTTGGCTGGCTCTCCTTTATTATATATAAGCAGTTATGAATGCCGGGCGGGCTAGACCTGTAGTATTCCACTTTTGTCCGAGAAATTCCGCATTAATCAAGCCCACGCTTCCGGCGAACATCGCTAAATAAAATTCGCCGCAGTCCTGGAATAGAACCCGGCACAACTTGAAATGCTGCTCTGCCTATATGACGTTTAGGATGGCCTAATCTGACATAGAGAAAGGTCCACTGAGTTTCTGCCTTCGCTCTCTCGCCTACGCCATGAGACCTGAATGGCAGGTGTAGCGATTATGACACGTTCACGTTAGGGAACGATTTGTAAAATCGAATGTGGTCGGGCAGTCCTGAGCATCACGGGCCCGAGCAAACCCGACTCTAGTAAAGGTGAGTCTTTGTCATAGTGTTTCCATGCCGTGAACGATATGCGACCTCCAGCTGGCTTGGGCTTGCCGGCTACATACCAATCAGGCAGCTTCTTGATTCCGGCAGGGAAATCGCCACCATAACCACGGCCTGGGTAATACTCATTCTCCGCTGGCAGTTGCTCATCACCAATGAGACGGTTGGGCCAGAGGTTCGTAAGTTCAATTTGTAAATCGTTTTCACCGATCTTTACCACATCGGTGATATCCACGCGGTAAGGCGGCTTCCATAAACTCCCGAGGTTTCTCCCGTTCAAGCTAACTTCGGCGATTACTTCTACCCTGCCTAGATCTAAGAACAAACGCTTGTCGTTTGCCAAGACATCATTAGGAACACCGAATCTCTTGCGATACGTGCATATGCCAGAAAAGTATCTAACGCCGGCATCGGAGTGCCGATGCAACGACATTAAGTTAGGCAAGGTTATCTCGGCGGGAGCTCCCAGATTTGGTGGGAAAGAAACGTACCACGGGCCAGTCAGTTCCCGTGGTTTTCCGATTCCGTTAATCTCTAAAGAAGATGACCGTCCGTGGTTATCTCGGAACCTATAGTTGCCATCTTGCCAAATAACAAAACCGGGCCGTTTATTTCCTCCCGTCTCAATCGCCGGTGGTTCTTCGGGTTTGGGCGCACCAATCGCAACCAACTCCCGGATGCAATCCTCGTTCAGGACCTCTTGAAACAGTTGGGGATCGCTGATATGACCGAGGTAGTAATAGGCGCCATCACTTTGGTGGGCTTCACCCAGGCCCGGATGCACGGCTGTGCCGGATGCTTTACCACGTTGGACCAACGTGCCATTAATGTAGAGAGCCGGCACGCCGTCCTTATATGTAAGAGCCAAATGCGTCCAGCCTGCGATCGGAGTCTGAGCTTTTAGGACCGGCTTTACATTTCCACTTGAACGTTCAAAGAGAATCACGCCATTACGTCCTGCGGTTAAACCACAGGCCGCATGTCCCAATCCATAGAGCTTTTCACCCGCAGGTGGGTAAATGATGTAATTGAAAATTTCGGCAGCCTTATCAAGATCGGCCGGCATAGGAACATCTATTTCTGGCTTGGCCCAAACACTAATGGTAAAGTTATTGCTTATGTCGCGATATAAGCCTCGTCGAGGCGCGGTGAAAGGTTGGGTTGAAAGGAGCACGTTTCCGTCTTTCGCTACCGTTTGTAGTCGCCGCCGTGATGCTGGAGAGCGGAAAACAAGAAATACTGATCCTGCTGGATCAAATTGCAGGGGCACCCGCACCCCTCTGTCTACCAGTTCGTACACTCCTAAGGGTTTGATTTCTCCCTTATTGGGATCCCAAAGCTCCGGACGTTTGCCCTCGACTCTGAAGGTAGCCACCACATCTTCATAGCGACGACGGCGGTTGGCAACAAAATACACTTCCACACCGTCAATCGTCCGATGAATGTAATTGATGGGTGCATCGCTGGAGCGAGAGGTAAACTCAAAATCAGGACCAATACTCAGCTTCTTCAGTACTGGCTCCAGCGGTTTTCGCGAAAACACATATCCTCTCCCAACCCTCAGTTCGGTTGCCGAATCTTCTTTTAGATCGCCCCATATCTCCGCCGTAATCCGATTGAATTCATTGCGCCGATTCTGATCACTGAGACTTGGTGATCGTTCAGGACGATTGCCAACGAGTATCATGCCCTGGCGCACCAAGGCCCGCAGCCTGATGAGCACGGGCAACGTCATGGATGTCTTCGCCGGAATGATGAGCAGTCTGTAACTCATGCCATCGGGCAAGACGATGCGGCCGTCTCTAACCGCGACCCTGTTTAGAATTGCTTCAGCGTTAACAACATCCCATTGATAACCTTCCGGGGGTGGCGGATCGAGTTGCGCCGGCAAGACTGGGGTTTCCGCCGGCGCATCCTGTCCGCCGAAGTAGAGCAAGTCAGCGACAAACACTCCCTGCTGCAACAGACTCTGGCAGCGCGCCAAATACTCCAGCCATTGTTTTCCTTTCTCGAACCAGGTATTCGTGCGGTCGAAATGGAAGCCCCATGGCCCCATGGTCATTCCGGGCTGCGCGGTTGGGTGCGGTTGATGAG
This sequence comes from Pyrinomonadaceae bacterium, assembly GCA_036507195.1. GTDB lineage: Bacteria > Acidobacteriota > Blastocatellia > Pyrinomonadales > Pyrinomonadaceae > PSRF01. The sequence continues at coordinate 3,429 of DASXQM010000366.1, read as the reverse complement.
CGAAGCGGTGAAAATAGAAGCGGTTAATTCCCTGCGTGAACATCCAGTCACCCATTGGTTTCAATAAAAACGGATATTCTTTCCACTGAGTCTGGCTGGGCAGGGCGGTAAAACTTTCAGCGCCCACCACGCGCTTTCCAAAAACATGCCCTACTGATGCCGCCAACTTTACGCTGCGAGAGTTTCCTTCATCCAACCAAAATTCACCCATCACGCGATCTGCGCGTGAGCCGACCTGTAGCTCTTCAAAGTTCCCGGAGCCGTATGGTTCCGTATAAACCGCGATGCCGTGCTCGTGACAAAGTTTAGTAAAATGGCCGTAGTAGTTATCCGCCATCAGGTCAGCTTGGGTGCGACGAAGATCCCAAAGGAACTGTTCGCTCATCTCCCCATTACCAACCATACGGCCGGTCATCGCTGGCAGGAAAGGCACGAGATCATAGCCGCGACGCTTCTTGAACTCCGCGGGAAATGCGGGAGTCCAGTTTTGCCGACCGACTTCGTAGCTATCGATCAAGAGACCCACGTGGTCCTTTCTGGCAAGAGGCATGAGTGTTGGCAGGAGGTTCTCTAAAACCTTGTTGAAGTGAAACTCAATCGCAGCCTTATTGAATTTGTCGCATTCCAGACCGATACCTCCGTCTGGCCCCGATCGGTTCACTTGGCTCGACGTGGTTGAGCCGAACCGAAGAATCGTCCAATCGCCAGGAGGTGCTTGCCAATTCAATCTGCCCTGCCCGTCCATGTACTGACGAATATCCAAAACTGAATTTGGATCAATAGGAATTCCGTTACTCTGACCTGTTGATTTCTCTCCGCTCTCCTTCATGGACTGATCCAGATCATAACCGCGGGGAAAATTTGCTTTAACCTTCCAGTCAGCAATTAGAGGCGGGTTAGATGATGGGAATGCCAGCACAAAAGCGTCGCGATAGTAATCATGCTTGGCTTTTGGTCGTGGCAATTTGAACATGACAAGTTTGCCGCCTTCCACGTAAGCCTCGCTCCAGGTGACGACCTGCATGGAAAGTTCCGGACTAATCCAGGGACCGCCGCTCGAAGACCAACCGGGGCAGTTGTGCATCTCAAAATTGAGACCCAGCCGCTCAGCTTCCTTAATAGCGTGCTTCTTCAACTCCCAATATTCCGGTGAACCAAAAACAGCGGGACCAATGGGTGTAAACTTGCCCACATCGAACTGCTGGAAGCCGCCAAGACCGACCCGCTTCATTGCTTCCAGATCCAAGGTGATGCCTTCCTTGGTGACGTTGCCGTTCATCCAATGCCACCAAGTGTAAGGCTTGGCGGAGTCGGGTGGTTTGACAAAGCTTTCTTCCAAACCTGATTCGGCAATCGGAAGTCTGCTGTGAGTAAAACCCGTCCGAGTAATCAACGTTAATAAGCTGGCAGCACCACTGGTTTTTAAGAATGTGCGACGTTTCATATTTAGAAGCTAAGAGGTGTTTGCGCGGCGGAGAATTTGGTTAGCCTACTGTATCGCCAGTTGTACCGTACCAATCGTAGTTCACGGTCTCGCCCCCAACCCTTCCAGCGTTCCGGCGTGGTTGTATCCAGCCAATCCAATGGTTCTGCGACGGGATGTGATACGGACGCTCTTGCAAATCCTTCTCGCAGAGCCTTTCGTTGTTCTGGTCCAATTGCATCAGGCGCCGCAGAAACAAACAATGGTGTGCCGCTGCGCGAGAGCAGATCCAACCACTGCTTGTTAAAGTTCCGAGGAATATCTTTCGTTATTCCGACACAGTCTGCGTCCGCGGCAAAGAAGGTTCCGTGCTGTCCACCGCGAAAGGCGAGTGTGTTTACACCCATTCGTCGGGTCGTTTCCCAGTGTTGGCCGCTGGTGTCATCACCGGTGCGCTGCAACTCGAATAGGCCGGCTGCCAAGTGACCGTTCGTGTTGCAGCCGATAACTACCGTGCGATCTCCCGCGCCTTCGCGGATGGCTCGATAGAGATCCTTAATTACTTCAGCACTGGTGCGGCTACGATCGTGAAAGAACTAACCATCAGTAGTGAGCGAGCTACCCATCACCCGTCCCCAACGCAGAAACAAGTCATAAGTCGAAAAGTCGTGTTTGACTAATTCGTATCCCCAGGACACCAATCCGGCTACGTCATTGCGAATGCGTTCTCTTACTTCCGGTATGGTTGGGTCGAGTACTCGCCCACCATCATGTGGCGCATGTAGGGTCCATGATTCCAGTCCGCGCTCCTGAGTTAGCAGCGGGCGCATCCAGATCCCAGGTCGAGCACCCAATGCCTTGATCCGTTCAGCCAAACGTGGCATATCCGGAAACGAGCCATTGCTTTTGTCCCATGGATCTCCGCCGCAACAAGCATTGACGGAAGTGGAGAGTTGCCAGCCATCATCAATGACTTGAAACGGGCGGTTCTTCGCCGCCCCCGCAAGCTCAGACATCAAGCCTGCATCACGCTCAATCTCGCGGGCAGAACTCTTCCCATAAGCGTAGTACCAATTGTTGCCACCATAGACCGGCGCTGGCGGCATTCTTGGTGCGCGCGACATAAGCGTACAGAATCTGCGCGTCGCTTGCCACGGCGACTCGTCCCCGCGTCCTTCACGAGTTACGATCTTGCATAACTCCAAAATACGTTCACCGAGCACGACCGGACTCCCACCGTTTCGCACATCAAGCCAGAGCGAGACACCTGCGTTATCAACTCGCCAGAAGGCCATTGCATTTGGCTGAACGGCTACGCCATAACCATGTGTATGCCTGCCGTCATGTGCCACGAAGTACCAGGGCATCACCCGCTCTCCGACAAGACCGCGCCATTCCAGATCGCCGTAACCTCGTTCCCAATGATCGCCCAAAAACCGAAGCCTCGAAGCAATTCGCATTTGCCACCGCAAATGAAGGCGACTGAGCGGGCGCGCCGACGATGACAGAGAAACGGAGAGTTGGGTTGAATCAGGCACAGTGGGTTGCGGGTCGGCATGAACAGTCATTCCGTTCGCAACCCACACACCATTTGATCTGATGAGAGGAATCGACCGAGTGCCCTCGTATGCGGTTATGAAGTCAGGTGGTCGGATGACACTGAAGAATGTCGATGCCGCCTGCAAGCGACGCTGAGAATGGGATCGTGCTTCGCCATTCGTTAGCCTTGACACGGTCACCGCTGAGGCAGTAGCAATCGCCCCGCCAGCAACAAAACGGCGTCGTGAAATGCGGTTAGACATCGGTCACGGCGATCACAGCCTTCTATTGGTATAGACTTAAGAAGTTTCGCAATCTGACATCCCGCGGAACAGAGGGATAAGGGTACGTGATGTAAACGGCACTAGCGAACGCGGCTTGAGGCGTCCTTTGCGGCACGACTTGCAATCGGAGCGATCCAGCCTGATCGTTGCATTCATGACCAGCTCTTTCAGATTAATGCCTGT
>DASXQM010000365.1:0-4121 GCA_036507195.1 Pyrinomonadaceae bacterium | reverse complement strand
AGAACTCGAACATACGCTTATCGCCAACTTCCAAAACGAAGCCGTGGCACTGGATCGCGTGCGACACCCGAATATCATCAGCAGGCTCGGCCACGGCACGGCAATCGATCTTGCCGGAACCACTTTTCATTACATCGTGCTCGAATATCTGTCGGGTGGAGACATGGCCGCGCTCTCGCGCAAGCACCCACTAGGCATCGAAAAGACTCTATTTTATCTCGAGCAAGTTTGCTCCGGCCTGGCTCACGCGCATAGGTGTGGAGTGATTCATCGTGACATCAAACCGCAGAATCTTCTGTTGAGCGCCAACCGCGAAATCGTAAAGATTGCTGACTTCGGAGTGGCGCGTCTGGAAGCTACCGAGGGCGTGATAACTCGCGTCGGCACGAATATCTATTCGGCCCCGGAGCATAACCCGCTCGTGCAGACCGGTTCATTGGATCTCGGCGCGCTTGCGGCCGGTCGTGAACATTTGACGCCCGCCGCGGACATCTATTCTCTGGCGAAGACAACCTATGCGCTGCTGGCGGGCGAGTCGCCGCGCCGTTTCGGCCAACATGCGATACGGGAAATGCCTGCCGACGTAAGCCATCATTACTGGTCGTTTCCCGTGCTGCGCGTGCTGGAAAAGGCAACGCAGATTCGTCCCGAAGACCGCTACCAATCAGTGCAGGAGTTTTGGGATGACCTGGCGGAGGCGGCGCTTCCGCCCACGAAACCGCTCCAGGCCGCCGGCGTTGACCAAGCCGCCAACGTCGAACCCCAGGACGAATCGCGGCGCCTGCCGAGCGCTGATCTGAACATCGAGCCGGAAGAGTTTACCCGGGCGCCACCACAGCCTCGCTTCCAGCCGGTAAGCTCTGCGCCAATTCCGTATGCAGACGCCCCCGTGACGAGGCGGCCGAAGATTGTCGTACCGGTAAGCGCGATCCAGAGAGCGGCCAAGGGACGCGAAGAAATTCAGCGCGGGCCATCGGCGAAAGAAAGAATAGCGGCTCTCCCCGATCAGGCGCGAAACGAACGAGCTTTAGACAAACGTTCGGGACATCAGCGGCGTGAGGTCAGTCCGCGTCGGGCTCGACCGTTTCTGGTTGCGGCCGTTCTGATCGTTCTCTTCACCGGAATGTTGCTGGCGACGCACAAGTACGTCACGTCTCATTGGAATCCCTTCGTTGGGCTGTCAGGGCTGTCGGACGTTTTTGTGATCGGCCGCGAAGGTGTTACAACAACAGATGTAAATCTCCGTCCCGACGCGAGTTCGAGCAAACCGGCCATCGGCCTCGCTGAGGCGGGCTCGCGCGTGAAGATTCTGGCGACGGGTGATAATTGGTATGAGGTTCAGGTCCTGGAGCACGGACGCGTCAAGAGCGATCCGTTCACCTCCGACCGTGGCTGGGTTAACAAGAAGTTTGTTAAGTTTGATTAAGACCATTTACCATTTACCAAACTATGGGCCTCCTTGAATCAATACGGAAATGGATCGACGGCGAACAGGGTGAGGACCTGCTCGAAGCTGCGGATGAGCACGCCAAACCACGCCGCATCTGGGAAGAGTTCCTGGTAAAAATAGCCCGCGAGGTTGAGGCCGTGATGCAGCGTGAGATGTTCACACCTCCTGGCGGTCTAACCTATATACCGCGCGAATACGTCGTTTACTTGAGCGCCGAAGACGACAAGGATTGGCAGGGCGACAAGCGCCGCGGCCTCGAACAAGGGTTGTTCCATGTTCTCTCGGAACGCGCCAAAGAATTGAGCGGCTCAAATCAGCTTGCCGCGAAATCTTTTGCGGTGGAACTGCGTGTAGACGGCACGCTGGAGAAAGGTCAGTTTCGCGTTCAGGCGGTCTGGGATGAAACTGAGAGCGGGCATACGATGGTGAATGCGCGCGTCGGCGCTTCGCAGCCGGGAGCATCATCCTCCGGACAAGCGGCGGGCGTAAACTTTAGCGACACCATCCGTGAGCGAGCAGACGGGAGCAGGGGCGACAGTGAACCAGGCGAAAAGAGTGGCCAGGGCGAGATTGGCGAACAGACTGTGGTGCGCCCTCGCATGAAGGAGCTTTATTCAGTCGAGATCTGGAAAGACGGTGTGCGTGAATCGGTCGTGCCGATTACCAAACCGGAGATTACCATCGGTCGCGGTTCGCGAAGTATTACAGTTGACCTGCCATTAAGAGGCGATCCGGAAATTAGCCGCGTACACGCGGTGCTCACGCGCGAAAACGACGGCCGCTACTGGCTAGTTTCAAAAGGCCGCAACCCCACGCTCGTAGGCGGGCGCGAGCTTCCGCGCGAGGAGCGCACCGAGGTCCTACCCGATCAAAAGATCGCTATCTGTAACTTCATCCTTCGCATCCAGCCGCGGTAGCTACTGGGAGCTACAGTGTGCCGGCGGCAGCCGATCTTGCGGGGTCTAGTTCGGTGATCAATTGATTGAGGAGTGGGATATCCTTTTCTGCATCGAGGTAGTTCTTGCCAAGCATCTTAAGGAATTTGCGTTCTTTGGTTTCACCAGTCAATTCCTTCAGCAGCGCACGACAAAAAGCAGCCACTACGGTGGGGTCAAACTGCGAACCGGTGTTGCGACGCAGATCGACAATAACTTCGTCAAATGTGCGGCGCTTCTTGTAAGGCCTATCGGTCGTCATTGCATCAAATGAGTCGGCGACGGTGACGATCTTGGCGCCCAGCGGAATCTGTGTGTCAGTCAAGCCGTCGGGATAACCGGCGCCGTCCATCCGCTCATGGTGATACCTGGCCATCAGAGGTATGTCGGCATAGGGATGATGAATGGGCGAAAGGATCTCAAAGCCCGCCGCCGGATGGCGGTTGAGTTCGCTCGACTGCTTCGCGTCAATCCAGTAAGGGGCGTTGATAATGTCGCGTTCTACCACCAGCTTGCCGACGTCGTGAAGGTAGCCGGCGATGGCCATGCCCTCCACTTCTTCTTCCCCAAACCCCAGCTCGCGAGCAATAATCTCGCTATACTTGCCAACGCGCTCCGAATGCCCTTGCGTGTACTTGTCTTTGATATCGATCGCGGCGGCAAAAGCTCGCACCGTGTCGCGATAGATAGCGCGCAGGTCGAAATAGAGCCGGCGGTTTTCTTCCGCCTGTTGTTTCACCTCCGCGAGCAGACGATGCGTGTGAATGCCGACGCCTATGTGTCGCACCATCGATCGAATCACTTCAATGTCGTCCATACTGAAAGGCTCGCCACTGGCTTTCCCTCCGAGTAGCACCAGTCCCGTCAAGTTCCCTCGAACAATCATTGGCACCATCAACTCGATTAACTGAACACGGAATTCCGGCCGATTTGCCTCCAGAAAACTCTCCAGCGCAGATTCTCTTAAAGCACCTGCTTCATCAACTTCAAAAGCGCCCTTATCAGAACTTAGAAACGCTTCCCTGGCAGCGGCCTCGACAATGAAGCGCGCCTCGTAGTTATCGCCCAGGCCCCAGAGTGCGAGCGGGTTTGTCGTCTCCAGATGCGCGGGACACTCAACGATGGCACCGCGGCGGATGGCAAGCGTGCCCAGAAGTAAATGTAGCGACGTGCGGACCATCTCGATGAAGTCGCCGGTGTCCGCTATCTCTTGTCCCAAATCGGCCAGAGCGCCGAACGAGTGGATGAGTTTTTGTGTGTTTGGCTCCATGCTCAAAAACTATAACACTGATGAATAATTAAAGGCTGCCGTAGAGGCGAAGAGTATATGCTTTCGCAGAAGTGGCCCTGGTAGATCCGAAGGGTCGACCCGAAGGGCCGATTTTCCATTTGTCATTTCAAATTGTTCCTTTGCCATCGCCTCAGCCCATCGTTTAGAAAGCGGACTTGTCCGCCTCGCGCGGCGGGGTGCCCTATCTAAACGGCGTGTGGAGAATTTTTGGACGATGACAAATGAGAAATGAAAAATAAGAAATGGAAAATCATTTTCTTAGGTCCATCCTCTTAACCCTGACTCTGTACTTCTGTGGCTGAATGCATCCCGTCTAGTGACCAATGGTCTGAGATTGTGGGAGGGAAGTGGAAAGACCGGAGAGAGCTTCCTGCTCATCTTTGGCGAGCACGACGTGGCGCGTTAGCCCCAGCATCTCGAACAAGTGAACCGTCTGTTCGTTCAC
>DASXQM010000364.1:0-7066 GCA_036507195.1 Pyrinomonadaceae bacterium | reverse complement strand
CTATGCGCCGGAAATGGCTTACTTCGAATGCCTGCACGAGCTGAAATTAATCGTGGATCTGGTTTACGAAGGCGGCATCGGGAACATGAGGTACTCGGTATCAAACACCGCAGAGTACGGTGATCTAACCCGCGGACCGCGCGTCATTAATGGTTCCGCCCGGCGCGAGATGCGTCAGATTCTGAAAGACATTCAATCAGGCAAATTTGCGGATGAATGGATGAGCGAATGCGAAGCCGGCAAGCCCAGGTTCAAAGAGTTGGAGACAGCCGGAACCGAGCATCAGATCGAAACGGTGGGAGCGCAGTTACGGCAGATGATGCCCTGGCTCAAAGGCAACCAGCTTGTCGACAGAAATCGGAATTGAAATTCAAGAGGTGAACCGAATATGTGTTTCTACGATTGGAACAACATGGAGCCGTCAGAAGTTAATGCAGCCTACCTGAGGAAGGTGGCGATGGGTGAGAACGTTACCGTTGCGCAAGTCGAGGTCAATCAGGGTTCTATTACCCAAACGCACCACCACGCGAATGAAGAAGTTATTGTGGTGTTGAAAGGAGCCTGGCGTTTCCGTCTTCCTAGCGGTGAAGTGACGGTGGCTACAAACCAGATGCTCATGATTCCTCCCGGCGTTGAGCACTCTTCGGAAGCGCTCGAAGATACGATTGCCCTGGATATTTGCTCGCCGGCGAGAAACGATTGGATGACTGGCGAAGATCAGTTCCTTCATCACGATCCCGATCAATCACTCTGGGCCGTGTGACAGATAGGAGCGAGGGAAGTAATGGCTTTTGAAGGAACAAAGTGGGTCTGGATGAACGGGGAGTTGGTTCCGTGGAGTGGTGCCACCATCCACGTTTCCGCTCATGGCCTGCACTATGGCAGTGGAGTTTTTGAAGGAGTTCGCTGTTACGGGACTCCGGACGGTCCGGCAGTCTTTCGCCTCGATGATCATCTCGCACGGCTGTATGCCTCTGCCGCAGTTTATGGAATGGAGATTCCATATTCGATGGACCAGCTGGCTCAAGCCGTCCGCGATCTAATTAGCGAAAATGAATTTACGAGTTGCTACGTGCGTCCCATCTGCTTCTACGGCAGTGAAAGTCTCAGTTTGCATCCGCGTAATTGTCCGGTTGAAGTAGTGATCTTCGCCTGGCCCTGGGCGCCGTACTTGGGCGCTAAGGGACTCGAGCACGGAATAAGACTGACCGTTTCGCCATGGCGAAAATTCCACTCGGCGATGCTGCCAACTACGGCAAAGGCCTGTGGACAATACCTGAACTCGATTTTGGCTATCCGCGATGCGGCGACGCGCGGCTACGACGAAGCGTTGTTGCTCGATGGCGAAGGCAATATTGCCGAAGCCTCTGGCGAAAATCTCTTCATCGTGCGTGATGGCCGGCTCTTCACTAACGACGAGCTGCATTCGATTCTGCTGGGTATCACCCGCGACTCGGTTATCGAGATCGCTCGCGATCTCGGCTACACGGTGGAGATTGCAACGCTGCGATTGAGCGATCTGCTGACTGCGGATGAGGCATTTCTTACCGGCACCGCCGCTGAGGTAACACCTGTGCGGGAAGTTGACGGAAGGTGCATCGGAAACGGATCACGGGGGTTAATTACGGCTGCGATTCAGCAATGCTTCTTCGCGGCGATTGCGGGTCGCGACGAAAAATACAAACACTGGCTTAGCTTCGCTCCGGAAGCGGCAGAAGTGGCGGTCTAAAGATTATGGAACTAATGCAACTGGAAATGTTTGTGGCCGTGGTCGAGGAAGGCAGCGTACATAAGGCAGCTGATAAGGTATGTCGTACTCAGCCGGCGATCAGCATTGCCCTGCGCAAGCTGGAGAATGAGATCGGGTCGCCGCTTTTTGATCGCGCCCAGCGTTATGACTATCACCTAACGCCGGCGGGTGAGCTGCTTTATTCCTATGCCACCCGAATGGTGGCCTTGCGTAACGAGACGGTCGCTTCACTGCGAGATCTAGTCCACTTGCGGCGCGGCGCTGTGCGTATCGGAGCCAACGAGAGTACCAGTGTCTATCTGCTGCCACGATTGACGCAGGCATTTCACGAACAGTATCCGGACATTAAGATCGAAGTCACTTGCGAACACTCGGAAGAGTTGCTCTCACAGATGCAGGCGCGCCGTCTGGATTTGGCTCTGCTCGCGTATCTCCCTGAAGATCACGACCTCGAAGCGAGACTCATCATGCGTGATGAGCTGGTAGTGATAGTCAGTCCCCGCCATCGACTGGCGCAGGCTGCGAACGTTCACGTCAAAGACCTGGAAAAGGAATCAATCATTATTGAAGGTGCGCCTTCGTCACTGCACGAGAAAGTAGTTGACGCTTTTCGCGACCATCAGACGCCCCTGAACGTGCAGGTCAAAAGCGCCACCATTGAAACGATTAAGCAGATGGTCGCCAGCGATGTAGGCGTCGGGTTCGTACCGCGCATGTGTGTCGAGAGGGAATTAGCCAGACGCGAGTTGGCGATCGTGCCGGTTGAAGGTCTCCACCTCGATCGTACGCTTTGGGTGGTACGTCCCCGCTCGGACGCGCACTCGCATGCTGCACTTGCCTTCATGAGAGTCGTGAACTCGCTAGCGAAGAAACTCGAGCTGGAGCAAACCGTGAAGGATGATTCGTCGCGACCATCCCCAATAGAGGTAGTGGATTTCAAGGCCCGCAAGCGCGGATGAGATCATTTCTTAGTATCTTTGTGGCTTTGCCTAAAAAGTCTTAAGCCGTTAGTCCGCGGAGCGGCTGTTAGCATAAAGCCTGAGGTAGAGCGCAGCGCAACCCCAGGAAATGAGGCGTTGAAATGAAACAAAGCCCGCGGAGCGGCCGATAGCTGAATCATTACCATTGAGGTTTGTATTCCTCTAGCTCTATCGGCCGCTACCGCGGGCTCAAATATTATTGGTGGCTTTGATCCTGGGGTTCCGCTGGCGCTCCACGCCAGGCTTTATGCTACCAGCCGCTCCGCGGGCTCTCGCTACCGCGGGTTGTTCTGAACAAGCGAAGTAGCTCACGCAAGTTGGAAAGGATACGAACAGGACATGTTCAAGATGGAGGAAACAGCGGCTGATGAAGGAGACATTACCGGCGCGATTTTCATGCGGCCCGACGGTATGTTCGAGGGCCGCATTTATCGTAAACAAACTAGCACTACGGTCGTTCAGCAGACGGCCAACCAAGACAGTGAATTTGAAATATGCGCCGTGACCGGGACTCTCATTCAGGCGCGCATACTTGTTCATGAAGAACTAGGCTGCAATGGAAATGGTTGTCACTACTGTAGACCCGTCTGACCTTATTACCCTCGCGGATGTTCAATCTGCGAGGCGTCGCATTGCTCCTTATATTAAACGCACCCCTTTGGTTCGCAATCACGTTTTGAGTGAGCGCCTGGGCACTAATGTCTATCTCAAGCTGGAAATGTTTCAGCGCACTGGCGCCTTCAAAGTTCGGGGCGCCTTCAACAAAATGCTTTCACTGTCAGAAGCCGAGCGCCGGCGCGGTGTGGTGGCCGTCAGCGGTGGTAATCACGCGCAGGCGGTGGCCTGTGCCGCCCGCCAACTTGGCGTTCGCGCGTTCGTGTTAATGCCTGGGTCCACTCCTCCAAATTATCTGGAGGCGACTCGTAGGTACGGAGCGGAAGTAATACTCGTCGGCAACATCCAGCAAGCCTTTGAGCGGGCGCACGACTATGTGGAGCAAGGGTACATCTACGTCCATCCTTTTGATGATCCGCTAGTGATCGCCGGGCAGGGCACTATCGGACTGGAAATATTGGAAGACCTTCCGCAAGTGACAGATCTCTTTGTGAGTATCGGCGGCGGCGGGCTGGCAGCCGGGGTCGGCACCGCGATCAAGGCATTAGACAATGCAATCCAACCTGCGGTGCGTATCTGGGGTGTCGAAACCGAAGGCGCGGACAGCATGGCTCAGGCTTTAGCTGCCAATCGTGTAGTCGAGTTGCCTCGAATTACTTCCATCGCGCGCACACTCGGCGCTCCGGCTGTATCTGAAATGACGCTCGCCTCAGCGCAGCGCTATCTAGAAAACGTTACGGTAGTGTCAGACGAGGAAGCTCTAGCGGCACTTCGCCTGCTACTGGAACGCGCGAAGATTGTCACCGAGCCGGCGGCTTCCTGCACGCTCGCCGCGGCCGAGCGGTTGAAAGACAAGTTCACTACTGATCATCATGTGGTTCTCATTCTCTGTGGCGGAAACCTGGCGCTCGATGATGTGTTTCAATGCGAGCGCCCAGCTCACCTTGAAGTAGCAACTAGCGGCAACGGTGGGAATCAGTTAACTAGTTTTCCTCAGTTGTTCTAAACCATCTGTTCCTTAGTGATGAGCGATAACACCAGAAGCCGAAAGATCACGGAAGGAATCGAGCGCACACCCAATCGCGCTATGCTGAGGGCAGTGGGATTTGGTGACGACGACTTTGATAAACCAATAATCGGTGTGGCTAATGCTTATAGTACGCTGACTCCCTGTAACGCAGGGCTCAACAATCTGGCTAAGCACGCAGTTAACGCTCTGCGCGAAGCCGACACACTACCGCTGGCAAACCAGAGCGGCTGCCAAGACCGCCATCTTCGAGTACATCGAAGTCTGGTATAACCGCCGGCGCCGACACTCTGCACTCGGCTATCTTAGCCCGTTGCAGTTCGAACAACGCTTGCTGACTTCGGCAGCGTAAACTCTGTGTCCACGAAACCAGGGGAAGTGCAAAGGTTGCACAGAGAAATCGAACTTAAGACACTGCGCTAGAGATCTTTCGCTATATCACTCGCCCATACACACAGTATTCTCGTATCCTCAGAGAACGATTATCTTCTTATAGATCAGTCCCAACGAAATCGCAGTTACTATCAACCAAAGCAGCATACCGTGAAGCAATGGTCGCACACCGACGCTCCTGAGTGTCGCCCGTGAGATGTTGCTGCCGATCAAATAGAGCGCCAGTATCAATCCCGTCTTCGATAAACTGCCGGCAATACTGAATAAATTAATTCCCAGTCGCACTGACGAGGAGAAATACGTGTGAATGATCGTCGCTGCTATAAAGAAAAGAATGAACCACGGCCACTTGATTTCCTTCCATTGGCGTTTGCCGGTAGCCGCGATTAACGCCACCGGCGCAATCCAGACCGCTCGCCCCAACTTTACGGTCGTCGCCACCGCCAAGGCCACCGCTCCGTACTTGATGCCTGCGCCCACCACCGAACTCGTATCATGAATTGCGAGGGCCGCCCACAAGCCGAACTGTTCCTGCGTTAGGTCGAGCGCTCTGCCAACTATTGGGAAGAGAATCAAGGCTATTGAATTCAGGATGAAGACTGTTCCCAGCGATACGGACATCTCTTCATCCGTCGCTTCAAGTACCGGCCCGACGGCGGCAATCGCGCTTCCGCCGCAGATGGCCGTGCCCACCGCGATCAAAAAGGCGTTGGTGCTGTTAACCTTCAGCAACCGGGCTAAACTCATTCCCATGATCATCACGAAGCCGATACCCAGGATCGTATAGAGGAATCCCGAGCGGCCAATCTTCAGCACCTCATGCAGGTTCATGCTGAATCCCAATCCTACGACACAAACTTGCAACAGGCGTTTTGAGAGCTTGTGGACCTGCTTCGCATACGGATTAGCAAAGATCAAACCGAATGAAAGCCCCAGAGCAAGAGCGATTGGTGGAGATGCCCAGGGCGTCGCGACAAAAATCACTCCGACTATGAACAGAATTTTCCTTAACATCGATGCTTGTGATTTGCTGGTCGGCGTTAGACGGGTACTTGGCAGGCTAATAGAAATAGAATGGGCACGAAACTTTCTAACAAATCTGGAGCTCCCGGCATAAGCAATTCTGCTTATCGTGAGATAAATCGTCGAATGCCTCTGGTTGACTCGTCTCACGAAGCTTATCCTCAGCGAGGAGACACCTGTTTTCACGCGTGGACAGCGGACAGTATTAGAAAGGGGGGACCGAGTGAGCTTTGCCTCAAAAGGCATGGTGCGCCAGGTCAGGTTCGGCTTTGCCGCCGGATATGAGGCGGTGGCTATGCTCCGCCGACAGCACCCAGATTGTTCGCGGGCTATGCCCTTGGTTCGGGCTTAGCCCTTCGGATTTGCAGGGCCAAAGGCCGCAACAAGGGCATAGCCCAAAAAGCTAAAAGGCATCTCTACAGCGGGGCATAGCCACCGCCTCACATCCGGCGGCAAAGCCGAAGCCGAACCAACGGAGAACTTCTAAGGCAAAGCGGTTCGCGCCCAAAATGTCGAAATAATCCCAACCGCAGGGTAGATTGACCCCTTCCCAAGCTACTTATAGGTAACCGCGGAAATATTTAGGCTATGTACGGTTAACAGACCACGGCGATGCTAAAGCTGCTGAAAAAGATATCACCCAGCCACGAAGAGTTATTCATTGAGCATTACGATCGCCTGATGGGCTGGTCGCTCCGGCTAACCGAACATGATCGCGACCTTGCCGAGGATTTACTGCACGATGCCTTTATTCACTTCACTACGCTAACTCAACCTGATCTGAAAACGATTCGTAATCTGGACGGCTATTTCTACGTCATGCTCCGCAACCTTCATGTCTCGCAGGAGCGCCGGTCGAGCCGCGCGCGTTTCCAGCAACTTTCGATCGTGGAATACGAATCCGCCGCGACTGGCTTGCGGACAATTGATTCGCGGGATGTGATCCGAGTGCAGGACGAATTGCGCCGAATTTGTTACTACGCCTGCTATCGTAAAGAAAAGGCTAAGCTCGCCAGCGTGCTCATCCTGCGATTCTTCCACGGATACTATCCAAGCGAAATTGCGCAAATCCTCCGCAGTCCACGCGCAGCCATAGACAAATGGCTTCAACTTGCGCGCGCCGAAGCGAAGCTGGCCCTCTCTGACGCCGAGGTCCTTAGGTTCAAAGACGAGGTGCCTGCCGTCGAATTTATACCTGGCTCTTTCGCCCGCTCCATTGAGGATTTGCTGAAGGAGTTGCGTCAAACCATCTTTGGCGCTCGACGCGGCGACTGCTTT
>DASXQM010000363.1:0-4544 GCA_036507195.1 Pyrinomonadaceae bacterium | reverse complement strand
GCTTCAGCGGCGAGAGCGCCTTTACCGCGGTGATCGTAGCGCATTAAACATCCACAACAAAACGGTGATTCTGGTCGATGACGGACTGGCAACGGGTTCATCGATGAAAGCGGCTATTGCTGCGGTGCGACAGCAGAATCCAGCCAGGATCGTCGTTGCTGTGCCGACTGCTCCGGTGGAAACCTGCGCTGAACTCAAGGCGGAAGCGGATGAAGTAATTTGCGCCATGACTCCCGAATATTTTCGGGCCGTTGGGGAGTGGTATGAGAGTTTTCCTCAGACCACCGATGCTGAAGTGCGAGACCTTATGAAAGAAGCCGCATAGTTTATGACATCCACCGTCACTCTTCCGCAGCAGGAATGGAATGAATTCTTGCCGGCCTTCGCGCGCCGGCATCACGGATGGCTGGTCACAATCGAGACACACGATTTGGAGACTTCTGAAGACGTCGCTTCTCGATTCATGCCCTTAGAATCCGTCGAGTTCGATTTGGAAGATCAAAAGAACCCGCGGATCAACGTCAGAGTGCATTCTGAAGAAAAGGAAATCAAACACATCTTGTTCCGGCCCACATTGCTGGTTCTGTATCTTTCCGCTGATGGTGCAGAGGAGGGGCTTCGCATTGAATCCGTGAATACCTCGACAACTGTTCGCTTCCGGGTCGCTGCGAAGCCCGAATCCGTGGACAACGTCGCCTGAAACATTTGTCAGGCCGCCAAGCGCTGCAAACCTTCGTTATAAGGCTGAGCAAAGTGAAACATCTTCGGGTTTGCCAGTCGTTTGAAGTCATCTAATGACATTCGGATTGTCTCGTCGTGTGTGTGTGCTGGCATTGAACCCGATCTCTCGATGTTTACGACGGCTTAGACAAAGTGGAGATTGCCGGATTACTCACAATCGCTTCATGAGTACGCAGAGCTACTTTTCCGGCGCAAACGTGACGTTATATTGGAGCCGGTCTTGATACAGGAGTTCCGCGGCAGGTCGCGTCAATTCAAGCGGCTAACTTGGCTGCCTTTCGTTGCGCTGGTCGGAATGGATCTCGTAAGTCCCAAAAAAAGTGCAAGCATTCGCTGCATCTGACCATGTGACGCAGTTCTCCAACCCTTAATTCGAACTTGGACGTCGCGGCTGCTATCAAGCGTATCTTATCGATGTGGACGCTCTTCTCAGGATTTTCCGACATAATCTGGTCAGCTCCCACTTTTTGGTGTGTCTTGGAGCGTGTAGTGGCACGGCACGGGCCATTGCCACCATTCATTGGAATCAGCATGTTCGCCTACATGCCTACATGGTGTCGTGCGCAAACAGGAACTTTCGTGCGGGGAAACGTTTCGGTTGGGACGTTCAGAATCGGTTGACTAACGGTAAATGAAGCCATACCTCTACAATCGCGTGGGGATAACTCGGCGAAATCCTCCTTTCCAATGGGATGAACCGTCGCCAACATCTTTACTCCGGGTGAAGGCGAACGATGAGCACCGAACACGGGGCGCCTTTGGCAACGGTCTCGGCAACACTTCCGAGCAAAGCTCGACGGAGCCCTGTGCGACCGACTGTCCCGACGACAATGAGATCTACTTTCCTTTCGCGAGCGATTTCTATGAGCGCAGTTCCAGCCGCACCGGTTGTCACCAGCGTCTCTCCGCTGATATTGAGTTGCTTCAGGGACTCTTCAAGTCGTTCTGTGGCGATTACCTCGAGTTCTTTTATCTGTTCTGCGGACACACTAAATGGCGCACCGCCAAATGCCATTGCGGGATAAGCGGCCGCCGACCACACGAGGTCAAGACTGTGGACGACCATCAATTTGCCTCCGACTCGTTCAGCCTCATCCGCGGCAGCTCTAAGGGCGGGTAATGCGGGATCCGAGAAATCGGTACCCGCCAGGATGCGGCCAGTGCGATTGCTGGATCGAGTGATTAGCACTGGGCAATGAGCGTGCCGAATGACGCTGTCAGTGACGCTGCCGATAAGGGCGTCGGCGGCGCTGGTTTGACCATGACTGCCCATGACAATAAGATCCGCATCCCACTCTTCAGCGCGAGTCAGGATCAAAGCCTGCGGCGTTCCGTCATCGATGATGAGCTCGAATTCTCCCTCTTTCCGGCGAGTGATTTCAGTGACGCGCGCAGATGCCGCTTCAGCAACATGCTCAGCCTCCAATGGAAACTTCAACGCAGTAATCCGGCTGATGTGAGGAAACAGCAAATTGCTGCGAAGTTCATTTGGAATAATGTGGCAGACGGCCAGTCGTACGCCCGCCGATTCTGCACGCTCGTGGGCTTGCCGCAAAGCTTCGTCGGAACCAGGACTGAAATCAATGGCGGCGAAGACCTTTTGAAATTTTTTCATGTGACCTCTCTGAGATGACCTTTCGCACGGGCTTCCCACAAAGCAGAGCTAGCGCCATCGTGCTTTATTACCACTAACTCCATGATCACATTCTTCACCACATATTTCATATGACCAGATGGTAAGAACCAGCATTTCCAAATTGAACGCCAGAAGAACGATATGGTGCCAGACGTGCACCGCCTTTCACAGAGCTGTCACATCCCAAACACCTAAATCGGGGCTCCTTCCGGCATAGTCCTTTTCGACAATGTCTCGCTCACCCTGAAAAGGAGTCCGTGTAAGCGCGTCTCAATAGATGGCATTGCCTCATTGGAGTTTCAACTGCTAGCCAATCCAGTACAGAAAGCTGTTCAATAAAGGGAGAGGTTTGGGGATGCACATTTTTTCTTCCAAAATCATGCTTGTATCCGTGATTGTGGCACTGTTCTTCTTGCCGCTTTACGCCCATCACGGCACTCAATTTCTGTCCAAAGCGATGGAACTGAACGGCGCCGAAGTGCGGCTCGGAGAGCTGGCCGCTAATAGGACGCTGAACTTCCGCCTCAAGGATTTCGCTCAGATGATCGTGAGGGATCATAACCAAGGACTGGATAAGGTAAACGAACTCCTCGACGCGCGAACGGTGATTAACGGTACCGATCGCAACCGAACAACCACCGGCCGCAGCACCAAGAATGCTGCCGACGTGCAACTCACGGCCGAACACCAACAGACACTCAATCGGCTCTCAGCGCTTTCGGGCGCCGATTTCGACCGAGAGTTTCTAGCAGTGATGATCAGCGGACATCGTGAAGCTATTCGCGAGTTCGAAGCTGAAACGCACGTGCACGGTAACGCTGTCACCACCCGTCAACAGACAACTCCATCCGGCCAGGAAACGGCGCGGCAAAAACCGACTACACCGGATCAGCGCAAATACTCGCGTGCAGACATAAAGCGAGATGTCGATACAGCGGAATTCGCCAGCGATGCATTACCGACCCTTCGACACCACCTACAGCAGGCAGAAGAAATTCAAAAAGAATTGCACGGGAGACAAACGCGCAGCAAAGGCCGCATTTGACCAATCCCAATTAATTGCGGCCTTGCTCGCGTCTTTTATTTCGACGCGGATTCGTCTTCACAGCGGAATCGTCCGCGCTCGCTTCACAATCTCATCCGCCGTTGTCACGTCATAATTGAGGACTTGGGTGACATGGCCGTTATTAATGATGATGTCCCAGCCTCTGTACCGATAATCCTGCTTCACGCCTGCTTCTGGCCTGTCTATCTGAATCCTCCGAAATGCTTGCTTGGCTTGAGTATTCAATTGCCTTTGCGTGTAACGCTTAATTGTCTGAACGGGTTCCGTCTTCATGACGCCACGATAGAAATAGCGTAGTGGCGGTCGAGAAATTTACCAACGACATTTATTCACTTCCGCAGCTTCGAAAAATCTAGCATTCCCAAAAATCATCGTAACCCGTTTGAAGAACCCACTTGTCCTCGTTTTCACTTGATGGGCTGAAAGCCACAAAACGCTCCGGCTTTGTTTGATAGACTGGACAAATGCGCAACGAAAATCTAACAAGATTGGCGGAGCTCATTCTGCAACAACGCGAAGAGCTAATGCACCTATGGCGAAACAAGGTGCAGCAAGTTCTGGGAGTTCGGAATCTGGATACACCCGCAGCAGGCAGCCACATTGCTGCCCTCCTGGACGATGTCGCCGCGGCCCTGCTAAAGGGAAAGAACAAATCTTTGATTACGCTGCCAGTGGACGGAACTACGGAGGTCCATGGGCGGCAGCGGCTCCATGAGGGTTTCAACCTGATCGAGGTTGTTGCGGACTATAACGCCCTGCGGGAGGCGATCCAGGAATTCGCGGAGGCGAATCGCATCACCGTTACCGGACGCGTCCGGTCTATCCTCGACCGCGTATTGGATAAGGCCATTGGGATAGCTGTTCAGACTTACAGCGAGCAAAAGGCTTTGGAGATCCAGCGACAGCGTGATGAGCACCTGTCCTTTATTGTTCACGATCTCAAAACACCGTTATCGGCAGTGTCCATGGCCGCCATGGTTCTCGACCACACTCTTTCCGGCGAATGCAAGAACCAGCGTGTTGCGACGCTGCTCCAGATTGTGGAACGAAACGCCCAACGCCTGAATGTTCTGGTCTCGCGCGTAATCCAGGAAGAAACGA
>DASXQM010000362.1:0-16213 GCA_036507195.1 Pyrinomonadaceae bacterium | reverse complement strand
GGATTCCCAAAGAATCCGCGCTGCCTCTGGTAGGTCGGATCTGAAAAATCCACCCACTTCCGTGGGTGGGATTTCTGAGTTTTGACACGGGCTCTGTGCCCTTCCGGCTGGAGCTGATGGAATCCGGGGCTACGCCCCTGTGTTGGGGCGTAGCCCCGGAATGATTAGGTGCCACCTCCGGTGGGGCGGAGCCGCCACCGCACATCGGGCGGCAGAGCCGCGTAACGGAGTTTCCACACAATCTCTACCGCGAGGTCGTACTGACTTCATGAGCCGTCACCAGCCGGATCGCGGGAGCTAAGCCGCTGGGAATTGAAATCGATTCCAACACGCATAGGAGTTAACTAAATCAAATCCAACAAGATACAGGTGATGAGCCAATCAACGTTGGGACAGTAGTGATGAAAAATGAGAAATGGAAAATCGGAGGTACTTGCCCTCCCACGGCCTTTAGAACTACTGCCATCTCCCCAGGCTACTCTCCCTTCGCTTCCTGCCAGAGCGCTTCCATCTCATCGAGTGTGGTAGCGTCAAACGTCTGATCTCGCTCGCGCAACTTCTTCTCAATATAGCCAAAGCGACGGCGAAACTTTCGGTTGGTTAACTTCAAAGCAGCTTCCGGTTCGACTTTCAGATGGCGCGCGATGTTTGTTGCGGCAAACAGTAAATCGCCGAACTCTTCGCGCACGCGAGTGTGATCGGCTTCCCTGTTAGATGCTGAGTGTGTGTGGATGGCGGTGCGCAGTTCACCGATTTCTTCCTCGAGTTTGGCAAAGATGTCTTCTAATTCCTGCCAATCAAAACCCACGCGCGCTGCCTTGGTTGAAAGCTGATGTGCTTCCATTAGCGCCGGCGCCTTCGACGACACGCCATCAAGCAACGACTCTTCGCGCTCGCTCTTGCCGGCGGCCCGCCGCTCATCCTGCTTCATTGCTTCCCAGTTGCGTAAGACAGTCGCCGTGTCGTTTGCGCTGGTGTCGCCAAAGACGTGTGGATGGCGCCGGACCATCTTTGCGTGAATCGCGCTGGTCACTTCGTCGATCGAGAAGTCGCCCTGCTCCTTAGCTACCTGAGCGTAGAAAACTATTTGGAAAAGGAGATCGCCAAGTTCGTCACGCAATTCATTCGGATCGCCCTGGCGGGCATCTTCGACAGCCTCAAATGCTTCATAGGCTTCTTCCAAAAGCATCGGCGCCAGCGTCGCGTAAGTTTGTTCGCGGTCCCACGGACAGCCGTCGGGTGAGCGCAGTCTCTGCATTAGTTCGATCAGATCGTTAAAGGTGGCAGGCATAGTTTGAGTTTCGAGTTCCGAGTTTCAAGTTCCGAGTTTCGTGTTCAGTAAGCATCGAGGATTGAGTTTAGAACGCATGCACCGACACACCAAACCTCAAAACTCCAAACACGAAACTCGAAACTCGAAACCCCTTAGACCGTTGTCTTGCGAGCATACAAGACGGATGCTACCATCGGCACACATCAACAAGTCCAGTGAAGTGTTGACAAGTGGGTCGTCCTCACTGTGTCTTCTAAGAAGTAGAACGCGAAATTGCAAGGGAAAGGAGGCTGTAAAAATGAGCGAGGAACAAACTAGTTACAAAGTAACGGACCGGAGACTCTTTAACCCGGACGGCACACCGCGCGAAGTGCCGGAGGAGGAAAGGCCGGAAATAAAACCGGAAACGCCTAAAGCTACTCCCGCCAACGCCAGCTCCCCGGTTGAGCCGCCGGCCGGGGCTGAAACGGCCGGTGCTAAAGAGGCAGCAGTAGTGAATACCCAGCAACAAAACCAACAAACCGAGGCAAGTGGAGAAGCTGCGTCGTCCAGCGCGGAATCGGGCGCGGAAGTTGAGTTGCCTGGAGCGGACGATCCGGCAAGTTTTGCTAGTTTTATGATGTCTATCGCTTCAAACGCTGCCTCTTCGCTGGGAATGATGGAACATCCGGTCACCGGCAAGCGCGAGGTCGATTTAGAACTCGGCAAACACTGGATCGACGTGCTGGGAATGCTCGAACAAAAGACTCACGGCAACCTCCTGCCACAGGAAAAACAAATCCTTGAAGGGCTGTTGGCCGACCTGCGGATGCAATACGTTTCACTTACCAACGCCACCGCCTCAAAGGCGCGCGCCTATAGCAGCCGCGACATTACCGGTGGCTGATACAGGTAAATGGTAAATGGTGAATAGTAAGTGGTCTTGCGTTTAGCCGTTAGGCCATTCACCGTTCACCATTTACTATTTACCAGATGAAGCTTACGTTTTTAGGTACAGGAACATCCACTGGCGTGCCTTCCATCGCCTGCGAATGTGAGACCTGCACCTCAGACGACCCTCGCGACAAACGCTTACGAGTTTCAATTCTCATAGAACACGCCGGGCAGTCTGTACTGATCGATACCTCTTCCGACTTTCGCCAGCAGGCATTACGCTACGGTCTGAGGCGGCTCGATGCGGTTCTGGTCACTCATTGCCATGCCGACCACATCTTTGGTCTCGATGATATTCGGCCGCTGAATTTTCGCTATGGCGCGCTGGGTCTCTATGCCAATGAGCGCGCCTGGATTGATATTCGACGTATCTTTAAGTACATCTTCGAGCCTTCACACTTTGGCGGCGGCCTGCCGCAAGTGATTCCCCACACGGTTGTGCCCGGCGCGCAATTCTGTTTGGAAAAAGATTTTTTGATTACGCCGCTCGAG
The DNA here is from genome assembly GCA_036507195.1 of Pyrinomonadaceae bacterium. Taxonomy (GTDB): domain Bacteria; phylum Acidobacteriota; class Blastocatellia; order Pyrinomonadales; family Pyrinomonadaceae; genus PSRF01. Next base: position 13,515 of record DASXQM010000362.1, on the reverse strand, counting down.
GTAATTCATGGACGGCTGCCGGTGATGGCTTACCGCTTAAACGATTTTGCATATGCAACTGACCTCAGTGAGATTCCGCCCAAAACAATGGATCAGATGCGCGGTCTCGACGTTCTTGTACTTGACTGCCTGCGATTCAAGGAACACCCTACGCACCTCTGGCTGGACAAGGCGCTCGACTACATCGAGAAGATCAAACCCAAGCGAGCTTTCCTGACCCATATCGCGCATGACGTCAAGCACGAGCGCGATTCCGCGCGTCTGCCGCCGGGAATTGAGTGGGCGTACGATGGACTGGAAATAAGTGATGAGTGATGAGTAGTGAGTGCTGAGTAGGAAGGGTCAAAACTGCTATTACTCATGACTCATCACTCAGTACTCATCACTATTGTTATGCGACTCTTCCACGGAACTGACAACGCCGACATCCACCGACCGACGGTCCTGACGCTCGGCGTGTTTGATGGTCTGCACCTTGGCCACCAATTGATCATGCGCACCGTGGTGAAAAGAGCGCGCGAGACCGGGGCGATTCCAACCGTTATCACTTTCGATCCACACCCGCGTGCGGTGCTACATCCCGAATCGTCGCCTCCTCTCCTGCAGACTCTCGATCAAAAGGTTGAAGGATTTGGCGTCCTTGGCATCGAACAAACGATCGTCATTCGTTTCGATGAAGAGTTTTCCCAAACTCGCGCCGAGGATTTTCTCAGCGACGTCGTCAGGGACCGGCTCCATGCAAAAGAAGTCTACCTTGGTTGCGGCTTCGCGTTTGGTCACAATCGCGAGGGCAATATCGAATTGTTGAGGCGAGTCAGCCAGACGCTGGGGTTTTTTGCGGATGAAGTTCCGGAAGTCCAGTTTCGGAACCAGCGCGTCAGTTCCAGCAAGATAAGGGCGCTGCTGGCAGAGGGGAAGGTTAACCTGGCGCGGCGGCTGCTGGCCCGGCCCTATGGAGTGGAAGGCCGCGTAGAACGAGGAGCTGAGCGAGGCGCTGGCCTGGGCTTTCCCACAGCCAACTTGCATCCCCGAAACCGCGTCATACCCAGGAACGGCGTCTATGTGACCGGAACTCTGATCGACGGCCAATGGCGCCGGAGCGTTACTAATGTGGGCGTGCGGCCGACTTTTGAGTCTGATGCGGAACCTTCGGTCGAGACCTTCGTAATGGATTGGGCGGGCGATCTTTATGGGGATGTGGTGCGCGTTCGCTTCCTCCACCGCTTACGCAACGAACGGAAGTTTGGTTCGATTGAGGACTTGAAGGCGCAGATTGAGAATGACGTGATGCGGGCGCAGAGTTATTTTGAACGGGGCGGTGCGAGGCACATGCTTTCACTTGTCTAGATCGCTTTGATATGGTGATAGTGGAACGGCGATTAATCACCCGCCGAAGTTTTGTTAGCAAGTTATTAGCTCTCATGAATAAGGATCAAGCATTAGTTCGTGTGGCAGTCCCTATGGCTGTGAACGCCGCCGGCAATGGCCAGCGTGCCGCTTTGGGCAAGCCCGTGGGCAATCAAAGCGGCGATCCTTCTTCGTGGATCAAAAGCAGTCCTTCCCCCGAGCCGCTGACGGATGAAATGGTGGCTGAAATTCTCAAGGGTCGTGGGCTGCGCGGCTGGTTGCGACTCGCACAAGTGGCCCGCGTCCTCGGATTGTTCACCCTCTACCTATTTCTAGACAGTTATGACATCCGCGCAAATTTCAACCGCCGCATGGCGGAGCGGCTTCGTAGCGAAACAAAAGCGAAGCATCTGTTTGCACGACTACAGGCGCGCTACCGCGAATTCCTTCGCGTTGCTCTCCACAAATTGGTTCAGCTCGTGCGCTTTATTGTCTTTCGCGGTGTCGAAGGGTCGGACAGGAAAGAAGCACGCCTCGCAAAACAAGCCGTCTGGTTGAGTAGTAGTTTAGTCAGTCTGGGACCGACGTTCATCAAGATTGGCCAGGCACTTGGCACCAGGGCGGATCTTCTTCCGCTTGCTTACGTAAGAGAGTTGTCGACGCTGCAAGATCAGGTGCCGGCGTTCTCCACCGCCGAAGCATTCGCGCGGATCGAAGAAGAACTTGGGCGCAGTTTGCGAGATTGCTATGCGGAGATTGACAGCGAGCCGGTTGCGTCGGCTTCGCTGGGCCAGGTTTACCGCGCGCGCTTGTCAACCGGTGAGGAGGTCGCTGTAAAAGTTCAGCGCCCGGACCTCGAACAGATCATCAGTTTTGACATCGCGATTCTCTATCGATTGGTTAAGCTCACCAACCGCTTTTTCCCGAGAGCGAATGAAAACGCTGACTGGGAAGGCATGCTGCGGGAGTTTCACACCACCGTTTTTGAAGAGATGGATTACGTGAAGGAAGGTCGAAACGCTGACCGCTTCCGCTACAACTTCCGCAGGTGGCAAGTGATTCGTGTTCCCAGGATTTACTGGTCCCACACGAGCCGCCGGGTCCTGACTCTTGAATTCATTCACGGCACGAAAGTCATAGACGTCGAAGGATTGCGCGCGCGCCGCATCTCGGCGGTCAAAGTCAACCGGTTATTAGTTCGCACTTATCTGAAGCAGCTATTGGAAGACGGGTTTTTCCACGCCGATCCGCATCCGGGAAATCTGCTGGTGATGGATTCCGGCCATCTCGCGTTTTTCGACTTCGGGATGGTTGGTCGCATTACTCCCAGGCTGCAGTCGCAGATGATTGATGCATTCTTTCATGTGGTGGCACGCGACGTACACGGCCTGGGCCAGGATATTATCAACCTCAACTTCCTCAAGCCGGGCGTGGATCCCGAAACCGTGCGACCGGTGGTTGAAAAACTTTTCAAGGTTTATCTCAATCTCAAGTTAGGTGAAGTCAAGTTTAAAGAGTTAACTTACGACCTTGCTGAAGTAATCTATGAGTATCCCTTCCGTTTGCCCGCAAACTTCACCTACATCATGCGCGCGTTGATGACTCTCGAGGGCATCGGCATTGTTACGGATCCGGAGTTCAGCTTCTTCGAAACCGCGAAGCCTTACGCAAAAGAGTTTATGCTGCGGCGCGAGGGTCGCATGTTTCGGAAGCTAATCTTAGACAAGATAGCCGGCCGGGAGAATGGCAATGGCAGTATTGAATGGTCGAAGGTTTGGAAGCTGACCAAGATGGCCGCGCGGATGTATCTCGAAGGGTAAAGGTAGGCTCACCTAGCCCACAAAAATGTTTCGCTCAAGTCGTTACTGGGACCGCGAGCGTCCCGCCCGCTTAAGCGCGAAGCGCGCACAAAAGTTCTTGCTAGAACCGAACCTCGGTCTTGCACCTCATGAGCTCGGAAATCCGGGTTCCTGGTAATATCATCCACGTCTCAAACGCGGATGACACTCGCTAACGATAAACATCAAGAGAAACTGCGCGCTGCTGGCTGGCATAGCCGAGGCTACTTGCCACACTTCGACGGAATCGCGCGTCCCCAATTCATCATCATTCATCTTGCTGACTCGTTACCGAAGAAGGTCTTACAAGAAGAAACGATAGTAAGAATCTCGTTGTTCAGGGGAAAAAAGGCGACTTCCGTGAATACGGGCTCTGCACCGGCTGTGGTCGTATTGTGCGCGCTTCGCGCTTAAGCGGGCGGGACACCCGCGGTGGTCCCAGTGTTCGCGGTTGGATTACTCTTCGCAGTTGCTTCAAAACTTGATGAGTTGTAGACCGCAGTGGGCGTGTGAGGACGCCCCCGAGTCCGCCTATCTTTCTTTCACCTTCTCACCGTTCGCGGCCGGCAGACTCATTTGGTTGCGAAAGAGATTAAGCAGTAGCAGGGTGCCTATGCCGCCGCCACCATCGCCGGTGCCAGAACCCCCCGAAGCCATAATGTCCGGCGTAATGCGCACGCCTTTCTCGCCAATTACCTTCAGGACTTCAACCAATGCAACGCCCTGTGCGCCGAGTGCATTGACCTGCTCGCGATAAGCCACGCCCTGCGCTTCTCCCATCAGACGAACCTTCTCGGCCTCGGCCCTGCCGGTTTGTGAGATATAGTGGGCCTCGCCCTCACCTTCAGCCTTGCGTTGTTCAGCGCGCTTGCCGGCGATCTCAACGCCCACGGTTGCTCCCATCAAGTCTTTCTGGTTGTCGGCCTGTGATTTGGTTCTCTCCAACTGAATGCGCTTCTCTTCGGCCTCGCGCTGCGCGTTGTACATATTCTGGCGCTGCTCGGCGAGAATCTTTTCAGTTTGCGTCTTCATCAACTCTTCCGGCAGGTGAATGTGGCAGATGAGCACGTTGACTACGTCGACGTGATACTTCAAAAGGTGCGCACGCACACGAGCTTCGGCGCGCTCCTGCTCTTCATGGCGGTTCTGCAAGTAGGCCATCGCCGACGACTCAGACGCTTGATTGCGGAAGATCGAGTCAATTAGCGGATGCATTACATTCTGGACCAGGCGATCTATACCGCCGATCTTCGCGACCATGAAAGGCGCGTCTTCCGGTTTTACGCGAAACACCACGCGCACTTCCAGCTGCATCGTGAAACCGTCTTTCGAAATCACTTCAAAGGGATTGAAGGTATTGACGACTTCGCCCGAAGTCCATTCAACAGTCTGGTTGGTTGTCGGAATAATGATTGGCGTAATCGCCAGCGTGTTGACGTAATAGCGCCCAGGGCCCACGACCGTTTCCTGTATGCCGCGATAACCTTCGGGTACGACATACGCTTCGTGGGCGCCTTCATCAAGCCGCCTGTCGGCCGGATCGCCACTCATCAACTCCATTTTGATCTCAGCCGCGGTGCGGCCTTCATCGAGCTTATCCAGCAGTGCCGCTGATTGCTCAGCTTGCTCCTTCTCTTCGCGCTCCATTCTCTCGCGTACTTTGGCAGCCATCTGACGGCGAATATCCTCGGAAGGATCTTTGCCGGTATTAGACACAATGACTGCTACCTCGCCCGGTTTCACCTCTTTCGCACTTTCAGGAATAACCTTAAAAAGCTGTGGATTAACGTAGTAAGTGCCGGGCAACAAGATGTCTTTCTGGGGCCCCCGCTGGCCGCTGCTCTCGATGAACTCGTGACCATCCTGAAAATTGTCGTGGCCTGGGATCGACTCGGCTACGTAATCGCCGGGATTCAACGGCGCACCATCCAATGCTTCGACCAGACCAATCTGGTTTTCGTTAATCATGGTCGCATCGTAAAGCCTGACGGTGAACAAACCGGGTTTGGCTTCTGATCCGTTCTCAAGTGCGAGAGACTGCGTCAGAATGCGGTAGGTGCCGGGTGTTAGAATGTCTACTTGGGGCCCACGCTGGCCGCCGGCAGCCACGAAGAGTTCGGCGTTTTGAAAACTGAGATGACCGTCAACAGCCTTTGCGAGCAAGCGCCCCGGATCAAGAGGAGCGCCGTCGGCGGCGATGATGATTCCTACTTTTCCCTGTGGGATGACTGTCGTCTTCGCGACTGAAACGCGGAAAAGGTATGGATGAATGGGCCACAAGCCCGGTGGCAGCGTTCGCAATTGAATACCCTTCACGCCGCCTTGCTTGATGAACGCGATGGGGTCCTGAAAGTTGTTGTGGGCATTCTGCGCGCGGTCAAGAGCAAAGATCCTGCCCGGGAGCATTGGTTCACCGTCAACGGCTTCGACTATGCCCAGTTCGTCGGCGCCAATCTCAATGAGTGGAACCTTCCTGACGACCCGCTCGAATGGGTATTTAATCAAGTGCAGACCCGGCTTCAGGACATCTGCCTGGATTCCTACTTCACCTTCCGTGGCTACCACTCTTCCCGGCGGCATCTTCGCGCCAAAATAACGACGTTCCTTTATCGCGATCTCACGCGCATCAACGTTGACCAAAATTCGTCTCAGGATAACGAGCAGCACAATAAACAGGACCAGTGCTACCAGGAACACGGGCAGCATTGAAACGATGTCAAAATTTTCCATGGGTCTTGCCTCTTTCAATTTAAGTGGTTTGGGAGCTGAATAGGGTTAATCATTGTGGGCCGCATCCAATTCGCGTCGGGCGGCCGCGAGGGCCTGTTTCAGGAGGAAGCCTGAGCCTGAGCTTCTCGTGGGCGAAGATAGTATCCAGAATTCACCTTCGAGTATAGTGCGCAACTCCCGCGTGGAAATTTCAGAGGGATGCCTGTCGCGCCAAAACTTTAACGCGGCTTCAACCGCGCTCTGATAGACTGCAGCATCGTCAGAAAGCGCAGCAACGTGAACCATCTTTGCCGTCGAGTTACGGTCCGGTGCCCTTTTGTACGAATCTATCACTCTTTCAGCGAGTTTCTTGTTAACACGCAATTCGTGGCGGGTGACATAGGAAACAAGAGAAAGCAATTGGGAATCGGAAGCGGCGCCGGCGACCAGCAAATTCAACACTTCCTCGTAGAGATCAGCCCCCTTAGTGCTGGTAGCTTCCTGAAGAACTGACTTCTCGCCGCCTTTCGCGCGCTCAATTAGTTCTGTGCGTTTTGCTGTAGTTGCTTCGGGATCGGCCTCAGTCCGGGCTAGCGCCACATCCTGGCCGCCCGGTGTATCGTCCATGAATAATCCGCGCCCTGGTGGCGGCCGCAGGGCCTCTGCTGCGGTTGAAGAAGATGGCTTCTGCCAGAAATAAGCCGCGATAGCTAATAAAGCCAGGATGAAAAAGGAAGTGATGAGAAAGGTGACCATGTTGGCCATGACAGCGGCGCTCTGCATGTATTCAGCAAGCCGCTTGTTGTACGCCTCATTATATACGTTTTGAACGATACCCAGGTTTCAGAAACCGAACTCAAGCACCACTCAATTCAAAATCAGCAACCGGGAGCAGTAGCGACCGGCCGAACACTCAACCCAACGCAGTCAATCGCAACGGGGAATCAATATTGCTAATTGCCCCTGACAAAGCCTGGTTGAGCCTTGGGCCGGTCGCTACTCTATATATGAAAGGGCGCTCTCGGTTCTGATGTGGCCCCGCGCCCCACGGGCGCGGTCGCATCGTTCGCGTTTGAGTTGTTACAAACAAGTTAACTCTCCTCGGCACGCCTTGCGAACATAATTGATCCAAACGCTGCGAGTGCAATAACGATTGCTCCCAGCAGTCGGATGCCGCCGGCAATCTTCGCAGTTGCCGGCAGTAGATTCAGTCTGCTGAGCAAATAATTCCAGTCGTGAACTGAATCCTGGCCACCCAGCAACGGCAGTTGCAAAGCCAAAGAGTCTCCCGCGTAAACAGAGACATTCAAAATGCTTTGCCCAACCCAGAAGAGTACCAGCGCTGCCGAATAGTATTTGCCGTGATACCAAAAATAGCCGACGAACAGAGCGGGCATGATCACCTGGAAGAGCGAACCTCCGGCAATCATTATGAATTCCCCAAAGGGGCTGAAGATGAGATGACCTGCCTCGTGAATTACCAGATTCACGCCGTCGATCAAATGCCATTGATAAGGATCGTAAGCACACCAGAGGAAATACAGACTGGCGATGATTGCGACTACGAGCTTAGCTTGCGACATTCCTGCGGAAATGTTGTTTGCGTGATGGCTCAATGGGCCTCTCTTTGGAGTGCGGTGACCTGTCACCGCTTTGGTCGGCTGCGACCCCTCGCGGCCTTGGCTCGGTTGAGTCTACTGAAAGCCTACGGCGTCAGGCCGCCTAAGGCCAAAGCGGTGACAGGTCACCGCACTCCAAAAAGAGGCTGGGCGTCAACAGCCGTTATTTGCCAGTGATTGCGTTGAAGAAGAGTGGATAAGTTGCCAGCGACTGGCCGCGGTATTGCGGGCGGAAGCCAAAGAGAATTATGCGACCTTTGCCCATCGTGACTTCGACTAGTGCGGCCTTTCCTCTGATTCGACTCTCGCCTAGCAACCAACCTGACAACAGTGGATTCTTGTCGGAAGGGTAGCGTGCGATGACGCGGACGTTTGGGGGATCTACACGGTCGTTACTATTTCCAATTTTGCCAAGAGGTGTGTTGACCCGGTCGCTACCGCTCCCGGTTCCGATAATCTCGAAAACCGGTGAATCTTCAACCCAGGCAATGGATTCTTTTGGCATGCCCTGAGCGAGTGGATGTGAGGTATCGAGTTCTATGCGCAAGATGGAACCGGGGACAAAGAATTCTTTTTCAGGTACATCGGCAACAACGTCGCGCAATGGAAGTTTGAACTGTTGAATGGCAAAAATCGAAGCACGATTCAAACAAACGAGCGTACCACCTTGCTCGACAAACTCGCGCAACGCCTTCACGCCTGCCTGTCCCAGTCCGCCGGTGTATTCTGGCGGCATTGCGCCAGCTTTGTAGCCGTTTAAAATTGTTGCCGCGGGCTGGTCCGGGATGATGACTACCTTGATTTTGGAAGAGAGACTACCGTTGCGGATTTGTTTATCATCAAGCGATATTACCGAGTCGTACCCTTCAGATTTAGTTTGCTGCTTGACGGCCCACCGCGTCCATCCTTCATCGATTGATGGAACCTTTGATCGATAAAGACCCGGCAGGTTTTCAAAACCTAAAGCGCAACCTGCTTCTCCACCTGAGATTTCTTCATTCTTTCGCGGCGGCGGATAGTTGAAAGGAGCACGAACGGCCTTCACGTCCACATTCATCATTAGTGGCAATGTGTGCGCCGTAACGTCGTAGGGTGCAATGGGATGGTTAAGAGAATCTCTTAGATCGGGATAGTGTTGTGCTTCGAGAATAGCTTTAGCAAAGTTTGCATATGGTTGATCCATTCGAACAATTCGTGAGTATTCGGGATACTTCACTCGATTTGCCGTGAAGGCTTTCTGCTGGCGCGGCCAGTCAACCTCGACTTCCCCTTTCCAAAGAATCTGAATTAACTTCTCGCTGTTTCCCGAGGGCAGAATAACAAAACCAAATAACTCTCCAGCCTTCCGCGGCCGAACCGCCTCGTTCCCAATCTGATAAAACCTCGACAACCATTCTTCACGATTGTCTGATGCATGCCTTAACAACAGAAACGCCGCGCTCGTCATATAGTTTGTAATGTCGCGCAAATGCCATTCGCCGCCGCGCCAAACCGGCCCAAAATTAGCCGACGCCTTTTTCGGATCGTAGCCTTCCCCTTTGCGCAATTGGTCGAACTTAACGGTGATTGGCGAGGCGATTTTGCATGACGCAGTCTCGGAAAGAATTCGCACGCCGCCGTGATAATGCGAGTAGGCGCGGGAAGGCGACCATGCGTCGTAAGTTGAATCGGTGGTGATGCCTTTAAAACCTTGTTCGCGCATCTCGCGCGCCATGAAGTTGCCAAGTTCCGTGTAGCCCGCGACGATCTGCTTAGGCACATTTGGCTCGACGGGCTGCATGTAAGGCGGCAGGAAAAGACGAGACCCGAATTCACCCTGCTGATGAATATCGTGGACAATCTGCGGATGCCAGACGTTATGAATCTTGTCTACGGTGATTTGAGTTTCGACCTGCGTAAAAGCATACCAGTCGCGATTGTTATCATGGCCCGTGTACTTGTGATAGAGCTCGGGCGGATCAGTTCCTTCGTAAGGCGTGCCAAGTGTTTTGTCGTACCAGTTTTTGACAATGTCCACGCCATCAGGATTCAACGACGGCACCAGCAGGATGACCGTATTCCTGAGAATTTCCTGAATCTCAGGTTCGTTTGATGAAGCGAGTCGATGGGCAATAAGCATGCTCGAGAGATAAGAACCCACCTCGGTCGAATGAATACCGCAGGTGATGAGTACGATCGTCTTCCCACGTTTGATTAGTCCTGCGGCTTTTTGGTCGCGCGCACCCGGCGGTCCCAGCTTTCGCGGGTCTGCAAGCAGCTCCTGGATCTTTTTGTATTCGCCGAGCCGCGCCAGGTTTTCCGGAGCGCTGATCGTCGCCATCACAAACGGCTTGCCCAACGTCGACCTGCCCAGCGTTTCAAAGTTGACGCGGTCGCTCGCTTTCGCGAGGGCAGTGAAATACTCAAGCACCTGATTCCAACTCGCGAGCTTGCGATCGTCGCCGGGAACGAAGCCGAGAACTTCCTGGGGCGTGGGAATGCCTGCCAGACGCCTCGGTGCGCTTTCAACCAGAGCGACGTAATGCGCGTTAATGCGTCCAAGCGAACTGACTTGGAAGAGAAGCGTGGCGGTCAGGAGGAGAGTGACTATTCTTGTTCGCATGGAGTTGCTTTGATTGCTTCGGTCAAATGACTGGAAAGGCGGCTGAAGTGTAATCCAAAATGGGCGAAGACTGAAGAAAGTATTACTGGGGCCGCGGGCGCCCTCGCCCGCCTCAAGCAACCCATTTACTCAAGACACTCTTGAATCTGACAAACCCGAAAACGCGGCATTCAACGAAGGCGGGCGAGGGCGCCCACGGTCCCACTGTTTACGTCGAACTCTCCTGAGGCAACTAACGCTGCTAGTTGGCTTTCCAAAACTTCGGAAGTCCGCGCTTTACCGGCAAATCAGCTTGCCCAAGCGCGGTTGGCCCGTGTAAAGTAGCGGGCGAACTAACCCCATAGCACTCCCCGTTTAGCAACTTTGTTGGAGGAAAACACGGATGTCTTCTGAAAGCATTCCTGCGAACGAGTTCCCGGACAGAATTGGTTTCAAGCCTGATAATCCCTACCTGGAAACATTTCGCCCTTACATTCCAGCGGGCGTGCGGTTGCGAGAACTTACGCCGCTGCCATTGGTCGTCGGAACACTGCTTGGCATGGTTTTCGGGGCGTCCTCTCTTTACCTCGTTCTCAAAGTTGGTTTGACTGTTAGCGCCTCAATTCCCGTCGCGGTTATCTCCATCACGCTCTTCCGAGTATTTTCCAAGTTTGGTCTGCGTGATGCGACTATTCTTGAAAACAACGTCGTGCAGACCGCAGGCTCCGCCGGTGAGTCGATCGCTTTCGGGGTGGGTGTAACCATGCCTGCCATCATGATTCTCGGAATGGATCTGGAATTCACGCGCGTGATGCTCGTGGCGATGTTGGGAGGACTGCTCGGGATTCTGATGATGATTCCGCTGCGGCGAGCTCTGATAGTTGCCCAGCATGGTTACTTGAAGTACCCCGAGGGAACGGCGTGTGCCGAAGTTTTAAAAGCGGGAGCCTCAGAGGAATCGCGCCGGGCGGCGGCGGCTGGATCAGCCGAGCACGCAAGCGCTGCTGACGAAGGTGCGCAAACTGGGGCAAAGACAATTTTTGGTGGGCTGGGCGTCGGCTTTCTGTATCAAGTTCTCATGACCGGCTTAAAAGGGTGGAAGGATACGCCTGAGAAAGTATTTGGCGCTCCTTTCAAGGCTGGCTCGGTTTCCGCGGAAATCTCTCCGGCGCTGTTGGGTGTGGGATACATAATCGGGCCGCGAATTGCTTCTATCATGTGTGCGGGCGGCGTATTGGCCTACCTGGTCCTGATTCCCGCGATTAAGTTTTTCGGTGAAGGGATGACCACGGCACTGCCTCCGGGCACCGTGCCCATCAGTGAGATGAGCCCGTCTCAGATTCGCGGTGCTTACATCCTTTACATCGGAGCCGGCGCGGTTGCTGCCGGCGGCATTATCAGCCTGTTTCGATCGCTGCCCACAATCTGGAGCGGGCTCAAGGGTGGTCTTGCCGACCTTCGAGGCGGCCCGGGTGCAGCCGCCAACGCGCCGCGAACAGACCAGGATCTCTCAATGAAGTTTGTGATCGGCGGGATCATTGCTCTGATTGGAATGATCATGGCGTTTCCGCAACTGGGATTACAAATAAACATCTTCGTCGCGTTCATGGGCGCCATCCTGATCATAGCTTTTGGTTTCCTGTTCGTGACCGTCTCATCGCGGCTGACCGGCGAGATCGGTTCCTCTTCGAATCCGATTTCCGGTATGACGGTAGCCACGCTGCTGCTTACGTGTTTGATATTTTTAGTTATCGGTTGGACCGGCCCGAGCTACTACATTACCGCGCTTTCGATTGGCGGCATTGTTTGTATCGCCTCTTCGAATGGCGGCACGACGTCACAGGATTTGAAGACTGGATTTCTGATCGGAGCGACTCCGAAGTACCAGCAGATAGCGATCCTGATAGGCGCGTTCGCTTCAGCACTGATCCTTGGGCCAATTCTTCTCGTGCTTAACGACTCGGCGACGGTTTATGTACCGCGCGTGAGTTTTGAACCAGCAACGCAGAGCGTGACCCTGGATTCAACCAGGGCAGCTTCATTACCAGTTTACGCCGATCAAATTAAACCGTTGGCGCCGGGCGATTATAGAGTGCTAAAGAATGAGCCCGGTGCTGCGGCAGTTGCGGGTCTCGATCCGGGCGAATATCTGGTGGATAGGTCAGGCAAGGTCGTTTACAAAGTTGAAGAAAATTTCCCGGCCACCCTGAAGGTTGATCCCTCACAAGCTGGCGCTCCGGAAAAGTTGAAAGGTCCACAGGCGAACGCGGATAGCGGCATGTACAGACCCTGGCACAAGACCGACACCGAGGGTGGTCCGGCTGGGCGTTACCTGGTGAATGACCAGGGCGCTGTGGTCTACCTGGCTGACCCGGGCATCAACGGCATCCATAGGGTCAGACCAGATGGCTCGGCCGTCACCAAGTATGACGCGCCAAAAGCGACTCTCATGTCTTACATCATCAAGGGTATTCTGAATCGTCAACTTCCCTGGGCGCTCGTGCTGTTGGGTGTGATGATCGCAATCGTGCTCGAGATGAGCGGAATCCCTTCGCTCGCGTTTGCGGTCGGCGTTTATCTGCCACTGTCGTCCTCGAGTCCGATCTTCATCGGTGGCATGATTCGCCTGGGCGTTGATCGTTACCTGCGCAAAAAACTCAAGGACAAAAACCTGACTGAAGATAAATTTGTGGCTGAGACCGACAAGAGTCCAGGCGTACTGATGGCTTCGGGATACATCGCCGGTGGCGCGCTTGCCGCGATCGTGATTGCGATCCTGCAAGGTGTACCGCGGCCAGCCCTCGCGGCCTTCAACAAGAGCGTTGAGGACTGGGCCACCCTGCACAACCCGCTGTTCCATGGCACTAATGCCGATATGTTGTCGATGATTCCATTCCTGGTCCTCATGCTCTTGCTATACTTGGTTGGGCGCGAGGTTCTATTGACCAGTAAGCCCGCCGTTGTGAAGCGGCGCTGACCGGAGTTGTCGGATATATCGAAAGTAGTCAACTGAACTTTTCGATCCGGAACATACGAGGCGCGCTGCTGGTAAAGGGCGCGCCTCACAGCTAAACACAAAGGTAATTGCAAAGGATTAGCATTAATGCAAGCTTCAAGTTTCCGTTCACAATACCTTGCCACCGTTCTCCTCGCCGGGTTGTTCGTTTGCCTGGGGGCGGTGCCGGTATTAACGCAACAACCGCCACCGCGTTCGCCGTCAGATACAGTGCGAGAATTCTACAAAGCAATGCGCGAGAAACGGTTTCGCGAAGCCTTCGATCTGACGATCTATAAGCCGGCGATCGACCCGTTGAAGCCGAAGGAGTTTGAAGATCTACGACCAGACTTTGAAAGGATGGCGGCGGTAATTCCTGAACAAGTTAATATCGGTGGCGAACAGGTGAGCCGCGACATCGCGACA
>DASXQM010000361.1:0-21126 GCA_036507195.1 Pyrinomonadaceae bacterium | reverse complement strand
GCCCTGGTTCTGATCGTGGTGTGTACCGAACAACCGACGGGGGCAAGAGTTGGAAGAAAGTACTGTACGTGGAAGAGAAAACAGGCGCCGCAGACCTAGCCATCGATCCGAAGAATCCTAAGAACCTGCTGGCCGCGATGTGGGACCACGTTCACCGACCTTATCATTACTATCACGGAGGGGCAGGCAGCGGCATTTACCGCAGCACCGACGGTGGAGGGACGTGGCACAAGGTGACGAAGGGTCTTCCGACCACCGAGCTGGGGCGGATATCGGTGGATTACTTCCGCAAAGACCCTCGCCACGTGGCGGCGACCGTCGAGGCAAAGGCGCCGGCTACCGGCTTCTATCGAAGCACGGACGGCGGTGAGACTTGGGTGGAAACGCCCGCAATCGCCTTAGACACGAACGGCAAAGCGAAGAAGGATCAATTAAACCATTGGGGCAGACCGTTCTATAACAACCTTGTTCGCTACGATCCAGAAGATGTCAACAAGATCTATCACGGGAATCCGTGGCATTTCACTGCCGATGGGGGAAAGACGTTTGTCGGATTTGCTGGTGATAACCACGCACTTTGGATCGATCCAAGTAATACAAAGCATTTGCTCTTTGGAAATGACCAAGGTGTTTTTGAGATTTGGGATGGCGGGAAACCGTACAACGAAAAAACATCCTACGAAACTCTGGAGCTCCCCCCTCTCGGTCAGTTCTACGGCATTGGGTACGATATGCGAAAGCCGTACTGGGTGATGGGTGGTCGGCAGGACGGTGAAAATTATTCGCTGCCGACACAGACCCGACATGGCGGGGTCACCAGCGTGGATGTCATTCAGCTTCCTGGCGGTGATGGTCAGGGGGCCATGGCCGACCCTGACGATTGGACGACCGTCTATTCTCTTAGCGCCGGCGGGAATTTGACCCGTAATAACCTGAGGGACGGGAGCTCAAAGAGTGATATAGACCCTCTAATGCAATTGAAGGAGCTGAACGCTTACACTGACCCTAGTACTTACCAAGCATACCTGAAGCGCGATTTGCGATTGCGCACAAATCCGTCCGCTCCCCTCCTCATCTCCCCCTGGAACTCGAAGACCTTGTATTACGGTTCGAACTACCTCTTCAAGAGTGTTGACCGGGGGGACAATTGGCGAGTCGTCAGTCCAGACTTGACTCACGACAAAATGGAATGGCAAATACCCCAAGCGCAATACAACAGAACTAGTGGAGGTTCGTGGTATGAGGTGTGCCAGGCGATTCGCACGATCAGCGAATCGCCTCTAAAGCAGGGCATGATCTGGGTCGGGACGGACGACGGTTATGTTCAGCTAACCATGGATGACGGGGCGCACTGGACGAATTTGACCAGGAATATCCCGGGTCTCCCCGAGTACACGTGGGTGTCTCACATTTATGCCTCCCGGTTTTCGGAGGGGCGTGCTTATGCAACCTTCGACGGGCACTGGAACGGTGATCTGAGCACGTATGTTTATGTTACTGAGGATTACGGCAGGGCCTGGACGAAAATCAACGGGAACCTCCCGGAAAAGGAGTCTTGCTACGTCATAAAGGAGGGTTTGAAGAACCCGGATCTGCTGTTTCTCGGCACAGAGTTTGGATTGTGGATTTCGCTCGACCGCGGCAAAACCTGGAGCCGTTATCGTAATTGGGAATTAGACAAGGACATTAAGGGCTATTTTCCAACGGTCGCAGTCTATGACCTGGAGATTCATCCTCGCGAGTTGGACCTCATCATTGGCACTCACGGACGCTCCATCTGGACGTTGCCGATCCGAGCATTGGAGGAATTGACCGCCGAGAACCGCCAGAAAGACGTGTACTTTGTAAGCCCGGGGGATGTGTATCTGTTCCCAAATGCTGGCGTTCTTATTTGGGCTTTTAAAAAACTTCCTGGGGGCTTTTCCCCCAACACTCAGCCCGGCACTCTGTTTTACTACCATGTGAAACGTGATGCTCAAATTGACGCTAAGATCGTAATAACTAACGCTTCCGGACAGGAGGTCTATGCGAACTTAGCGCGTCCAGCCAAATCCGGATTGAACGTCATCGCTTGGCCTAAACGCGACCCTCTAACAGGTGGATTCGTTCTTCCTATTCATCGGCCTGGGGATTACCGCGTAACTTTGACAATTGATGGTAAGGAGTACGCTAGAACGTTGCATGCCGAGGACGCCTCGTTTCAATGACTTTTCCACCAGCCGTGCAAATTACACAGCATTAACTGAGCCGTGAGAAGTAAACGAATCTCAGGCCGCTCTCTTAACTCAACATTTATGGATAGACGAAAATTTCTTGAGCTACCCCTTTACGGCCTGCCACTGCTCGTGGCCGGGCGCGTTGTGGGGCAAAATCTACAGACTGTTTCATCGTTGAAGCAAAAGGCGCCTGTAGTGCTTTCAACCTGGGTAGGCGGAATGAGTGCCAATAGAGCTGCGTGGCCGATCCTGCAAAAGGCGGGGAAAGCGCTTGACGCTGTAGAGGCTGCTGGCCGAGCCGCCGAAGTGGAGGTGACCTGCTGTGTCGGGCTCGATGCGATGCCGGACCGCGACGGCCGAGTGACGCTCGACGCCTGCATCATGGACGGCAACGGCGATTGCGGAGCGGTTTCGTTTCTCGAAAGGATAAAGCACCCGGTTTCGGTCGCGCGCAAAGTGATGGAAACAACGCCGCACGTTTTGCTCTCGGGCGAGGGCGCGCAAAAGTTTGCCGTGCAGAATGGCTTTCCGCTGGAGGATGCAAAGCTTTCGCCCGACGCCGAGAAAGCGTGGAAAAAGTGGCTTGAAGAAACGAAATACAAGCCTTCGATTAACATAGAAAACCGTGGACCGGTCTCGCGATCGTTTCCACCGTACTATTTCGAAGACGGTAGTCCGAATCACGACACGATCGGCACGGTCGCGATGGATGTGAGCGGGAAGTTGGCAGGAATGGTCACCACTAGCGGGCTTGCTTTTAAGATGCACGGCCGCGTGGGTGATTCGCCAATCATCGGGGCCGGCCTTTTTGTTGATGACGAGGTGGGCGCGGCCACGAGTTCCGGGGTCGGCGAAGAAGTTATACGCATCTGCGGCACCCACACTGTAATTGAACAAATGCGGCTGGGACGCTCTCCTGAGCAAGCGTGTCGCGAAGCTGTGCGTCGCATCGTAAGGCGTACGAAGGACGTTCAGGTCGGCTTTCTCGCGTTGTCGCGAACCGGGGAGGTCGGCGCCTATGCCGTGCTCCAAGCATTTACCTACACGGTCACTAGTCCGGATTATCCGAGCGGCAAAGTGTTCATGGCGAAAAGCTATATGTAGCTTCTAAGAGGTAGATACTGGGCTTTCGGCGATTGAACGAAGAAGCTAGAGGTCAAGCCCTACTTGTGTGCGGGAGGCCGATTGTTTCGGAAGGCTAATGGGCACGGACCAGCATTTGACGCTAATCAACCCGCAAAGAACTGGGAAGCTTCACTTCTAATCAGCATTAACAACGCAGACCATCGCACACATTTCGCCCTTAATCATTTCAGATAAGCCCTCTTTCAAGCGTCTATGTAAGTAGGAAAGGTAGACGTGTATCACTTCGCTAAGTGCCGAAAGCGCGGGGCAAAGCCCTGAGAGTGTGTTTATGAAGGGATTTCTCATCGTCATTGCAGCGGCTGCTCTGGTGGTTTCGGTTCACGTTTCGTCGTCTGCGCAAAGTTTGGATGTGCTTCAATATCCATCGAACCTTACGATATTGAAATGTGATTCCTACAAGGATCCTCTACCCGAGTCCTCGTACTGCCATTCCTGCTCAGACAACGATCGTCCCTGTAATGATCTAGCGGCTTGCCCTCGATCTGTGGCCCGGGAGATCGGGTACTGCCATCCGGTAGTTACTGCGGAAAGGGAAGATTCGAATCCTCGCTTTACGTACCAGCTAATAATCAGGAACGAAGGTCAGAAGAGGTCCGGGTGATTGATTGGGAATACATCTTCATCGATAGAGAGACGCAAGCAGAGGTTGGGAGACATCAGTTCCGTAGTGAGGAAAAGGTTCGACCCGGTAAACGCAAGACTTTGGTCGAGTATTCAATGTCTCCACCGACAAGAGTAATCAGCGTAAAAACGCTGTCGCAACCCGAGTCGGATCGGTTTATCGAAAGGGTGAGGATTAGGAGAGTCGCTTACAGGGATGGATCTGTTTGGGAGAACCTGTCGCCTTCGCAATGAGCGAGAAGCTAGTTCTTCACTGAGCTCAACCGAATCGAGTAATCCATAAGAGAACCATGTCAGTGGCTAGGTGCATTCAAGTTATTTTCCTTTCCTGCCTACTGGTGGTCTGTTCCGGCTCGCAGGCTCAGTCACCGGGCAATGAACCCAGGCGTTTTGAGAAAGAGGGCTTGGCATTTGAGTACGGTCAGAACTGGGAATTGAGCGATCAGAGCAACGCGGCGGCGCAACAACTCGTGCTAACTGAGAAGACGCTGGATGCGCAGATAATGATCATTGCTCTGCGGAGCGCGATCACCACAGACAAACAAGCAGAGCAGGCCAAGGCCGCGCTGATCGAGCCATCGATCACGCGTCTGCTGAAGCAGTACTATGACGCGGCGATTAACGTTGAACGCCTGCCGGCGAAGACAGAAGTAGCAGGCTCGCCAGCAGAAGGCGTGCAGTTGCGCTTTGAGGTCGATTCTCAGCCAGGCGCCACCGACATCTACTGGCGAGTAATCAATCAACGGCTGGTGCAGCTCTTTTTCATCAGGCCGGAAAAGACAGTTGCGAAAGCCGCGGGGTGCTGGGACACGATTCGCGGCAGCTTGAAAATCGAAAAGTCTGCCGCGAAACCGAAAGACAGTAAGTAGTTTTATCAAGTGGGTCGGAATCAACCCGTTTAGATAGGACACTTGTGTCCCTGCCGCGATAGGCGGACAAGTCCGCGTTCTAAACGAACGATTGTTAGATAGCGTTCATGCT
The DNA here is from genome assembly GCA_036507195.1 of Pyrinomonadaceae bacterium. Taxonomy (GTDB): domain Bacteria; phylum Acidobacteriota; class Blastocatellia; order Pyrinomonadales; family Pyrinomonadaceae; genus PSRF01. The sequence continues at coordinate 16,162 of DASXQM010000361.1, read as the reverse complement.
AAGAGAGAATTATCGTGGCGATGCCTTTATCCAAAGTAGCTGATTTCAAGCAACCCGTTGCGTCGATTGAAAACCGCTTGCTGGCGGCATTGCCCCGCGATGAGTACGAACGCTTCTCAGCGAAGTTCGAATTAGTCAGCCTCCCCAAGAATCGCATTCTCTATGAAGTCGGCGATACATTGCACTATGCTTATTTCTTCAACGGCGGCATGACCTCGCTGCTTGCCATCAATGACGAAGGACAGACAATCGAGATCGGCATGGTCGGGAGCGAAGGTTTCATTGGTGCCCCGATCATTCGCAAGGTCGGCCTCACGCCCTATCGGGTAATGACGTTGCTGCCATCTGCCGCGGTAAGAATACCGGCTGAGCATTTGCTCGCTGAATTCAATCGAGCTGGCAAGCTCCACGAATTGTTGCTGCGCTATAGCCAGGTACCGGAAACCCAGATGGTGCAGTCAACTATCTGCAACCTGTTCCATCCGGTGGAAGAGAGACTTTGCCGCTGGCTATTGGTGACTCAGGATTGCGTGCATGGCGACACCTTCGATCTGACCCAGGAGAATATCGCGATTATGCTGGGCAAACACCGCAATCGTATTAGTGTCGCCGCCGGCAAACTGCAAAAGAAAAAGTTGATTGAATACAACCGCCGAGGCCGTATCACCATTCTTAATCGCAAAGGACTCGAAGCTTTTGCTTGTGAATGCTATCGCATCGTCAAGGAGTCGGTTGAGGCCTGCTTCGTTAATTAGCGTCGGTTGGCCTTTGCCAAAAAAGGTATGATCTGGGTTAGACGTGCGGTGATCGGTACAGAACCGGGAGCGGTAGCGACCGGATGCTACACTCAATTTGACGGATTGGAACCTGTATACCCAACAAGAGATCCGCAGGGAGGTTGAGCATAGCATCCGGTCGCTACCGCTCCCGGTTCTGTACCGATTTGTCGTATTTCATTGATCCGTCGTTTTTTGTGCAAAGCCCAGTTGTAGACTCAAGATTCCTTATGCAGTCGGTATCCATTGATGAGTTTGTTTTCGGACTGTGCGATATCTCCGCAGATCAGTTTTCAATAGGAGCAGTCTACGATTACCTTAAGAAGCATAGTGTGGATGAAACCAGTTTAAAGCCTTACCTTTTCTTCAGCGACAAACACTACACGCGTAATTTGATTTTCAAGAACGAGCTGTTCGAGTTGATGGCGATCTGTTGGGACGTGGGCCAGGTCTCTCCCATCCATAACCACTGGGAGCAGAGCTGCTGGATGGCGGTGCCAATCGGAAAGCTTCGCGTCCAGAACTTCAGCGTGGTCGCGCAAGATCGGGCTCGCGGATACTGCCAACTGAGTCGAGCGGAGGCCTTCGACATTCACAAAAGTAGTCCCACCGAAGTAGATCCTACCGAACCCGTGCATCAGGTCCTGAATCTTCCTCAATTCAACGAGCGCGCAGTCAGTCTGCATATTTACTCGCGACCTTACGACCGCTGCCTCGTCTATTCACTTCCAAAAAGTAGCTACCATGAAGTCACGCTCGAATACACCAGCGAACGCGGAAAACTCTGCCCGGGAGTTTCCCTTTGAAGGGTAATAATATACTTGACGCATCAGGTGACGGTGCGAGATTGAGATTAGGCTGTTTTTGAGCGAAATCGGGGGTCGACGCCAGCTAATTAATATTCAACGGATGGTCAGACAAAATCAGAACTGTGAGCGGTAGCGACCAGCCGAAGAGGCCTCGGTGAATCCACTTCGCCTTGATTCGAGCAGCACCTTTTGCGAGTTGTGAGTTTGGCTGGTCGCTACCGCTCGCAGTTCTGATTTTGCGTAGCAGTCGTTGAATCTTTGTCTCACTATTCTTATCGAGTAACTGAGTCAGCACTCGTATACCTGATGCGTCAAGTATATTGGTACCCTTTGAAAGTAATTACATAGTTGACTCACCGGCATTTGCTCTCGTTTGAACCTCGGATAGCCTTGAGTGTTTGCTGCACAAAATCAGAACTGGGAGCGCAGCGACCAGCCAAACACTCAAGCAGGGAAAATGTTTCGTTGTGAACCTGAACGAGGACCGCCAGACTGTAGGGTTGATTCTTTGGCTGGTCGCTGCGCTCCCAGTTCTGATTTTGTCCAGCCGAACTTAAGCTCCTTCTTTTCAATACCGCACTGGGTGAGTCAGCTATATGATTACCCTTTGAAGGGTTCGATCCCGACTTCGCGAACGCAGCGCAAAACCTCGCGGCCTGAAGCTAGGCCCTGATATAATTTCCCGCTGCCACCCCAATTGGAGAAATGCATTACACGGTTGGTGTAGACTAAGGCCCGGAAAAAAGTCGTCATGAGCCAAATCACTTTAGACTTGGATAACGATGTGCTCTCCGCCTTGCGTCGCTCGCCGGAGGAGTTTGCGCAGGAAATGCGTCTTGCGGCGGCTATCCACTGGTACGAGCGCGGCGAAGTCTCTCAGGAAAAGGCTGCGCAAATAGCCGGAATGGATCGCACGGATTTCTTGTTGGCGTTGTGGCGCGCCGGCGCGGATGCGTTCGTGGTGGATATGTCTGATCTTGAAAAGGAACTCCGGCGTGATTGAGCGCCCCGCCGTAAACGCCTCACCGCTAATCTTCCTGGCTCGTGCTGAGCTTCTCGACTTGTTGCAACTGGTTTCGTCTGAAGTAATCGTTCCTGCCCCTGTCTTAACCGAGATTCAACGTCGCGGACCAGGCGACGTAACGGTAAGAGCATTAGCTGATTCCCCTTGGCTCGTGGTCGCTCAGCCGCCGCCCACACCTCCAGAAATTCAGGCGTGGGCTTTAGGCCATGGCGAGTCGTCAGTCTTGTCATGGGCGCTTGCGCATCCGGGCACCGAGGCCATCATCGATGACCTTGCGGCTCGGAGGTGTGCGGCGGCTTCAACATTCCTGTGCGCGGAACCTTAGGGTTGGTGTTAACTGCGAAGCGGCGCCGAGAAATCGAAGCCGCGCGCCCTATCCTTCTCCAGCTAAGAGAGGGAGGCATGTACCTGTCCGACGATGTCATGAATGATTCGCTGGCCCTGGTGGGCGAGTAGTTTCAACTGCGAATTCTCAGTCGCTCTAACCTCAAAGCACGGCTCCCAATTCCCGGATAATTCCTGCCTTCGCCATTCCCTTCGAAATAAGATCTATTCCGGAATAATAGATTGCTACTATTCCGGGCGTCATTCATTACAAAGGGAACCGTTTCTCTGAGCAAAACGACGTTGAGCGCGGCGGAAATTGATGCTTAAACTGTCAAAACCGCAGTCCAGCCACGAAGAACTCTTCATGCAGCGCTACGAGCGGCTGCGAGCCTGGGCGCTGAGACTGGTCGTTGGCGATCAGCAGCAGGCGGACGACCTGCTTCATGACGCCTTCATCCACTTTACGCTGCATCGTTCTCTAATCGAAAACGTCCAAAATCTCGATGCCTACCTGTACACGATGCTGCGCAATTTACATCTTTCGCAGGCGCGGCGTTTGGCTCGGACGCCGCAAGGACATTTGTCGCTGCTTGATTACGACTCGGCGGATATCGGGCTGCAGTCGGTCGATCCGCGAGACCAGATCAAAGTGCAGGATGAGTTGCGCATGATTGGCCGTTACGCGTGCATTCGTAAGCAAACTTCCAAGGCCGGCAGCGTCCTGATACTAAGATTCTTTCACGGTTACTACCCCGCTGAAATTGCCCGAATCCTGAACTGCCCACGATCGGCGGTGGACAGTTTACTCAAGGGCGCCCGCGGCGAAGCGAAACTCTTCTTGCAGAATCCCGAAGGCCTCACCTTCATACGCGATATCGAAGTTCAGGATTTGCCCACGTTTAATTTCGGACGCGTGGCGCCGGACATTCTGGCCGAATTGCGCCAGACGATCTTCAGTTCGGGCTTCTGTTCGGGCCGCGAACGGTGCGTACCTCTCGAAATTCTTCAAGCCACTTATTCTGAAGATGCGACGGAGTTAGTTGATGTTGCAACTTTGAACCATCTAGTCAGTTGCCAGAAGTGTTTGGATGAAGCGAATAGGTTGTTGGACCTACCGCTTCTCGCGATGCGTCAGGCGAGTGAGACGATCGGTCGAGACAATCGACCAAAGGGAGGTGGCGGTGGCCCGAGCGGAACCGGATCGACAGGCGCAGCCTTTCTGAAGAGAAGCCGTCGCCGCACGAAGCATGTCTTCGAACATCGACCTAAGGAGCTGCACATCTCGGTTAATGGTTTTGTCCTCGGAACACAGACCATTAGTTCTCGCCGCAGTGAGCTCACGCTCAATGTGAATCTGGGTGAGAAGATCGCATTCGTCGAAGTGTTCAGCGAGCGCGATGTGCGCTTGTTCTTTCTTAACGTTGAGGTGCCTCCGGAAGGTGCCGTCGATCAGCTTTCCTCGATCGAGTTGAGCGAAGGACGTGAACTCGACCTCGCGCTCAACTTCTCTGACACCTGGCCACGCCTCCATGCGGTTTATGTCGATCCAACATTGGAAGTCGAGGGCACAGAAGTCTCAAGTCTCAGGTCTCAAGTCTCAAGCAGCCAGGAGGCTCGGGGCAGTAGCCCGACCGTGAGGGAGGGCTCGGGTGATGAAGTTCAACGTCCAACACCCAACGTCCAACGTCTACGCGACAAAGGAACCAGTCTATGGAAGGAACTTCGTTCAAGAATACCGAAGGTTAGACATTGGACTTGGGACCTCGGACTATTTAGTCGTCCTGCCGTTGTTACTTTGCTACTCGCGGCGATCCTGGTTGGTTCTCTCTTCATCCTGCGGATGGGGACTCCGGTCCAACCGATTACCGCTGCGAATCTGTTACAGCAAGCCAGCGCTAACGAGCGAGCCGTGTTGGCGAAAGCCAATCAGGTCATCCATCAAACCGTTACGCTGGATGAGCGAAAGTCTCCTGGTGGAGAGTTGGTCGCACAGCGCCGCATTGAGGTTTGGCAGAGCGCCGATCGCGGCATTTCCACGCGCCGTTTGTATGACGAAAAGAATGCGCTGATAGCGGGTGACTGGAGGCGAGGCGACGGTGTACAGGCACTCTATCACCACGGTAGCTCGCCGCGAATTCAGCTCACCGAAAAATTTGGCAGGATCAATTTCGACGACGCTTGGCGGCTATTACCCTCGGCGAATGAATTCATTTCATTAATCGAAGGCACGAATCAGGCGCGAGTCGACGAACTCGGGAACATTTATCGAATTACTTACGACGTAGCGGGCGAGCCGGGGCCTGAGGTCAGTACCGCGACCGATAGCGACCGGGTCCTAGAAGGAAATCTGATCAGGGCGTCACTCGTTCTGACTCGAGCTGACCTGCACCCAATCGAACAATCACTGATTATTCGACAGGGTAACGAAACCCGCGAATTCAAATTCATAGAAACCACCTTCGAGCAGAAGCCATCAAGCTCGGTTGCTCCGACCCTCTTCGAACCCGAACCAGAACTGATGTCGGAAAGGATGAAGGATGAAGGCGGAAGGATGAAAAATGAGGATGATGCTCTTCATCCTTCATCCCTCATCCCTCATCCTTCGGTAGTCGCTACCGCAGCTTTGGAGGTCGAGGTCCTTCGTCTGTTGAACCAAGCCGGTGCCGACATGGGCGAGCAGATCACTATCACGCGCACTCGTGAAGGCTCTTTGAAGGTGGATGGTGTTGTTGATAGCCCACAGCGGAAGAGCGAAATTCTGAGATCGCTTGCTCCGGTGACAGACCATCCGGCGGTTCGAGTTCAGATTGTCACCGTTCAGGAAGCGCTCAAAAAAAGACAAGCTTCGGCGTCTTCGAATCCTATCGCGGTTGAAGGAACCAGTTCGTCGGCCAGTTCGATTCCCGCGGATGCTGATCTGCGGCGCTATTTTTCCGGTCGCGGTCTTTCCGGCGCGCAACTGGAAAACGGCATCAGCGGCTTTGCCAATCAGGCGCTCAACCATTCCCTAAGGATCATGAATCACGCCTGGGCGCTGAAACGTCTGGCCGCGCGGTTTTCGGCGGAGGACTTGCGCACGCTTGATGCTGAGGCGCGCGCCAATTGGCTCGCTCTGATCAAGCAACACGCAACGGCGCTCGCGCAGCAGAACGAATCCTTGCGACGCGAGCTTGTCCCCATTTTTAGCGTCGGTGGTGTGGGCGACGAAGGGCAGGGAATTGCAATCAAGAGCGATGACGATCTTGTCCGCACCGTCGAGCGTCTCTTCGAAGTGTGCTCGGGGAATGACCGCGTGATTCGCCAGGCATTCGCAATCACGCCTGATGGTTCCAGGGATTCAACTATCAAGACGCCGCAATTCTGGCGCTCGCTGCGCAACGCAGAAAAGCTCGCCGCAGCGCTAGCGCGACAGTGACGGCTTTGTCACTTGCTGTATTGGGTGCGTAGTCCCAAATGAAAAATTGAAATTAGATGACAATGGAAAATGTTCTGAACTCTGAAGGAGTAAACACAATGACAACCCAACGCCCCTTGTCGCTCTTCGCCTTTCGCGCTCTGCTGCTCTTTGCCCTTTGCGCTTTGCTCCTTGCAGTCGCACATGCGCAGACCGCGACCGCCACGTTGAGCGGAACTATTGTCGATCAAAACGGTGCAGTAGTACCTGGGGCGGACGTGACAATTATCAACACGGGCACTGGCTTGCAGCGACAAGCGACCACGGATGATGAAGGTAGCTTCACAGTGCCGCTGCTGCCGCCCAGCACATACCGCGTGCGGGTGCAACGCACGGGTTTCTCTCCAGTCGAAATTCCGAATGTAATTCTGAATGTTGGTGATCAGAAAGCGTTGAAGGTCGAGTTGAAGGCGGGCGATGTGAACGCTACTGTGCAGGTGACTAGTGATGCGCCGCTAATTAACGAATCACCTGCGGTGGCGACAACCATCGATCGCCAATTCGTCGGCAATCTCCCGCTGAACGGTCGCAGCTTTCAGTCGCTGATTCTCTTGACACCGGGTGTGACCGTGGCAACGACCGGCCTTAACGATTATGGCCAGTTTAGCGTCAACGGCCAGAGAGCCTCCACAAATTCCTTCATCGTCGACGGCGTGAGCGCAAATATCGGTATAGGCAGTATTTCGGCGAGTGGTGCGAGTGCTGACAATGCAGCGCTGGGCGGGGCGTACCCGGGAACGAGTGCTCTTGGTGGCACTAACAACCTGGTTTCGGTTGATGCGTTGGAGGAGTTCAAGATCCAGACCTCGACCTACACGGCCGAGTTTGGCCGCCAACCGGGTGGTCAAGTGTCTCTTGTTACGCGCGCGGGTACAAACGATTTTCACGGTTCGCTTTTCGAATACTTGCGCAATGATGCCCTCGATGCAAGAGACTATTTCAACAAGAAGCCCGCTCCGAAGACGGCTCTTCGGCAAAATCAGTTTGGCGGTACACTCAGCGGCCCGGTCCCTTTCCTTCACTTTGGTGAGGGAGGTCCTATGATTCATTCGGGCAAGAATCGTACATTCTTTTTCTTCTCGTACGAAGGCCAGCGTTTGCGTTTGCCCATTAGCGGAACCACGAATGTGCTTTCGACTCGCCTGCGAAATGCGGCAGCCAGTGCCATAAGGCCGCTTCTCAATGCGTTCCCTTTACCCACCGGGCCGGAGTTGCGCAATGGGGCTGGGCAGCCGATCGGTTGGTCGCCATACGACTTTAATATATCGAATCCGGCTTCGCTGGATGCTACCAGCATCCGCATCGATCATACCGTCAACAGCAAGGTCAACCTGTTTGGCAGGTTCAACGAGTCTCCTTCCAATATCACGAGACTTCGCGGAGGACCATCAGGGCCTAAGGATATTTCATCCACCCGGACACTAACGCTGGGGACCACTTTGGTTCTAACGTCGAAGCTGAACAATGAGCTGCGATTCAACTACAGCCGCCAGTTGGGGCAACGACAGTTTCTACCAGCTACCTACGGAGGCGCGGTCCCGATTGATCCGGCATTACTTACCGGCGGAAAAGTTGGATATTTGAGTAACAATTTTTTTATCTTCGGAGGTAACAACGTGCTTCTGGCATCGGGTGACCTTTTGAAGAACTATCAGCAGCAGCTGAATTTAGTAGATAATGTCTCCCTGGTAAAGGGTGCCCACCAGCTTAAGTTTGGCATTGATTACCGGCGGCTCTCGCCCACATATGCACCGCAGGATATCGTAGGTGGTCGCTTTTCGAATGAGACCGCGGTGATTAACGCAACCTTCAGCACCTTAGCCATTACCCACTATGATACGGCGCATCCGCGGTTTACGAACTTCTCCGTCTATGGTCAGGACACGTGGAAAGTCAGCCCCCGTCTGACGTTGGATCTCGGTTTGAGGTGGGAGTTCAATCCGGCGCCGACTGAGGCCGATGGCAAGATGCCTCCCGTAGCGCTTGGCATTACCGGTAATCCACCGGATGTTTCCCATGCTACCCTGGCACCGGCGGGAACGCCTTTCTACAAGACATTCTACACCGCCTTTGCACCGCGATTTGGCGCAGCCTATCAGTTGAGACAAGAAGCAGGGCGCGAGACGGTGCTCCGCGGCGGTTTCGGAGTTTACTATGACCTGGGAAGTGCTGGGGCAACCAACGGTTTTCCATTACTTAGTCAGAGACTATTAGGTGCTGTAGCGTTCCCGGTCTCAGCGTCGCAAGTGGTGCCTCTGCCGATCATTACTCCCACATCACTGCCGGTGACGAGCGTTGTCTATTCGAACGCCGCAGAGTTGAAATTGCCATACACGCTGCAGTGGAACTTGGCAATTGAGCAGTCATTAGGAACACGCCAGGTAGTTTCGGTATCATACGTCGCCGCCGCAGCACGTCAACTGCTAACGACACAGCAGATTAATTTTCCGCCTGACCTGTTTTGTTGCGGGGCGCCGGCTCCAAACCCTAAGTTCTCCGTCATTTTCTACACTTGGAACGGCCCAACATCGGATTACCATTCCTTGCAGGGGCAGTACAAGGCTAGATTCACACGCGGGCTACAGGCGCTGGTGAACTACACTTGGTCACATGCAATCGACGAAGTTTCAAGTGACATTGGCAGTAGCGTGCTCAGTCGTGGCAACGCCGATTTTGACGTCCGTCACAATCTTTCGGGTGCTATCTCATACAATCTGCCGTCTCCCACTACGGTTTCCGTTCTTAAGCATCTTCTTGCGGACTGGACAGTTGACGGAATAGTACACGCTCAGACGGGTCAGCCGGTGAACGTGACGGGACCTTTCACCATCATCGACGGCATCGGCCTGAGCATTCGTCCAGACGTGGTTCCCGACCAGCCATTCTACCTAACTGATCCGACGATCCCCGGCGGCCGGCGATTTAACGCGGCGGCCTTCAGGAATCCGCCTGTGAATCCCAATTTTTCGACTGCGTTCCAGCAAGGGAACTTTGGCCGCAATGTTTTGCGCGGGCTACCCCTCAATCAGGTAGATATGGCATTGGGACGTAATTTCAAACTTACTGAAAAGGTTAAGCTTCAGTTCAAAGGTGAATTGTTCAATATCTTCAACCATCCGAACTTCGGAGATTATGGTACCTCCTACACCAGTCCGAGTAATTTCGGTGTCCCCCGTTCGACGCTGCATAACGCTCTGGGCAGTTCAGTTTTCGGTACCGGCTTTAGCTCACTATACCAGCTCGGTGGTCCGCGATCTGTGCAATTGTCCCTGAAGATTGCCTTTTAGTATGGACAACGGCAACCTGAGAGGTCGCCGTCTCCCAAATGGACTGATTGGGAAATAGCGAGACTCGTTGGGTAAATGGATCGTCATTGGTGCTGTTTCGAAAAGCAAAAAGTTGTGAGCTGCTACTCCGCTTTCCCATCCGAACTAGTCGACGCATTAGCAAGTTTTGTTTCATACGGCTTTCGCCTAAATATCAGACTGACGAGTGGAAGTCTTCTGCCTTTGAGGCAGGACCTAAAAGAACGAAGTCAAATGAAACCAAATAAAAGAACGCGCGGGCCTATCTACGGTTCTCTATTAACCATAGTTCTGTTCTTATTAGCCGCTCTTTATGTCTCGGCGCAAAGTCCTGCGGCGTCGGAACCGAACGTTATCATTCCCGATTCGCTCAGCCTATCGCCTGTGTCCGCCTCGCCGACTACAGTCGCGGACCTAATCAGCTTCACTCGCATAGGAAGCGTTAACGTCAATTACCCGAGACAGAATTACTACGTTCCGTTTGCCCCTCAGTACGATGACGAAATTATCTGGTCCCCGGATGGTGCTTGGGTGGCCTTGGTTGTGCATCGAGGGAATCTGAAATCCAACAGCCGCGAGTATAAATTGCTGCTGTTTCGCGCTAGCGAACTTCTCGATCACCCTCGGGAAGAGCGGCTAGTCAGATTCGCAACCTCATCGCCGCGTCCGGCGATCCGCAAGGTGCGTTGGATGAACAACACGACCCTGGCGTTTCTCGGGGAAAATCCGGGTGAGCTACCGCAGGTCTACACTGTCGACGTCGAGACCAGGAAGGTAATGAAAAAAACCAAGGCGCCGACTAAGATCATAAATTTCGACATCTCGGTGAAAGGAGACAGCGTGGTCTATCAGGCGGCTAGCGCCAATGACCCGCAGCGCCTACATGAATATGTCAAACGAGGTTTTACGTTGAAGGAGAAGACTTCTCTGAGGCAGCTGTGGGCCGGAATTTACGACGGTGCGGACGTGTCAGATGATTGGGGTCGGCCCGACCTATGGCGGGTGGGAAAGACCGGACAGGCTACGCTACTAAAATTGGGTTCGTGGATATCCAAAGGTACGTTCGGATATGATCTTTATCTCTCACCGCTCGGGGACCAGCTTCTCGTGCGCACCGCAGCAAAAAATCCATCCAAGACGTGGGGTGAATACCGCATGCAGGGTAAACAGTTTGACTACCAGCATGCGAGCCAGTGGATCCTGGTGAGGATGAGCGACGGGCAAACTCGTCCGTTGATGGACGCTCCAATTCCGCCGGGAGGTTTGCCGGGCGTAAATATATATTCGAGCCCGTATCAGGGACACCTGCTCTGGGGCCCGGATGGGAAGTCTGTACTGCTCAATAATGTCTGGCTGCCGCTTATCGGGACCTCGGGGGAAGAACGCGCCCATCGTGCCTCGACCCAGTATGTCGCTGAGATAGATCTCAACTCGGGAGCCTGCAGCGTGATTGGCAAGTTCGAGCCAGGAACAGTTCTGGTGCTGGATTGGCATGCATCCGATGAAGTGGTCAGGTTGGAACGGTGGGAGAGGAGAGAGTCGCCTGATCCTATAGATCGAAGCTATCACCTTGATCGATGGATTCGTCGTGACGAGGCTTCATACCAGTATGCGAAAAACCAGAGAAGGAAGTGGGAACGCCTCGCGTCTCCTGACAAGCGACCCTCAGTTGAAATCGAACAAGGACCGAACACGCCGCCCCATGTCATGGCCATCGATCCGCGTTCAAAACGCGCCTCGCTCGTTTTTGATCCGAATCCCGGGTTTTTGTCCCGGCATCGTTTCGGTAAGACAATGCTGATCGAATGGACTTATGGGGAGGGGAAAAAGACGGCCGCGAAACTCTATTGGCCGCCCGACTATGTGGCCGGGAAACGATATCCCTTGGTGGTCCAAGGTCACGGCCATAACCCTGACGTGTTCGAGCCTTGGGGGAACCTTATAGAGCGTCGGCAGGCAGCGCAGCCCCTAGCGAACGCCGGCATCTTTGTGGTGCAGTACCAAGAGTTGGTGGACGGTATGGATCAATACGAGTGGAAAACGTATGAGGATAGCGGGTTTCCCGCGCTCGAACGTTTGATAGACACGCTGGATAAGCAGGGACTGATCGATCCCTCAAAAGTCGGCTTATCAGGATTCAGCACCGAGCTCGGGTTTTTTCTGCATTTCATGACCCATTCCAAATATCCCATCGCGGCGGCCGCGCTGGGGGAAGGCGTGAATTGGAGCTATTTCGATTACCTTGCGACCTATTCCACCCATCGCGAAACACGTCGCAACGAATTGGAGAGATTAAACGGAGGACTGCCGTGGGGCGCGTCACGTTCTACCTGGCTTGAACGGGCACCTGGATTCAATCTGGATCGAATCCAAGCTGCAATCCAATTTGAGGCGGGAACCAATGATGACAGTGTGGTTCCTAGAATTGGAAAAGCCGCTCTGTTCGAGCTGTGGGAGCAGTATCAAGGTTTGAGAATGTTAGGCAAGCCCGTCGAGCTTCTGATGTTGCCCGAAGCCACGCATGATGACGGACAACCACCCTGGAGCACTTATACCTCACAGCAGAGCGCCGTCGATTGGTTCCGTTTCTGGCTGCAGGGACACGAACGGACGACACCCACCACTGAGGTCGGCGAAACCAAAGAGGAGTTGGCTGAGAAGTATTCGCGTTGGCGGGCGATGCGCGACCGGCAGAACTCGCAGAAGAGTAATAAGCCAGTTGAGCTCGCAGAAAGCGATCGCTCAGTAAGAATGCCTTAGTGGGTCGCGGGTCCGGGCAGACCTGCTCGTGCTGGAAGAACGCGTAGTCGATACTCGTTTTACGTACATACATTAAAGCTTTCGCTTGTGACCAATTCATTTGCCTGAATACTTTCTTAGCGCTTAATTTTAGGAAAGATCGATGGCAGGCGGACTAATGGAATTGATGATGAGAGTTTGGCCAAAAGCATCCGTGTCGGATATCCGGCGACAGGTATGCTCGCTGTTGGAAACTGGCCCAAACTTGAGTCATGTCCGAATTATCAGTACTTAGGGTTGTCCTCGATTCGTCGCTTACTGTTGCCGCCTCATCCGGCTCGCTCACGTTGATCTCGTCAAAGTCTGACGGTCGTTCCAATACTGAACTATTGTTACTCATGATATTTACCGATTAGACACCTCAGTCCTTCCCATCGTTGGATCGTTTTGTCATTGCAAATCAAACCTAAGGAAGGATTTTCGCAGAAAAGTCGCAAAGTTTCGTTATTCAGTATCTCACGGCCCGCTACACAACTAAGTGCTTACGCGAGACTCCAAACCACCGAACGCTAACCCCTGCAACCGATTCGTTTTGCCCTTCAGCGACCATGACATAATAAGTGCAGTTAATATCCGCGAAATAATCATTTAGGTTTTGGTTAACTCAAAGCGTCTGTAGTTTAGAGGCCAACAAATGCTTAAGCCTGCGATCTTGCCCGACAGCCACGAAGACATATTTATCGCCCGTTACCGTCGATTGACGGCTTCGGCACTGCGCTTAGTAGAGGGCCAGCGCGCGCAGGCGGAAGACCTGGTGCAGGACGCTTTCATCCAGTTCACGCTCAAGCGGCCCGACCTGAACACAATCGAAAGCCTCGACGACTATCTCTACGTAATGCTACGGAATCTACATATCTCCCAGGCGCGGCGCGCTTCGCAGTCACAAACAACCCAACTTGTCATCTCTGATTACGACACGGCGCAGATGGGATTGCGGTTACTCGATCCGCAGCGACGGCTTCAGGCACGCGACGACTTGCGGCGTGTTTGCGAGTACGTCACCCAGCGAAAAGAAACCTCCAAAGCCGGCAGCGTTCTGATCCTGCGCTTTTTTCACAACTATTTCCCAGCGGAGATCGCCACTGTCCTGCGGACAACTCGAACCGCCGTTGAAGTGTGGTTGCTGAACGCTCGGCGCGAAGCACGACTATTCCTCGAAGACCCATTGGCTCTGAAGGTAATTAGCAAGCAAAAGGCGATTGCGAAAAAGGTTGTGCAGCTCTCGTCCCGGATCAGTTCGCACAAGCACGCGGAGATTACCAACGAGTTGCAGGAGATGATCTTCTCGTCGCGACAGGGTCAATGCTTGAGCGGAGATCAGTTGGGTGAGTTATACGCGGCGGGCGGTGAGACTATTAAGTCTCCAGCGCTGGCTCACATCGTTAGTTGTGTGCAATGTCTCGACGGAGTGAACGATTTGCTCGGACTGCCGTCACTCGCTGAGCGCAATTCTGATGCTACAAGCGATTCCAGTGCGCCGCCACCTGATTTGGGCGGCCCATCTGGCCCCTCCGGCGCATCGGGCGCGGGCGGCGGCGAAGGCGAAGTTGGAAGCCGCCTGCGCCGTCGACGTCGCGAAACGATTGAGCACCGGCCGCAGGAGTTGCGCATTGCTGTGAATGGTTTCTTCGTAGGCGGACAGAAAATCGGCCTGCCGATAAACGAACTGACGCTAAAGCTCAATCTCGAAGAGAAGATCAGCTTTGTCGAGGCGTTCAGTGAACAGGGACTCTTGTTGTCGCACTTCCGGGTAACCCCGCCCACTGACGGCGAAATCGAGCAGCGCGAAGAAGTTGAGTTTGGTGAAGGGCGTGCGCTCGAAATGGGTGTGAACTTCGACACGCAATGGCCCACGCTGCATGTCGTCTATCGCGATCCGCTCGTTGCGCATTTGCAAGCCGAAGCGGGCGAAGAAGTCCAAAGTCCAAAGTCCAATGTCCAAAGTCTGCACGAGGACGTTGGAGTTCAACGGAAAGTTGGATCAATCCCGGAGGCCGGATTACTCGGTGCGGCTCGTAAGCGCTGGTCAGGCTTTGGACATTGGACTTTTGACTTTGGACTGTTCTTACGTCCCGCAACTATCACGGCGCTTGTCGCTTTGCTGCTTGTAGCAACAACAGTGATCCTGACACGTTGGCAGGGACCAACTGCTCCTCTTACCGCCGCTGACGTTTTGCAGCGCGCGAGCAAAGCTGAAACTGTCGCCGCCGTCAGCCCCGACACTGCCATTCATCGAACTCTGCAAATCGAAGAGCGAGGGTTCGGACAGACTGTCAATACTGCGGAACCGAATGCCGGCGAACTAATCGCGCAACGCCGCGTCGAAGTTTGGCAGAGCACGGCCAGAGGTGTGACGGCAAGGCGGCTCTATGACGATCGCGGTCGCTTGTTGGCCGGTGAATGGTCCAGGAGCGATAACGTCACCACTGTTTACCACCATGCAGCCCGTCCGCAACTGAAACCCTCCGGCCCGATTCAAGCCGAAGTCAGTCTCGATAACGTTTGGCAATTGGAGCCGTCGGCGAAAGACTTCGCAGCGCTTGTGGGTGACACTCAGCATGTCGGCGTTGCTGAACGAGCAAATCAATATGTGCTCAGTTTTGAAAGCGCGACACCAACGTCGACCCACAAAATCCTTTGCGCAACGCTTGTTTTAGGGCGCGACGATCTCCACGCGGTCGAGCAAACGTTGTGGATCCAACACGGAACTGAAGTGCGCGCATATCGGATCAGCGAAACCTCGTTGGAACGCAGGCCGAACGATGCGGTCGCCCCTGCGGTGTTTGAGCCCGATCCTGAGTTGCTTTCGTCCACCGAAAATCGAAACCCGAAACTCGAAACTACCAACCTGGCCCCTGATCCCCGATCCCTGGCTCCCGTTATCGCCACCCCTGCGCTCGAAGTCGAAGTGCTGCAACTGCTCAACCAGGCAAATGCTTTTATGGGTGAGCAGTTGAGTGTAACGCGTACCTCGGAGGGAAAGTTGCTGGTGTCAGGATTGGTCGATACCACTGAGAGAAAGGCTGAGCTACTGCGTGCGCTTTCGACTGTCCGCGGCAATCCAGCGGTTCGCGTCCAAGTTGAGACAGTGGCCGAGGCGTCCCAGCGGGAGCGACCTAAAAGCACAGGGAACATCACCGTCGAACATATTGAAACTACTGAGGGCACTAGCGCCGCCTACGCGGACTTAAAGCAGAAGTTTTCCGATGACGAAGCGCGACGCTTTGCGGATCGGGTTATGAGTCGCTCGCGCCAGGCGCGGCGGCATGCTTTAGCGCTAAAGCAGTTGGCAGAAAGATTCTCGCTTACTGATTTGCAAACGCTTTCTGCCACTGACCGCGCGCGCTGGCTAGGTTTGCTGCGAGATCATGCGCGCGACTTTGAGCGCGAGGCAGCGACCCTGCGTCGAGATTTACAGCAGGTCTTTCCCGCGTTGTCAGCAGCGGCATCGAACGGGCCAACGATCGGCGGCGATGCGCAGATTCAAGATACGGTGCGTCGCCTTTACGAACTGAGCGTCGCTTGTGATGAACAGGTGCGGCAATCGTTCGCGCTCTCGGTAGAAAGACCGTCGACTGCGCCAGTTAAGAGCCAGCAATTCTGGCGCACACTCAGCGCTGCCGAAGGTTTATCCAAAAGTATCCAGGCCATCGCGCCACGATGAGGTG
>DASXQM010000360.1:0-18461 GCA_036507195.1 Pyrinomonadaceae bacterium | reverse complement strand
TTTTAGGGCGCCGAGATTGCTATCAATTGGTTCCGGATTAACTCCGCCAAACAGTGGGTCGCGATAGGCACGGATAGTTTCCAGCTTAAGTCCGCCGCCGGAGAGAAAACTCTCAACCCAGGTGCCGCCCGCTCCATGCATCGAGTCAACGATTACTGACGCGTGCGATTTGCGTAGCTGATCCAGATCGATATACGAAGTAATCTGCGCCTTATAACTTTTGATTACCGGCTCGAGTAGTTGATGCGTGTCGGCTGAGAGATCGCCGCGCTTTGGAGGATTGGCATCTACCAACTTCTCAACCGCGGAAGTTGTTTCGGGCGGCGCGCTCCCGCCCCAGCGGGCCTTAATCTTGAAGCCATTGAAATCAGCCGGATTGTGAGAAGCCGTGATCACTACGCCGCCCGCCGCCTTGAGTTCTTTCACTGCCCAGGAGATGAGCGGAGTGGGAGCGTCTTCGTGGAAAAGGGAGACGCGCAAACCATTTCCCTGCATCACCTCAGCAACTCGCTTGGCAAAGAGTTCGGAAAGGAATCTTCTGTCGTAACCGACAACCACCAGGTAGTCTACCGAAGCAAGCGCTTGATTAATGACCTTCGTGAATAGACCACTTTCCGCTTCCTGCCTGGTGATCTGCCCCACATCAATCAGTTGTTTGACAAGATGTTCGTCCCTTTTTTCCGCCTTTAAATAATCAGCGTAGGCCTGGGCCACGCGTTCCAGATTAGCGAACGTATAGTCGCGAGCGATTACTGCTCGCCAACCATCAGTGCCAAATTTGATTTTTGCAACGTCACTCATGCGTCAATGGGTGAAGCCGAACCGTTAGGGATAGAACTTGAACGAGTAAATTGCAATGACTACCAAGGTCGCTATTGAGTTGAGAACGCTTGCCCAACTTCAAAACCGTCAGTCAATACAGAACCGGAAGCGGTAGCGACCGGATCCTGGACTCAACTCGGCGAATAGCCCTTAGGTTTCCCACTCTAAACGCGACGGCGAAGAGCAAACTTGAGTGCCGGCATCCAGTCGCTACCGCTCCCAGTTCTGTATTGAGCGGTTCCGTTAGTCCAGGAACGTTCTCTTTCGAAGTCTTCACGCTCCAGCTTGCTCTGGAGGTTGTCCTTGTCCAGTTATTGTGTAGTCAGTGAGCGAAGTCTTGTCTCCTAAAACTGATCCCGCTCCAACGATCGCAGATCGGCCGATGTGACAACCGCGTCCCACGATTGCGCCTGAGACTTCCGCTGCGGTACCGACGCGCGTGTGTGGCCAGATTACGGAATTCTCAACTCGCGCCCGTTCTTCAACGAAACATCCCTGGCCCAGTACAGAATTGATTATCTGCGCGCCCGGCTTAATCTGGCAGTCGTCACCGATTATCGAGAGTTCATCAACCTCCGCAGCGGTCGCTGAATCAAACTCGCCGCGCCGGTCCTTGAGATGGATACGTCCGACGCGATTGCCCAGCAGATCGTGATGTACGCGCAGGTAGCGTTCGGGAGTGCCAATGTCAATCCAGTAAGTACGGGGAGGAACATGGGCAAAGAAGGGTTCCTCTCGTTTCAGGAGCTCGGGAAACAATCCATATTCAAAGGAATGATTTTCTCCCGGCGGAATAAGGTCTAGTACTTTTGGCTCCAGGATGTAGGTGCCGGCATTAATCGTATTGCAAGTGATCTCATTCGCCTTTGGCTTTTCTAAAAATCGCCGGATGCGGCCGTCGCTTTCGGTTTCTACCAGACCATAGACTGAGGGGTTGTCGACAGGTGTCAATACAATCGTTGCCACTGCCTTATGCTCATTGTGTTCGCGAATAACCGCCTTGAGATCCAGATCAGTCAGGATGTCGCCGTTGAACACGACGGTGGGTTCGCGAATCAAGTCTTCCGCGAATTTATAGGCGCCTGCGGTTCCCATTGGCTGCGGCTCGACCGTGTATTTCAGCTTAACACCATGGTCGGAGCCGTCACCCAGGAGCTGCTCGATCTTGTTTGGTTGGTACGACAGCGAAAGCGTGATGTCTGTGATGCCGGCGCGCCGCAAGGTGTCGATCTGGTAAAGCAGGAAGGGGCGATTGCAGATCGGCACGATCGGTTTAGGTGTGTAGACAGTCAGCGGGCGGAGGCGTGTGCCTTTGCCGCCCGCAAGTATTAATGCTTGCATGTTGGTTATCGATTTGTGGCAGACGAGGTTGAATAGCGAGGGGAGTCTAGCACCCGCACGGAAGGGTTTCAATTAGGCGTAAAGCAAACTGTTAGTTTGCGATGGCTGATTGACACTCAAGTTGAGAGCTAATCCACCAACGCCGACTAACAGTTTGCTTTACACGCAGCTCAAGCAGTTCAGAGTTCAAACTTTAGTTTGTCTTTCGCAAACTCAGCAAACTAAGGTTTGAACTCTGAACTGCTTGAGTGAAGGCCTTCTACTGCGAGTAAGGCACGTGCACCGTCGTGCTAGTCTGCGTCTGGTTGCCGCTTGCGTCCGTCGCTGTGTAAGTCATCATGTAAGTGCGCCCCCGCGAATCGCCGCCGGCGCGTTCAGCGCGGAGCAGGAAGCTTTGGTCTAACGGATGGCTGCTGGAACTTGAGATTGATCCAACCTGGGACAGGTTGCGATCCGATTCTCGTTTCCGGGCGTTGGTGGAACGAGTTAGGAACTCACGCCTGACCGCCTGCGGGAACGGCGCTCCAATTCGGGACGTGATCCTGAACAACTTACTCGTCCAAATCTAATTCCTCACAAAGTTGACTTCTCGAACATCACTTGGGAATTGGGCTTGCTTGACACCCTTCCTGGTAAATAGTAAATCGTAAACAGTAAATAGTTTGCAGGAGCAATATGGCTGGAATCAAAGAAGCAGTAATCATAAGCGCGGTTAGAACACCGGTAGGCAACTTTCTGGGTTCGTTAAAAGGGTTCAAGGCAACCGAGTTGGGTGCGATCGTGGTGCGCGAAAGCGTCAAGCGTGCGGGTGTCGCGCCGGAAGATGTTGACGAAGTGATTATGGGCTGCGTTATTCAAGCGGGCCTGGGCCAGAACCCGGCACGGCAAGCGGCCTTGTTTGGCGGATTGCCACCCGCTGTCTCCGCCGTGACTGTCAACAAGGTCTGCGGTTCCGGGCTGAAGGCGGTCATGATGGCCGCGCAGGGCATTCAACTCGGCGATACGGATATCGTCGTTGCAGGTGGCATGGAGTCGATGTCCAACGCTCCTTACCTGATTCCCAAAGCGCGGGAAGGTTATCGTTTAGGAAACGGGGTTTTGGTGGACGCAATGATTCAGGACGGTCTTTGGGACGTCTACAACGACTACCACATGGGTTGCACAGGCGAAGTGGTCTCGGAAAAGTTTAACGTAACCCGGGCCGAACAAGATGAGTATGCGCTCAACTCCCATCGTAAAGCCGCGGCTGCAATCAAGGCAGGGAACTTCAAAGATGAGATTGTGCCGGTGGAGATACCGCAAAAGAAGCGGCCGCCGGTGATTTTTGACACGGATGAAACTGTTCGCGAAGACACTTCACCCGAGGCGCTTGCGAAGCTCAAGCCTGCATTCAAGAAAGAAGGTGGGAGTGTGACTGCGGGAAACGCGCCGGGAGTTAACGACGGAGCTTCGGCGGTCGCAGTTACGTCTACTGACCGGGCGAGATCGCTTGGCATTGAGCCGATGGCGCGAATAGTCGCACAGGCAACATCAGGTGTGGAACCCGCGTTGGTAATGATGGCTCCCGTCGAGGCGATTAAGAAAGTATTGCGGAAGGCGGGTTGGTCGCTCGGCGACGTTGATTTGATCGAGCTGAATGAAGCGTTCTCCGTGCAGGCTGTCGCTATAACGAAGGAGCTAGGCTTGGATCCGGCACGCGTCAATGTTAACGGCGGCGCGGTTGCCCTGGGCCATGCGATCGGCCAATCGGGTTCGCGGCTGTTGACCACGATGCTTTATGAGTTGAAACGCCGGAACGCGCGTCGCGGGGTCATTTCACTTTGCCTCGGCGGCGGTAACGCCGTGGCAATGGCGATCGAACGGTAGGCATCCGCAGATTACACAGATTACGCAGAAGAGATCCAGCTCCGAATAGTTTCCTGATTCCTCATTAATCCGTGTAATCTGCGAAATCTGTGGATTAGTTATGACTGAAATTATCAGTGTAGTCGGATCTGGCACGATGGGCAACGGCATCGCGCAAGTCGCGGCGCGCGCGGGCTACACCGTAATTATGTGCGACGTGAAGGAAGAGTTTCTGCTGCGAGGCATGAGCGCGATCGATAAAAGCCTGCAACGGGATATAGACAAACAAAGGTTAACTACCGAAGAGAAGACCACAATTATCGGGCACATCGAAACCACCACAGACTTGGAAGCATTGAGGAGCGCGTCTTTTGTCGTCGAAGCTGTGACCGAAGATCTGAGCGTCAAGACTGAACTCTTCAAAGCACTCGATCGAATAACGCCACCCGCCGCAGTCCTGGCTTCAAACACTTCTTCGATCTCGATCACAAAACTCGGTGCGACAACTGCCAGGCCCGACAAGGTCATCGGCATGCACTTCATGAATCCGGTCCCGGTGATGAAGCTTGTCGAAGTGATCCGCGGCATTGCCACGTCGAATGAGACGTATGAAAAAGTGCGTGGTCTCGCCGAAAAACTTGGCAAGACGGCGCTGGATTGCAATGATTCACCGGGCTTTGTTTCCAATCGCGTCCTGATGCCCATGATTAACGAAGCGATTTTCACACTTTACGAAGGTGTCGCAACGCGCGAGAGTATTGACGGAATCATGCAACTGGGAATGAATCATCCCATGGGTCCTTTGCAGCTCGCTGACTTCATCGGTCTCGACGTCTGTCTTGCAATACTTAATGTGTTGTACGATGGCTTCGGCGATCCCAAGTATCGTGCCTGTCCGCTGCTAAAACGATACGTTGACGCCGGTTGGCTGGGACGGAAAGCAGGTCGCGGCTTCTATGAATACTAATTTTTGTAAAGCAAACCGTTAGTTTGCGATGTTGCGCTGGCGGCTCCACGCAAACTGATAGTTTGCATTACACACAACCATTGATTGATCGATGTCTCAGATAGCTCATTATTGCCAAAAGTGTTTGGCGGCAAATCCGCTGGGTCAGGAATTTTGTGCTCGCTGTGGCACGAGACTAATGATCATCGTTGAGCCTGCAGCTGCGCGTTACGAGAGTGCGGAATCGGCGACCTCGAGTGAAGACCATTTGCTCGAGAGGATCTCAGCACTGGAAAGCAGGCTGGGTCGATTGACAGCCAAGCTGGAGCGGGGACTCGACCTGCTTCTGCGCCAGGCGCAGAACGCACATTTCGACCGGGCGCTTGTAAAGGCCCTCGTCGGACTCCTGACCGACGATGGTTTGATAGAGGGCGAGAGACTTGAGCGACTGTGGATGGACCGATGTCAAAAAGATGCCGAGGAACAGTTGGAGAGCGAGCGCCGTGAGGAGCTGCGCTTAAAGATCCTGGCGAATTATCACGGGCCGGAAAGCGTCGCTTTCGAGCAACGCATTAATGAAGGATTTCTTTTTATCGACGATGAGCAACATGCTCGTGGGATTCGTTCACTCCAGCGTGCCGCCGAGATGGCGCAAAACAATGCTCCTTTGCTTTATTTTGTGGGCGAACATTTCTTTAAAACGGGGAAGACGCGTCGGGCCAAAAGGTATCTTGCCAGAGCTTATGAGCTGTCGCCGGGCGACCGCCGCGTTTCGTTGTTGCTGGGTCTGACTTGCGCTGACGAAGGTGACGCCGAACGTGCCAAGCAATTGTTGAATTGCGCCACCCGTCTCGGCGGGTCCACTTTTGCCGCGCACTATGGATTGGGCCGGCTCTTTGTAGCAGAGGAAAAGTGGCGCAAGGCGCTCCAGGAGTTTAAGTTAGCGCTCGCAAGCAAGGCTTCGCCGGAGGCTCACTACGCGCTCGGTTGTCTTTATTATGAACTCTGCCGCGATGCTATGGCCTCGCGTCACCTGCGAAAAGCGCTGGAGCTGGACGAGGACTACGGCGAAGCGTTTTACCTGCTCGGTCTGATCTCAGAACGTGCTGGACAGAAAGAGCTTGCCGGGGAATATTTCGAAAAGGCCGGCCCAAGGGCAGTTGTTCGCAAGGCAACGCCGGCAGGTAGCAAGCGACAGAATGGTCGCGCACCGGTAGCTGCGCCGCTTTTTCGTTCATCGCCCGCAAACTCACGCAAACTAATCACTGGCGGCGATCGGCGGCTGGCCGAAGCCCTGCGAGAAGATGCGTTAATGGCTTGCAGCTTAGCGGACACGGTCGCTCGGTAAGCGAACTGCGGTGTTGCGGTCTACGAGATGTGCTGCGCCCTGCGTCAGCTCTTTACTGGGACCACGGGCGTCTCGCCCGCCGAAGCGCATAGCGCGCACGCGGATCGTCAATAGGCGACGGCTAGGCGGCCAACGTCTCTACTGCGCGCTTCGCGCTTGGGCGGACCAGACGCCCGCGGTCCCAGGTTAGACGTCGAGATGTTAGGCGGTGCTCGTGTAACACTGAAAGAGTGACCCGCAGGACGGTCGCGCCGCTCGTTGACACTCCGCTGGTCGTAGTTATAATGGCCTTTTGCGTATTAGCCGTTGAAATGTGCAATTCGCAATAGGGGTGTTAGGAAATGCGGATTGAGCTTGCAGCTCTGGAAAGTGGAAGGGGCGCGTTCGCTCATGCCTATGCGCCAGGGGAACCTCTTCTGCAAGACGACCGGGTGCGGCTAATCGTAGCGCCGACCGTGTCCGGAGAACTTCTTCACGAAGGGCGCCGGGTGCGCATCAGTGGCCGGCTTGACGCTCGAGTGCAGGTCGAATGCGATCGTTGTCTAAAGCCGGTCGAGATTCCAGTCGATTCCCGCTTCAAGCTCGAGTATGTGACGGCGGAAGATTACCAGGCGCAGCAGGCCGTCGAGCTTACGGAAGAGGATTTGGATCTCTCTGTTTTTGACGGGAAAGTCATCGACGTTGACGAACTGGTAGCTGAAGAGTTGCTGCTGGCTGTCCCGGATCACGTGCTTTGTAACGACAACTGCAAAGGCATTTGTCCCATATGCGGGGTAGACCAAAACTCGGTTGACTGCGCGTGCCAAACCGCAGAAGTGGATCCCCGCTGGGCGGGATTGAAAGAAATAAAACTAATGAATGGTAAATAGTGAACGGTAAACGGGCGCACGGCCCCTTATTACCATTGACCATTTACCAACGGAGCAATTATGCCAAATCCTAAGCGACGACATTCAAAAGCCCGCCGCGGCAAACGCCGCGCACACGATGCTCTGCGAGTTCCGCAGACAACCCTCTGTCCCAATTGCCAGGAGCCCCGTCTGCAACACCGCGTTTGCCCGAAGTGTGGATACTATAAGGACCGGCAGGTGGTGCGGGTAGAACAAACTTAACCTGATCAAAACTACCGTCTGTGCGAAATCAGTCGAAGGATGAAGCCCGGCTTACGGGAAAAGTCGTTCTCGACGCGATGGGTAGCGACCACGCGCCGCACGCAGAGATCGACGGAGCGCTGGCAGCTGCGCGCGATCTGGGAGTCAGGATAATTCTGGTGGGCCAGCCGGAGGTAGTCGAACCGGAACTGCGGCGTTGCGGTTGGCGTGGGGATGGTGACCGTGGCATCGAGCTCATTGAAGCAGCTGAAGTCATCGGCATGGGCGAGCCGGTCATGACTTCCGTTAGGCGCAAGAGGAAGAGTTCTTTGAGAATCGGTACGCGGTTAGTAACTGACGGAAAAGCCGACGGCTTTGTTTCAGCGGGCAACACCGGCGCAGCGATGGCCACCGCAAAAATGGTCATTGGTATGTTGCCTGGTGTGGATCGTCCGGCGCTTGCGGCCCTGATTCCTACGAAATCCGCTAAGCCCACACTGCTGTTGGACGTCGGTGCAAATTCCGAGTGCAAACCTGAGCACCTGGTGCAGTTTGCTATCATGGGTGACGCTTACTCGCGCGCTGTACTCGGCACCATCAGTCCGGTTGTCGGCCTGATGAGCATTGGCGAGGAAGAGGCCAAGGGAAACGACCTGACCAAAGAGGCTTTCCCACTTCTGCGCGAGATGACGAGCTTAAACTTTATGGGTAACGTTGAGGGACGTGACGTGTTTTCCGGTGCAGTGGATGTGATCGTGACTGACGGCTTTACCGGAAACGTTATGCTCAAGCTCTCCGAAGGTCTTACCGACGCAATGTTATCGATGATCAAACGGGAGCTTACGGTCTCCGCCGTGACTAAGGCGGGAGCGATGCTCGCTAAACCCGCCTTCCGAAACATTAAGAAGCGACTCGACTATTCGGAGCACGGCGGGGCTCCGCTCCTTGGAGTGAGGAAAATAGTTGTAATCGGACATGGCAGCTCGAATGCTCGAGCGATCCGCAACGCGATTCGCAGTGTCAAGGAGTTTTCGGAAAACCGGGCGGGCGAACGAATCGAAAAGGGAATAGCAGAAACGAATGCGCTGCACGCTCTGGCCTAGGCGCAAGCAGTTCAGAGTCCAACCTTCAGGTTGCCGTTTATCATCATCAGCAACCTGAAGGTTGGACTCTGAACTGCATCGTGATGGCCCTGCTTGGTTTTCCGGAGGCTAGTGGATAGTATAACCCTCCACAAAACAGCAATCGAGGAATTGATGGGAAACATGCGCGCCGCCATTCTTGGCACAGGACATTCTTATCCGGAAGGAATTCTGACCAATGCCCAACTGGAAAAGATGGTCGAAACCTCTGACGAGTGGATCACCAGTCGCACCGGCATTAAACAGCGACGCAAAGCCGCGCCTGGTGAATACACTTCTCAGTTTGCGGTGCGCGCCGCGCAGCAGGCGATCGAACGGGCCGGTTTGCAACCGGACGATATCGATCTCCTACTCTGCGCAACAGTCAGCCCCGATCAAATACTGCCCTCAACCGGCTGCATAATCCAGGCGGAACTGGGTGCGAACAAAGCTGCGGCCATGGATGTCGTTGCTGCCTGTTCTGGCTTTTTATATGGCCTTACGCTAGCCGACACGATGGTCCGCACCGGGCAGTCCAAGTATGCGCTGGTCATCGGAGCTGAGATCCTGACGCAGTACGTGGACTACACTGACCGGAATACTTGCGTGTTATTTGGAGACGGTGCGGGTGCGGCCGTTCTAGGTCCCGTAGAGAACGAACGCGGGATTCTGGCTGCTCGAATTAGGTCCGATGGAAGGTACGAGGAACAACTCTATTCGCCCGGTGGGGGAACGCGACGACCGGCAACCGCAGAAACGTTGGCCGCCGGCGACCACTTCTTCAAAATGAAGGGTAATGAACTCTTCAAGGTGGCCGTCCGTTCGATGACGGATATTTCACGTGAAGTTCTGGAAGAGGCCGGACTGAGCGCAACAGACGTGAAACTCTTCATCCCGCATCAAGCGAACCAGAGAATTACGGACACCGTTGCAAGCAAACTCAATGTCGAAAGCGAGCGCGTTTATTCAAATATAGCAATGCACGGAAACACATCGTCTGCTTCTATTCCTATTGCTTTGGATGAGTGCGTCGAAGCGGGCCGGATTAATCCTGGCGATCTGGTTCTAATGGCCTCGTTCGGGGGTGGTGTGACCTGGGGAGCCGTGTTGATTCGCTGGTGATGACATTGTCAATTTCCGATTTCCGATTGCCAATTGGTGCGATGAGTCTGGGAGGCAGGTCCCCCCTACCTTATTGATCAGGGTCTGATGCTTTTTACGAGAGTTGCAAATTGGCAATCGGCATTCGACAATCGCAAATGACGCTGGCATACATCTTTCCCGGGCAGGGATCACAATATCCGGGAATGGGGAAGAATCTCAGAAACAACTTTCCGCTGGCGGCGCGGATCTTTGAAGAGCTTGACGATGCGCTTCATGTTGCAATCTCCCGACTGTGCTTCGAAGGCTCTCCGGAAGATCTGAAACTGACTGAGAATACGCAGCCCGCGATTCTAGCTGTTTCAGTAGCTGCCCGGCGCGTGATGGAGTCAGAAGGATTCCCGCAGCCGGATTATGTTGCGGGCCACAGCCTGGGTGAGTATTCCGCGTTGTTTGCGGCGCGTTCGCTATCCTTGACTGATGCAATTCAAACCGTTCGGTCGCGCGGTCGCTACATGCAGGAAGCAGTTCCGGTAGGAACGGGTGCAATGGCCGCGGTCATCGGCGCGGAGCTCGAAGACATCGAGAAGGCGTGCGCTGAAGCTAGTCAGGGTCAGATTTGCGCGCCGGCGAACATTAACTCGCCAGACCAGGTGGTGATTGCCGGCAACGCAGAAGCGGTGGATAGAGCCAGCGAATTGCTGCGGAGTAGTGGAGCCAAGCGAGTGTTGAAGTTAAACGTCAGCGCGCCTTTTCATTCTGCGCTGATGATGCCGGCGCAGGAGCGGCTGTCTGTTGATCTTGAACGAATAGGATTCGCGAACCTTGATGTTCCCCTCGTTACTAATGTCGATGCAGCGATCATAAGCAAAGGCGCTAAGGCGCGGGAATCACTTGTCAGACAGGTTTCGTCGCCGGTACGGTGGCTGCAGTCGATAGAGTTGTTGATAAAGGAAGGTGTTGATACCTTCGTTGAAGTAGGTCCGGGAAAAGTCCTGACCGGCCTGATGCGGCAGATAAGCAGGGAAGTGAAGTGCTTTAACGTTGAGGACGCAGCCAGCTTGAAGAGCGCGGCCGCGGCGCTTGGTGTTTCTTAAGTTGTTGTCGATATTTCATCACAGAGGAGCAAAACGAAATGCCCGATCCAGAAATCGAGAATAAGGTCAAACAGATTATCGTCGACGAATTAGGGGTGGATGAAAACGAAGTCACGCCCAACGCTCGCTTCATCGACGACTTAGGCGCAGACTCGTTGGACACTGTAGAACTGGTGATGCGTTTCGAAGAGGAATTTGGCATCGAGATTCCTGATGAAGACGCGGAGAAAATCCAAAGCGTGCGCGATGCCTACAACTACATTGATCAGCATAAAAAGTAGTAATGAGTGATGAGCGACGAGTTATGAGCCGAAGAACATCCGGCTCAACAACTTATCGCTTGCTTGGCTTTCACTCATCACTGTTTCACAAGGAGTGTTGACTTGGCACGACGTGTAGTTGTTACAGGGCTTGGTCTCATAACACCGGTTGGCAATTCAGTTGAGACTACGTGGGCCGCGCTGATGAGCGGTCGCAACGGCGTGGACTTAATCAAGAAATTTGACACGGAAATGTTTTCCGTCAAGTTTGCCGCTGAAGTTAAGGACTTCGACCCGCTAAAGTTCATAGCCAAGAAAGAGGCGCGCAAAATGGGCGCCTTTATTCATTACGCCATCGCGGCCGCAACCGAGGCGATGGCAGACAGCGGCTTTGAGCTTACCGAGGCGGGTAAGTTTCCCGATGACATCGCCGAAAATGCCGGCACCTACATTAGTAGTGGGATCGGCGATTTCTGGGCTATCGAGCGGGAGCACTCGAAACTTCTGAATGAAGGGCCTGACCGGGTTTCTCCTTTCTTTATCGTTTCTGCCATCGTCAATTTGGCCGCGGGCCAGGTCTCAATCCGCTACGGAGCCAAGGGTCCTAATTCGGCGACCGCTACAGCCTGTTCGGCCGGCGCCCACGCGATCGGAGATAGTTTCAAGATTATTCAGCGTGGGGACGCTGACGTAATGATTTGTGGCGGGGCTGAGTCAGCAATCACGCCGATGAGCGTCGCGGGATTTGCGTCGATGCGGGCGCTATCTACTCGCAACGATGATCCGCAACACGCGTCCCGGCCTTTTGAACGCGACCGCGACGGTTTTGTTATTGGCGAGGGCGCAGGCATTTTGATCCTGGAAGAACTCGAATTGGCCAAGCGGCGCGGCGCGCGAATTTACGCGGAGCTCGTCGGTTACGGCATGACGGCCGATGCGTTTCATCTGACTATGCCGGACGAAACCGGCTCAGGCGCGATTCGAGTGATGCGGAAAACAATCCGCGACGCCGGAATCCAGCCGGAGCAGGTGGGCTATATCAATGCCCACGGAACTTCGACTCCCTATAACGACAAGTTTGAAACTCTCGCCATCAGACAAACCTTTGGCGCGCACGCCTACAAGCTCGCCGTAAGTTCGACCAAGTCCATGACGGGTCACCTGCTCGGCGCTGCCGGCGGCATTGAGGGAGTGTTTTCCGTGCTCAGTCTCTATCGAAAGGTCCTGCCGCCAACAATTAACTACTTCAACCCGGATCCGGATTGCGATCTTGACTACGTGCCGAACGAACCACGAAATGCCGAAGTTGAATATGCGCTGTCGAATAGTTTTGGGTTCGGCGGAACGAACGCAGCGTTGTTGTTCAAGCGCTACGATGAATAGGTTTGGTTGGCTTTTGGTCTTTGGTTCTTGGTCTTTGCTAGTGACATTTGAGATCTGAAATTTGAGATCGCAGATTTGAAAACAAAAACCAAAGACCTAAATCCAAAGACCAAAAACCTAACTCCGAAGGCCCAAGACCCAAGGCCACTGGGAACGACCGGCGGGTAAAAATCACAATGAAGATTGTCGTCATGATGAAGCAGGTCGCAAACAAAGATGCGATTCTGCGGATTAATAAGGAAGGCACCTGGATCGAAGAAGGCGACTTGTCCTTTGAGGTCAGTGAGTCAGACGGCTATGCGCTGGAAGAAGCACTGCGCGTCAGAGAAAAGCTTGGCGGCGAAGTCGTGGTTTGTTCAATGGGTCCGCAGCGTGTGAAGAGTGTCATCAAAGACGCGCTTGCGCGCGGCGCCGATCGAGCGATTCATGTTGTAGGCGACAATCTCGGGCACTTGTCGCCGTATGCTGCGGCCATCGTGCTGGCGGAGGCCATTCGCGAAGAGAAACCTGATCTCGTCTTCACAGGTTTGCAGTCGGACGATTTTGGGTACGCACAGACTGGAGTCATCCTCGCTGAATTGTTGGGCCTGCCGCACGCAACGATCGTTATTGAAGTGGATGCTTCGGCCGAGAAACTGCGCGTCAAGCGCGAACTCGAGAGCGGCTGGTATCAGTGGTACTCGATGGCCACGCCTGCGCTGCTGACCATCCAATCAGGTATCAGCCAGATTCGTTATGCGACTTTAAAGGGCATCATGGCGGCCAAGAAGAAAGAGATAAAGGAAGTCGCTCCACCAGCGGAGATCGTCAGCCGCCCATCACACCAGCGGATCGAGAAGATTTACTTGCCACAAAAGACCAAGCAGACGCAGTTGCTCGGAAATGGTGACGCCAAGGCGGGCGCAGTTGAGCTGGCGCAGAAGTTACATACCGAAGCGCGCGTGATTTAAGCAACGTTGAGAATCATCATAAAGAGACGATTAGAAAGCGGACTTGTCCGCCTCGTTCCTGATAACCAGGCGGACAAGTCCGCTCTCTAAACGGGAACTCAGGGGAAGACGATTTCAGGGGAAGATATTCGCAAAATGAGTCAAGGTATTTTAGTTTTCATAGAGCATCGCAACGGCGCACTCAACAAGACGTCGCTCGAGGCAATTGCCGCGGCGCAGAGTCTCGGCTCGCAACTGCAACAACCGGTCAGCGCTGTTCTTCTTGGATCTGACCTGAATACCCTGGCACAGGAGATTGCGACCTACGATCTAGGCAGGGTGGTAACCGCCAGCAACGCCAAGCTGGCTGAATACACCCCGGACGGATACACCTTCGCGATGGAACATGCCGTGCGACAGCTCGATCCGCAGCTGGTCGTAATGCCGCATACTTATCTGGTCCGCGACTTCGCGCCCAAGCTCGCTGCGCGCTTTGAAAAGTCTCTGATTAGCGACTGCATTCGTGCGCAGGTAAACGAAAGCTCAATCACGTTTACCCGCCGCATTTTTCTCGGGAAGCTCGACGCGGATGTGGTTTCAGATGGCCAGCCGCCGGTTTTTGCGACGTTCCAGTCAGGAGCTTATCGGCCCGATCAGGCTGCGAAGGGAAGCGCCGCAGCGATAGAGATAATACCCGTCGACGTGGGTGAGATTCGCATGACGCCGGAGGCCCCGTTCCAGGAAGTAAAACAAGCCGTCGACTTGAGCAAGGCAGATATCATCGTCGCCGTTGGTCGCGGCATAAAGAGTAAAGACAATCTGGCGCTCGCCGAAAAGCTAGCGGACGCTCTCGGCGGCGATCTCGCTGCATCGCGCCCCATCTGTGACGCTGAGTGGTTGCCCATTGATCGTCAAATTGGGTCGTCAGGCCAGACCGTTGCGCCGAAGCTTTACGTTGCGCTTGGCATATCCGGCGCTATCCAGCATCTCGTGGGCATGAAAAACTCAGGAACCATCGTGGCGATAAACAAAGATCCCGAAGCGCCTATCTTCGATATTGCTGACTACGGGATCGTTGGTGACTTGTTTGAGGCGGTTCCGATCCTCACCGAAGAAATCAAAAAGATTAAGGGTGTGGCCTAAGAAGAGGAGCCGCGGATTCACGCAGACGAACGCAGATCAATCAAATAACAAAAAGGCACTCTCACTCTTACTGAGATTCGCGTTATTCGCGTTTAACCGCGGCTAATTTGTCTTCCCAACCGCAGTTTGCAGATCCTTTAGAATTTCATCCGGCTTCCATTCGTTTCCGCGATAGACCTTAACGATCTTGCCATCCGGACCAATCACGGCGGTACGCAGCGAGTGAATGACCTGCTCCTTTCCTGAAGATGAGTCCTGGTAATAGCGCATTCCGAAGAATTGCGCGATTCCTTTCACTTCATCCGCACTCCCGGAAGCAAACTCCCAGTGTGCGAAATTCTCATCCGAATACTTCCCCGTATACGCAGCCCCGTAGCTGCGCAGGACTTTTGGCGTATCGTAGTCCGAATCAAAGCTGATACTCAGCAGATGGGTCTTCTGGTAGAGCTCCGGTTGCTTTTGCAGTTCCTGGTCAATAGTAGCGAAGTTACTACTCATTAGCGTGCACTGGCCGGGGTCCTGGCAGCGCGTGTAGATAAAGGTCAAGAGAAGCGCCTTACCCTTGTAGTCGTGAACGCGAATGGCTTTACCATCCTGATTGATGAGACGATAGTCCGGTACTTCCTCGCCAGGCTTTGGCCCCGTAACTTCGCCAGCCGCTGTAGTTGCTGTGTCGGAGCTCTCGTTGGTTATGACAATGTCTTCGAGCCACGACTTAGCGCCGTCAACGATCAGCGCCGCAGCAATCTGATCGCCTGGCGCGACTGCGTGCGGAGATTCAAAGACCCAGGCCGACTCTTCGCCCACAGCAAAAGGCATTGTCATGCCGGGCATATAATCTTTGATGTCTTCGTGAGCGACGGTAAGCAAATGCTTGTCTTTCTCAACTACCACAACCTTACCTTTCAGGTCATAGCTTTTCTCGGTTGGCGACCGCACGCGCTCGCGGTGTTGACTTTGACAGCCTGAAAAGTTGAGAACAATGAGAACAAAAAAAGCAATCAAGATTAGCGGTAGAGTTTTCCTGGTGTACATCACTCGTTATATTCAGAAATGCGATTTCAAGCTCGTCACAGACAGCTCTATGGATTAGGAGAAGCACAATTATCGGTCAGCAGGGTGAGTTTTCCTAATCGGCAGGTGCGTCACGCTCAAACTGAAGGACGCCCTGATCAAAGTGAGACCGGCAACGCTTTGGAGTGCGGCGATTAGTCGCCGCTTTGGTCTGAGGCGGCTTGACGCCGGGTGCCGGGATAGACTCAATCATACCTTGGCCGCGACAGGTCGCGACCGGCCAAAGCGCTGACAGGTCAGCGCACTCCAAAGAGTTGGCGGTTCGACTCAATCAGATGTTGCTTCAGTCTTTCGGCTACCGCCATCGAACCTGATCCGAGCCTCGCTAACGAGTTGAAGCAATCTCGGTGTAACCTAGCACTGAGAGAACTCACTTAAATACGAAGACAGCTTTTTCAACGCACATTCATGCAACCAGCAAAAAATAGCGAGGCGGAAACCAGTCGCAAAGCGGAACTACTTGACGGCAAGACGATCGCTGATCAAATCAGGCAGGAAGTGGCGCGAGATGTCGAGCGCTTAGTGGCCGAGCATCAAGTGAAACCATGCCTGGCAGCCGTTCGTGTAGGCGACGACCCGGCCTCGGCGGTGTACGTGCGAAACAAGATTCGCGCGTGTGAAGAGGTAGGAATACGCTCTGAGCATCATGCACTCCCTGCTACTACTACCGCGATCGAGTTGCTGGATCTCGTTAATTCTCTGAACATGCGCGCTGAAGTGGACGGGATTCTGGTGCAGTTGCCTCTCCCCGGGGAAATAGAAGAGGCGAGAATTATAGAAGCGATCGATCCGGCAAAGGATGTCGATGGGTTTCATCCGCTGACCATCGGAAGGTTATCAATGGGTCGCCCGACGTTTGTGCCAGCTACGCCGGCGGGCATCATCGAGCTTCTCGATCGTTCGGGGATTCTCATCAGTGGCGTCAACGCTTGTGTCGTTGGTCGTAGTCAGATCGTAGGCCGTCCGGTGGCGCAGCTGCTTTTGCAGAGGGATGCAACCGTCACGATTTGCCATTCGCGAACGCGCGATTTACCAGCTATTACGCGGCAAGCAGATATCCTGGTGGTAGCGATTGGCCGGCCGGGCTTTATTGGACGGGAACACATCAAGCCGGGGGCCACCGTGATCGATGTGGGGATGAACAAGGTGGCAGATGAGGCTGTGGCGCGGAGTTTATTTGGCGCCGAAACCGTGAAGAGGTTGGAGATCATCTCGAAACGCGGCTACACGCTAGTGGGCGACGTTAATCCCGCGGAGGCTGATGAAGTTGCCGGCAAGCGAACGCCGGTGCCCGGCGGTGTGGGTTTGCTAACGGTAGCAATGCTAATGCGAAATACGGTCAAGGCTGCACGGCAACGAAGGGGACTCGAGTAATCACTAAAGAGTGAAAAGCGAATCACCTTTCACGGACATAAGGAGAAACTGAACATGAAGAGAAATTTTGTTACTACGGCCGTCTTCTTCGTTTTGGCCATCGCGTCTATTTCCGTCCCGGCTCAGACTCGCCCTGGAGCAGCGGGGGCATCATCCGCGAAACCAGCCGCAGCGCAACCCGCACCAAGGGCCAATGCGGCCGTGCCTCTTACGAAGATCGCGCTGGTTGATACAAGGATGTTCGGCGAAGAGAAAGTGGGTATCACGCGCTACCTCAACGCGGTCAAGACCGTCCAGCGCGAATTTCAGCCGATAACGGCAGAGCTCAACAATCTTCAAAGTCGCATCAAGGCAATAGCTGACGAGATTAGCAAGCTCAGTGGTAATTCTGTTGTGGCACCGCAGACCATTCAGACCAAGCGCGAAGAAGGCGAGCGTCTGCAACGTGAATTAAAATATAAGAAGGAGCAGGCAGATGCTGACTTTGAGAAGCGCTACAATGAACTTGTGCGGCCGATTTCAACCGAGATAGGCAAAGGGCTGGACCAGTATGCGTTTCAGCACGGGCTAACAATGATCCTCGATATCAGCAAGCTGGAACCGGCCGTCTTAACCCTGAATCCGGCCATGGATATCACACAGGCTTTCATTGCCGAATACAACAGCAAGAACCCGTAAGCACCGCTGATTAATGCTGCGTGTTGGCTTAACAGGATCGATTGGGGTAGGGAAGTCATTCGTTTCGGGCGTACTGGCTGACCTTGGCTGCCGCGTTTTGGACGCGGACGAAACAGCGCGCGAGGTTGTTACGCCCGGTTCACCCGCATTGCGCGATGTTGTGGCGGCCTTTGGAACAGGAATGATTCGCGACGATGGTAGTCTTGATCGTCCAAAACTGGGAGCGGTCGTCTTCACAGACTCCGATAAACGAGCAGAGTTGAATTCGATATTGCATCCCTACATCATTGCTAAACAGGACGAGCGTCTGCGCGAGCTGGAAGCGATAGATCCAGACGGAATCGCAATTGTCGATGCGGCCCTAATGATCGAATCAAGCGGTTACAAACGTTTTGATAAAGTAATCGTCGTACATTGTCGCCCTGACGTTCAGCTCGAGCGCGTGATGGCGCGAAACAATCTAAGTCGCGAGGAAGCGGAAAAGCGAATCGGCGCTCAAATGTCACAGGAAGAGAAAATGAAGTTTGCCGACTATCTGATAGATACGTCCGATGGCTTTGAACCAGCGCGCAAGCGTGCGGGGGAGGTCTACGAAGAATTGCTTGCAGCGTCGAAAGTGTGAGACCAGCGCAGCTTCATCAGAACCTGAAGCGGTTTGATGCACAACTGCCAGCACAGATAGTGTTAGCGAGAAGCGAGCTGGAGCGCCGCACAAATACAGAACCAGGAGCGGTAGCGACCGGGTCCAGTAACAATAAGCTCATTTTTAATGGTCACGGACCAGGTCGCTACTGCTCCCCGTTCCGTATTCGTCGACCCACGATGCCAGAGTTTTTGCCTACGCGGTTTTATCTTCAGCAGGAAGCGAGCCGCAGCGCTAAACAAATACAGAACCAGGAGCGGGTAGC
>DASXQM010000359.1:0-13788 GCA_036507195.1 Pyrinomonadaceae bacterium | reverse complement strand
CTGCCTTGGGCGCAGGGGGTCGGCAGTTCAAATCTGCCCGCCCCGACCAATGTTTGCAAGGGTTTGCAGCAGTCGGCAACGCTCCCCTTGTTGAAACTGGAGGGAATTACATCTACAAAATTATCTACATTTCAGCGGGGTGCAGTTGGATCTTGAAGAATCCATCAGAGCGAATGTTCAAGCCCTTCAATCAGATATGCCCCCAGAAGCTGGGGTGTCAAGCCGAATAGCGCAGCTGCCGAAAGCGCAGGTGGTCTGGGCGCCTGGCTGCGCCGACGTAAGAACACCATGGTGGGACCGATGTCGAGGCTGAACTCGCCGCAACACAAGCACCAGTGCCTCCACACGGTCCACTGGCGTTCCCTTTGCCCCAGCAAATGCATTTGCCGAATTTCTGACGGAAATTCTGAATGCGAGCCATTGACAAGTACAGCTTCCTCGCTAAGCTGTCTTTGACACCGGATCTGGGTTTTCTTATCCACACTCTCCTGCTAGAACTCTCCCGCGGCCAGATCGGCGGCCAAAATTTCACGTACTTCGAAACTTGTTGAAAGTTGAGAAGGGAAGCCCTTAGGAATTCCTTCTCTCGAAGGTTTTTGGATCGTAATCAGCCCGCGCGACATTCTCTATTCGCCGATCCTGTGGCGAAGAGAGAAGAGATCGACATTTTGGCTTTGCCGGCTTCTTAGGATCGGTCCGCGTAATAGCGAGAGGAGCGTTATGTCACGGTTATTGCTTGCCTTGGTTTTTCTGATTTCCCACCTATATACAAATGCGGCGAAGCCCGGTTCACAGGGCGCCGCAACCACTGTCGACGAGGTCATCGCAGAGGTGTTGGCAAGGTATGGCTCAGTAGCCGATGCGGGGAATTTTCAGCTACTGGGACAGATCAGCTACCGAAATCAGCCGTCCCACGCGTTTACCCTGACCTTAGAAAAGACTTACTCGCGCCTTGAGGTAGCCAATCCCGCCGAGCAAACAACGATCATCAGGCGTGATTCCGCATCTCAATCCATCAGGGCCGGGAAAATGGATCCGCCTACTCGGGCCCGAATTTCCGAGGCTGGTCTCAACTTCGTTCCGATTGCAGCGTTGATTAGGTTCAAGAATGACCGAGTTTATTCTCGCAAACTGGTTACTGGCTCTGACAACTCTCAGGGTATTCGCTTTGTCGAAGGCGTGCCGCCCGGTTTCCAACCGAGCCCTTTGCAACGAAAAACGACAGTAACCTTCTGGCTTGATTCGTCCAGACGTATAACCAGTCTAACATTTGTCGAGAGCGAGGCG
Organism: Pyrinomonadaceae bacterium; assembly: GCA_036507195.1. Classification (GTDB taxonomy): domain Bacteria; phylum Acidobacteriota; class Blastocatellia; order Pyrinomonadales; family Pyrinomonadaceae; genus PSRF01. The sequence continues at coordinate 12,501 of DASXQM010000359.1, read as the reverse complement.
TCGGCCAGCAGGACTTACGTATTTGGATATGAGCAAAGTGTGACCGCCCCCTTCCTGCAGCCCAACACGGTCATCGGATTCTTTGGTCCAAGCCAGGCCCTTTCGTTGCAGGTATCAGCTGCCACCAAAAATGTTTTGATACCCGCAGGCTTTTTTGACTTCTCCAGGTAATTTGAGCGGCTGAGGAGGTTCAAGTGAAATTTTCATCATTCATCAGGAAATCAGTAGCAATTGCGGTTTCACTCCTCTCATTCTTGGCTGTGAACGGACAAGGCCAGGTCAACTCCACGGATTCTACAGGTGTCGAGCCGATCTATAGTTACAAAGGAGGCCTGAGTGAGGCAATCAACCTCTATAACGGCAATCTCAACGCCAGCTTGCCATTGCACTCTTTGAAAGGCCGCGCCGGTCAGAACGTTAATATTTCCCTGACGTATGATTCTAGGCAATTCAGTTTCTCCTACAACGAGTGGGGCAACACGGCAGAATGGAATCACTCCGGAAACATAATCGGTCGTTGGATGAACAACATTCATCCTGCCTACGTGACTGAGTATGCTGTGTGCGATGAGTCTACCTGCACGTGGAAGGCCGACGTGGTTTTAGAGAATGGAACGCAGCTCTATTTTCAGGGCACGCCGGTGCCTCCGGGTCCGAAAGGTTTCGGCTACAGCCGGCACTCAACCGATTTGCAGTTCGATTTTGATAATCATGTGATGCGGTCCAAGGATGGCACGTGGTACGACTTTGCCCAAAGCGGCGTAACAAGGAAAGGCGATTCCAATGGAAATTACATCACCTACAATTGGACAAACGTTTCCGGTTGCTCTCCGCGAAAGCGCACCAACTCGATAGTTGACAACATGGGCCGCACCGTCACCTTTACCTATTCGACGGATCCGCCGATTGGAAGTTGCGATCAGTACATCACCCCCTTACAAATGAGCCTGCCCAGCAACTCAGGGACGCTTACGTGGACTTTCGAGTACGACGTTGTAAATGTTAACTTTGGCTATTACGGATACCAGGACTCCACATGGGTCAATGTCTACCTGCTGCGCAGGATCAATCTTCCGGACGGGAAATTCTGGGCCTTTACCTATCACGCTCCAGCTCCCAATCTGCCAACGCTCCTGCTTAATCAGGTTACGTACCCAACGGGAGGTTACACGCGTTACAACTACACCGGCAGCAATGTCAAACTGGACGCCAAGCTGTCCGCAAAAATCCTGAATGCCAACAATGGCTTGGGGGAAATTACAACCACGTATCAGCACTCGCATTGCTACCAGGATGCCGCATGCACCAACCCGCCGGCGAGCCGGTGGGCCAAAGCTATCGAACCGGACGGCGCGTACCAAACTTCAAATTTTACGACCGACAACAGAGGCCTTGAGACCAGTCACACCCGCCACGACTCGGCCGAAACAGTGCTGACAACAATTCAAACTACCTGGACAGATTTTGGAAGCGAGAACTACCGTGCCACAAACATACGGTCCCTGGCCGGAACTTCGACCGTACTCAGCGACACTATCCTGGTTTTTGATGGATCGGGCAACCTGCTAAGCGAGGAAATCAGGGCGCCTGCAGCAGCGCTTGGTTTTCGAGCGCGAAGAACCGAAAGAGATTATTTGCCCTTTCAGCGCTACGTGACCCGGGTCAGTGAGGAAAGAGTCTATGATCTGGACAACGCTTTGTCGCCGCCGACGCTGGTATCGAGAACGTACTTTTCCTTTGATGAAGCCGGCCACCTCACCGATCGAGGCGCCGTCGCGGGTCATGATTCGGTTCAGTACGGCCTGAGTTTCACGTCCCGCGGCAACGCAACCACCGTGAACAAATGGCTTGCTGACCCGCCACCAGGACGGGCACTCAAGATTCTGAACTGGTGGGATACTGTCGGCAATGTGATCAAAACACGGGACGCCCGCAACAACGAAACCAACATCACCTTTAGTGCTGCTTTTCACTATGCCTACCCGACCGTTGTTACTAATCCGGAAAATCACACGGTAACGACTGATTACTGGCCCAATACTGGCCTAGTCAAGACAGTCACCGACGCCAATTCGAAAACGAGGACCAACACTTATGACAACGCCCTGAACCGCCTGACACGCGTCGACTTCCCGGATGGCGGTTACAAGCGCTTTACCTACGACCTAACACTGAACAACTTCTCCACGACGGTATTCCAAGCCATCACGGCTACACAGGAATCCAGCACAACCACCTACCTGGATGGGATTGGGCGGGAAAAGCAAAAGAAAACGACGGATCCTGGCGGCGACATCTACGTGGATACGGTTTACTCGATCTGTGACTGCAGTGGTAAGGTGGCGAAAGTCAGTAATCCCTACCGGCTTGGCGAGACGGTGTACTGGAGTGAAAGGCGGTATGATGCGCTCGGAAGGCTCACCAAGGTCATCCCGCCCGATGGGACAGCCACAACCAATCACGTCGCTTATTCATATGATACGGCCAACTCCACCACGACGGTTACCGACCCAGCGGGCAAGAGTCGCCGTTACCACAACGATGTTATCGGAAGAATCTGGAAAATCGTCGAGCCGGACAGTGCCGGGCAATTGACCCAAGAGACAACGTATAATTATCTCCCCACTGTAGGACAGAACAAACTGCTCATCACACAAGGCGCGCAGACGCGCACTTTCAACCACGACACGCTGGGGCGACTACTGTCCGACCTCCATCCGGAAAATGGAACCACCAGTTATTCCTACGATGATAACGGGAACATGACTTCAAGGACGGATGCCCGCGGCTGGGTCACAAATCTCACCTACGACCGGCTGAATCGACTGACAGGAAAAACGTACCTCAACGACGGCGGTGTAACGCCTCCGGTGACCCTTACCTACGACAACGCACCTGCAAACGGGATCGGACGCCTAGCCACCTGGACCTCCGGCACCCACAGCGGAACGAAGTCCTACGACAGCATGGGCAGGGTCACGGTAGAAACCAGGAACATCAACAGTTCCAACTATTCGGCTCAATGGTCGTATAATTTAGCAGGACAGGTCCTTACAACCACGTACCCGAATGGCTGGACGACCAGCAACAACTATGACGGAGTAGGCAATTTAGAAAACATCTCTTCGAGTTTTACCGGCAGCATTGTCAGCAATGTCGATCGCAACGCCGCCGGCCAGCCGACGCTGGTGGCCTATGGCAATGGTGTGAACAACACGCGTACCTACAATTCTGGGCTGCAGCTTTCCAATCTGCGAGTTTACGGCCCCGGCGGCGATTATCTGAATAAGACTTACAACTACAACGCCGGTACCGCCAATAACGGCCGCATCATCAGCGTTACGGATAATCTGGACGCCAACAATACAGTTTCTTACACCTATGATTCCTTAAACCGACTGACCACGGCGCAAACGGCTGGCCCTGCATGGGGTTTGTCGTGGACTTATGACCGCTATGGCAACCGGACGGAGCAGATTTCCACAAAGGGTTCACCGCCAACAAATTCACTTTCGGTGAACATCACAACCAATCGCGTCAATGGGTGGGGCCATGATCTGACTGGAAATGTCCAGACCGATGGCCGGAACAGCTACAGCTACGACGCAGAAAACCGGGTTCTCTCGATTAACGGCGGCGCGAGCACCTACGGCTATGATGCTTTTGGTGGAAGAGTCCAAAAGACTTCAGGCGGGACAACAACCAAGTACTTCTTTGGCCTTGCTGAACATGTAAACGGAGCCTGGACAAAGATCCTTGTCGGCACACCTGCCGGTGTCATCGAGTGGGACAACGGCACGATGCTCTACAAGAGCAGCGATCATCGCGGCGATCCTCGCGTGATCACGAATTCATCAGGATTTGTGAGCGGGCGACTCGATCTTTATCCATATGGAGAGATTTGGTCCGAGACTGGGTCAACAACGAAATTCAAGCTAACCAGCAAAGAACGGGACTCTGAGTCCGGCAATGACTACTTCGGGGCCAGACAGTACTGGAATGGAGCGGCGAGGTGGTTGGCAGTCGATCCGAATCGTAGCCAAGGTTACAATCCACAAACTTTGAATCGCTACACATATGTATCCAACGACCCTGTAAATCTGGTTGATCCCGACGGTCGAGAGGAGATTCCTGCCGGGTGCGTTGCCATTAAGGGACTATGGCACGTCGGATTTGGCGGTGACCCCGTATGGGTAGTAATTGCCTATTTTTGTGGATTAGTCGCCAAACCACCGGTGCCCGCGATGGGGCCAGGAACGACTACGGCGCTTCAAGCCGCTCAAGGACCTTCGCCTGACAAAATACTAGAGGCAATGATCGAAGGCATCAACAAGGGGGAGCAGGAGAAAATGAAAAAGGTCCTTGAAGATTTGCCTCAGAGCTGCAAGGACTTCTTTTCGGCAGATCTGCAAGCGATGTCCGATATGGTTCCTAACGTTAAGTTCTACTACGCATACATAAAAGCGATTGGCGATAAAACGCGATACAGCATTGGATATAGAGGCCTCGATGCTGACAAGACGTTGAGTAGTCGTTTCGACGAGAGTCCAACTGCTTGGGCCTACGCACTTTGGGATGAAAATATGAGAGCGATAGTTTTTGGCCTCAAATTTTTCTTGGACTTTAACAATCCAGATGGACGAGACATATTGAGATTTCATGAATTCCTTCACGCCTTTTACAAGAAAGATGACATAGACCTTGCCAAGGATCTGAAGTTGGGCGAATTCAAGACTTCGGGTGAGGCATCGGCTGCTATTGGAAAGTTCATTACTAATGAGTGTAAGAAATAAGGGCTCCTTGATGGTCGGTCATGGGCATCATACTTTGGCAAAAGCCATATTCCCGGCCACCATCAGCGCACCCCCGTAACAGATTGCTGGAGGAAAGAATGAACAACAATCAAGGTAGTCAGGGCATCATTTTCTCCACTTTCGGAATGGTGCACAGTAGTAGGAGGTGAGAGAAATGATTGGTCCCGCACGTTTTTTTCTGGGTTGTCTGGGTGTAGTGGCCACGTGCGCATTTATGTTCATTGACAGCCGGGCAACAACGTTTTCATTTGTACCGATATCAGAGATTCTCTTCGTAAACTCCAGTGTGGGTTGGATTTGCGGAGATGAGGGCTTGTTAAGGACCGAGAACGGTGGTCACACGTGGTCTAAGCAAGAGATCACCCGTTCGGGTATTGGTGCATCCCGAATTCGTTCTGACAAGGTCGACCTAATGAGCTTTCTTGATGCACGTAATGGCTGGGTGGTTTCATCTTCAAGGATGCTAAAGACCTTGGACGGTGGACTTTCATGGAGCGAGGTTCGCGTGCCGATTGAGAGTCTGGACCCTGCGGCCGAAGGGACGGTTACATATCGCAAAGTGACTTCGGTGACACGCGACGTGGTATGGGTACTGGCATTAAAGGAACTAAAGGGCAGGTTTGGTTCTGGCCCACGCTATGTTCTCCGAACCATTGACGGTGGTAAGCGTTGGGAGGTCCTCTGGCGTTTAGATTCTGACGAACCTGATGTTTATTTTAATCTCAATTCTGTGGATCAGCATAGAGGATGGTTACTTGGTTCAAAGTCTGTCCTTGTCACGTACGACGGCGGCAGGAGCTGGGAAAAGATAGCAAAGGTGGAGAGTGGATCCTTAACGGATTTTAGTGTCGTAAATGGGAATGAGTGCTGGGCGGTGGGCCCTCATGGAACGATTCTGCATGTTCGGGCAGACGGTACTTCAGATACTCAAAACTTAGGCGAGCAGGACCACTTCCAGAGGGTAGTTTTTGTCGATTCCATCCACGGTTGGATTGCCGGGCTCGGACAGCGGCCAAATGGAATGTATGAGAGTGTGTTGCTGGCGACTAGTGATGGTGGCGCAAGTTGGAATGTTCAATATCGCGATCGTCCGTCATGGCTGAATATATTCTTTGTTGACGCAAACCTGGGTTGGCTTTTGGTCAGCGAGGAATCGTTAGACAAAAACAAAAATGGATTCAAGATCCTACAAACGCAGAACGGAGGCAAGGATTGGATTGTAATTTTCCAGCGAGATTCTGGAACACCCTGGGTGCCCATTTCCAAACACCAGTGAAGATCGGATTTTGCCATGCCATGAAGAACCTTAGCGGGAGGGACTGAGGATCGCCATGCGGGGTGCCCCGTTCTCTTGCCTGCCCGGCCGCTCAAGCACCGCGTTGGTACACCTGGCGCGTTATTGGCACCACCGGCCCGCCGGACGCTAGGACAGCTGGTCAGAATAGAGATCATTTCTTAGCACGCTCAGGACGGCCCGGTTTACCTTCGACACCAGTTCACCTTTTTCCCTCGACCTTTTCTGACCACGCCTAAACCACTCCGAAGTAGGAGGATTTCTCTTGGAAAAATGTTACTTTTTACCAGGGACCGCTACGGGGCATTTAAAAAGAGAATTTGTGCTGTGAAAATCGCTTATGGACTTAAAGAAAGAAAAAAAGCGCCAAAAAAAGAAAGAAAAGGCCTATGGGAAAGTGGAAAGCCGCAAACAGCGCGCCTTCCCACTTTCCCACTGGCCCCACTGCTGGTAGTTATTTATCTGAAAGCTTCTTTTCGAATCAGGACTAACTTCGTTCAAGCTGGATGAAAGAATCAATATCCCCGGGTTGGGTGCATTTTCGGTTATCGCGGTGGGTGGTTTTTAGATTGTTCAAAGCGAGGAGGGGTTCACCCCAAATCACTGTAGATGAAATTGTAGCTGCTGAAAGCCTCCAAGCTCAATAATTCTCAACAGACTTCAACAGGAATATGCTAAAAGCTTGAAAACTAAGTAGTTGAAAATAGTGGATTTCGCCGTCAGGCCGGAATCTGCCTTGGGCGCAGGGGGTCGGCAGTTCAAATCTGCCCGCCCCGATTAGCAACGAAGCCGTGAAATCCAACGGTAGGGCTCACCTTAAGACTTCGTCCTTTCGGCTTCACCATTCCGAATGAACAACGTCAGTACGCCGGTAAACCTTCTCCGGTTGTGGTCAAGAAGTTGTATGATGTGGGTCCCAAAGGAGCAATTATGAATTCCCTCATTCGACTCGTTCGCGTCCCGGCTCTCATCACCCTCGGGGTAACTCTTCTGCGGCTCATCGGGGAGCTACGGAACTGGTCACCCACCTTTTTCAATCGCGAAGCTGGAGGTGGAGGCGCCATAGTCGGCATCGCGTGGCTCGTGCCGATATTTGGAATTTACTTCGCACTGAAGTTATCACAGCCCGGAACCGCACCCCTCAAGGCCGGAAAGACAGTTCTGTGCGCGGTAGCGGGCCTTGCGGCCTTCTTCGTCATCGGTTTCGGAGGCATGCGCATTCTGGGACTCGACCCGAACTCGCCGTCCTTGAAGTCGCTCGTCCTCTTCATCGTCGCCTCCGTTGTTTCCGCCATTATCGCCTATGCCGGCTCGCCGGCGCTGGGCAAGGTGCTTTTCGCCTACGGCCTGGCCGCTCGGATTCCAGTGGCCCTCGTGATGCTGGTGGCGATGTTTGGCAACTGGGGCACGCATTACGACGTAGCGCCGCCTAACTTCCCTCAGATGAGCGTGTTCGCCAGATGGCTGATTATCGGGCTTGTGCCCCAGCTTACCCTTTGGATCGCATATACCCTGGCGGTGGGTTGCCTCTTTGGTGGGATTGTCCTGGCTTTGTTCCGCCGAAAGACGGCCCTTCAGCCGGCCTGAGCACAGAATCAGGGGAATCGTAGAGGTTGCGCTGGCGGTGTGCAAAGCAGCCAATCAGCTTTTCTATCAGGAAGTTGGAGTCAACCACTCCGGGGCAAGCCACGCAATCGAACGCGAAAGCATCGCAGCACAGGTTGAGTTTTTGCAGGACCTCGAACTGGGTGCACGCATCACATAACTGCCCTAGGCCAAAAAACCACGAAAAAAGTATCGCAGTCCTTGCACAGCCATGGCTAAACGTAACCGGACTGCCGGCAAACGTCCGCTAACATAGAATAAAAGGCAAGCGATGGTGAGAGTCATGGTATTTTCGTCATGGTATTTTCGTCATAAAGAATTTTATAGCTGGCGGTTGCAAAGAGAAGGACCAGACCAAACCTTGAGGAGCAATGGAACGAGCGACTGTTATGCGCAGACACGTTGGCTGGCTTCTTACTTTCGTCCTACTTCTCGGTACCGGTGCGCGGCGCGGCGACCGCCCCGCGCGAATCTGTACCAGTCCGGAGCAGGAGATCCAAGGCGCCGTGCTCCTGTTGCCAACCACTGATGTGACTGCTGCTGATCTTCGTGGCCTCGCCGTACGCGTCCTTGACGATTCGCCGGCCTCTGCCGAGATCCATGTGCTAGCTACGGCCAATCGGCGCCTTTATGAGCAATTTCTCGAACCCACAATAATTACTCGTCAGCGAAGCGGCCGTCGTTTTGAGCACTCGCCGGTTATTCAACTTTTTAAAATCGGCTCTAATCAGCTCATCGTTGACGACCGAACTAGTAATACGAATTGGACCGTCCTACGCGGCGAGAATGTACTTCACCGCGTTATTCATGACGCTGAAGTGACGTTTTGCGCTTGGAGAATTAGTCTCAGGTATCCCCACGTAACATGTGACCAAGCGGCCCGATCGATGGCGTTATCCGTCAGAAATGTGGAGGCGCTGCCCATCGATGCGACAAAGGAGATTGTCCGCTATTACGACAAGCTGTTTCCAATCCCTAAACAACTGGCGATCCATATTGTCGATCGAGTGTCAGTGGCGGCGGCCCTGGGATATGACCCTCCATTTATCACACTGCCAGGGAGCGATACCGGTGCTGAGCTGGGGGCCCAATACTACTTCTTTGTTTATTTCAGATATCCAAACGGCGACAGGCAGTTGACAAAGTATTTTGTGGACACAAAAAAGGATTTGCATGAGCCTGTGTATACAACGCCGATGAATGACCGATGATGTCAGACTAAGCATGGATGTAGAAGCACGAACGTCGGGGGCAAAAGTTCGCTTGAACAACAACTCAACCAAGATCGTGACTCCCAATTGGAGTACGCCCCGTCGGTTGTAGATAAAATCTATAAATAGAGAACAGGCGAATTGGCACCGTTAAGTTGGACACCTGCCAAAAACAGCGACTCGAACTCCGCGGGCGGTCGATAGCCGAGCGCGGAATGAAGTCGCTTCTTGACCTGATACTCGCGGGCCGCCTGGCTGAGACTTTTTTGCCCGCTGGAGATTTTCGCCAGAACTTGCTGCTTGAACTCGAGTGAAAACTTGCGACGCGTTTTTCCCATGGCTCATTGGCTCCTTTGTCGGGGCAAGCCACTTCTCGAATAGCTTACCCGAAAAGCCAATTCAGTCCGTGCCCTAATCGGCGAGATTCTCTACAATACCTTGGTCGAGGGCCTGGCCAAAGACGACATCGCCGGCAAGCTGCGGATTGTGCAGCTCGGCCGGATCCGTGAATATCAACCGGAACGGGATATGAATGACTGACCGGGCTCCAGTTTGAGAGGAAGTGACGGCGTGCCCGAGTAACTGTCGACCAACCTCATCGAGCAAAACAGCACAACGGCATGGGAGAATCCAAACCTGACCGGCATTTAGTCGGCGCAGTGGTGACAGGCTTAGGCAGCTATATTTAGTCGGCGCAGTGGTGACAGGCTTAGGCAGCTACCCCTCCCGCTCGGTTAGCCGCTTTTGCCTAATGGTCCGGCAATGCAGTAAAATATCGGATTCCGCTAACCACTTTGGAGTAAAGAATGCCTTTGAACCGCACTGTTTTTGCCACGCGTGTCTTTTACTACGCCGTTTTCCTCCTTTTGTTAAGCGTCGTCGCGTACGCTGCCGTCCAGACGGCCAAGATTGTTCCGGCCGATGCGGCTGCGCAGGATCGTTTCGGCTGGGGCATCGCGATTCATGGCCGAACACTCGTCGCATCGGCGACGCAGGACTTCAAGCCCGGAGGAGCGGGCGTTGCCTACGTATTTACAAGGAACGAAGGTACCTGGGTGCAGCAGGTCAAGCTGGCGCCGCTGAGCCCTCAACCATCCGACGCCTACGGCAGCGGCGTCGCCATGGATGGCGATCTGATTGCCATCGGGGCAACCGCACGCGATACCGCCGCCGGGATGAACGCTGGAGCCGTTTATGTCTACCAGCGCAACCAGCAGGGAACGCCTGACCAAGCCAATGATGATACCTGGTCGCTACAGGCGACTGTCGTCCCGTCGGACCCAAAACCGTTTCATCTGTTCGGCATTTCGGTCGCACTCGATCGGGACACGCTCGTCGTGGGCGCCTGGGGTGACAACGTCTTTGGCAACATTTCGGGAAGTGCATATGTCTTCCGGCGCAGCGGCGACACATGGATTCAGCAAACAAAGCTCTACGCGTCCGATCCCAACACCGGCGACCGGTTTGGAGTATCCGTGGCCGTCGATGGAAACTGGATTGTCGTAGGCGCCAACGGGGACAGCTCGTTCGCCGGCGCCGCTTACGTGTTCGAAAACGTCGGAGGCGCGTGGATCGAGCGCGCAAAACTCACGCCCACTGCCGGAGCGGGCGCTCAATTTGGCCGGCGGGTAGACATTCAGAGCGACACGATAGCGGTCGGTTCGGCGGAAGAGAACTCGGCGGCGGGCGCAGCTTACGTTTTTCAGCGCGACGGTGCCGTCTGGTTGCTCAAGGCAAAGCTGGCCGGCTCCGATACCGCCGCCGGCGACCGCTTCGGCGCCTCTGTAGCACTGCATGGGAATCGCCTGGCCGTCGGGGCGGCTCAATTTGGATTCGGGCCGGGCGCAGTCTACCTGTTCGAGCGCGAGGGGATCGTCTGGATCGAGCAGCAGAAGCTTGCGGCGTCGGACGCCGCCTTTAATGACGTCTTCGGATTTTCCGTCGCGATGGATCATTCGCAGTTGTCGACTGGAGCGGTTCTGGCCGACGCCGCCGGCACCGACTCGGGCGCAGCTTATGTCTTTGAGCTCACGTCGATTCACGACGATTTCGGGGCTCTGGCCGATCAGGTGGAGGCGCTGGTCGCCGAGGGCATTCTTAACGGTGGGCAGGGGAATTCGCTGCTGGCCAAGCTGCACGCCGCTTTGCGTCAGGTCGATCGCGGCAACACCGCGGCAGCAATCAACCAACTTCAAGCATTCATCCATGAAGTGCAGGCGCTGATTGAATCGGGCGTGCTGCCGGCGGCGGAAGGTGAGCCGCTGATCGAAGCGGCAGAGCAGCTGCTTGAACGTCTGCGCGGCTGAGTTTACATCGCGTCGAAGGGTTGCGAGTGCTCTTCCAAACTTGGGGCGGGAGTAGGTGCGCGACGTCAATTAGTGCAGGCGAGTCTTTTGTGAGTGACCCGACGGGTCAGATCCTGGCACGCGCGCCCGCAGGTCGCGACTTTATTCTTTACTCCGATTTGGATTATTCGTTGCTGCAACGATGCCCGGCGCGCCGCCATTTCCTGGCCGACCGCCGCCCCGAACTCTATCCGCTCTAGCCGCAGCTTTGATCCAGAATTCCCAATTCAGGCCGGCGACGCATCGCGCGAGCGCTACAATCTTCTCTGTCGCCGCGCAAGCAGGATGAATTGCGAATTCTTCAATGTGTGAGGAGCACTGGCAGAATTTGGCGGCGGTCAAGGACAAGCACTTCGCGGGGTTGCCGGGCAAATTCCTAAGGACAACCGCTCAAGACTGTGTAATGCGGCCCGTCATCAATCACTGACGCGCCATTCTGCGACTTGGGCACAGTGACCCAGGCGGTTGCCGTGCCCACATTGCCCGAAGCATCGGTTACCTTGAAGGTGATCGTATAAACACGTCCATTCCCGTTGTTGGACCGCTCAGATCGCAGTTGCACAGACTTGCAGTCCGGCGCGATCACGATGTCATTGGTTGTATTGCCGTCTCCTCCGCTGTTGTTCGCCTCGTCACTCGTGACCTTTGCGATCCTCACGCTGCCGATGCCTGCACCGGGATCACAATTATCCCCGGCGCTCGCAACCAGATCGGTTACCTTGACGGTCGCGTACTTGTGATCAGGAGGCCACAACGTGATGGTCTGACCATTGGTCGTAATCGTCGGACCCTGCGTGTCGTTTACGGTGACTTTGAAGCTGCAAGCCGGACCAGCCGAGCTAGTGCAGGTGACCGTCGTGTTCCCCACCGGGAAGAAAGATCCCGAAGGGTGGTCACACGTGACTGTGCCGCAGCCTGTCCCGGAAGGAGCAGTGTAATTCACAACCGCGCCGCACTGATCAGTGTCATTCGGCACGCTGATGTCGGTTGGACAGGAGAGGCTGCAGGTAGGTTGGAGTTCAAAGGCGCCGATGTCGGTGCCGTCGCTGGTCGCAGCATTGACGACGCCAGGGTCGTCGAACGTGCGCGGCAGGCCTCGCTGATCAAATGAGGCGCCAGCCGCCACGCCCGCGTCGATCGCGGGGCTGCCGGTCGAAAGCGCCATCGTGTGGGTCGGGCCGCCATTGTCCGCCAGCGCCGCCAACATCGGGTTGGCGCCGGTCTGGTCACCG
>DASXQM010000358.1:0-8741 GCA_036507195.1 Pyrinomonadaceae bacterium | reverse complement strand
GTAACCGCTGGCTTCTAAGCCAACGATCACCGGCTCTTGGAACTGTCGATAGAAAGCACGTACTCCCTCTTTATCCTGGTGCTTCAGCTCCGTAATGACCAGTTCGCCAGTTTCAGTTTTCAAATAACAGATCGTTTGTTGTCGTGCATGAAAGTCAACGCCGATATATATTGGGTCCATAGCGCCTCCTTTCAGTCTCATGTCGAATGAGCGACTGGCCGTGAGTTTAGCACTCATGGTGGGAGGCGCTTGCTTCATAACATCAGTACCACCTCGCGGTAGAGGCTGTGTGAAAACTCAGAAATCCCACCCACGGAAGTGGGTGGATGGTTCAAGTCCGGGCTACAAACAGCGGTGACCGAGTTTTTGAATCCCACCCACTGCCGTGGGTGGGATTCCCAAAGAATCCGCGCTGCGTCTGGTAGGCCGGACTTGAACAATCCACCCACTTCCGTGGGTGGGATTTCTGAGTTTTGACACAGCCTCGGGTAGCGGGTGGGTTCCGGTCGCATTAGGCGGATGGGTATGCTCGGAGGCACCGTTTCAAGCTGGAAGGAGACTCTATGAAGGCTTATCTCATGACCACTGGCGTGATGTTTGGTCTAATCGTGGTGGCGCACATCTGGCGGGCCATCGAGGAAGGTCCCGGCTTGGCGAAGGACCCTTTTTTCATTGTCATCACTATTGCCGCGATGGCTCTCTGTGTTTGGGCTTGGCGCTTACTCAGACTCATGCGACGCTCGTGACAAACCCGGGACTGCCGCCAAATCGTTGGACCGGTGCGTGGTGCGCGGCTTTGCACAAAAAGTGTTTCACTGTATCAGCAACCGCGAGGGGTCGCGGGGGCCCCGCGCGGGCAGCCCGCGTGGGTGGTGGTAGCGACCGGCCCAATACTCAACTTTTGAAGCGCAACCTGATACTGAAATTAATGGGTGTCTAAAGCGCGCGAAGCGTGTCCTCGACGTTTGAATGGTCCGCCACCGGCTGGCGATATTCGAAAAAGGCGTGGCGAGAGCCCTAAAGCTGAAAGCGTTCGCTAATTCCAACCCGTAAAACCCTAACGCTGAAAGCGTTCGCGTTCGCTAATTTCGGGAAAACGCATCCGAATGTTTTTTGAAGACGCAACCCTGAAAGGGTTGCGTCACCGTCCGCCGAATCGCAATCCCGTCGCAACTCCTTCAGAGTTGCGACGAAATAAACGTGCCTCTTTTTTACCCAGGGTTTCAAAGCAAACGCTCCCACCCCGCGTGGGCTGCCCGCGCGGGGACCCCGGCCTGGGCTTAAATTAGCCAAAGCTTTCAGCGTAAATCTCAACTGCGCGCGGCCCGAGCCCACGGGGGGACTGGTGGTTTATGGCAAGCGACAATTCTCAGATTGAATCTTTGGCCGATCGCTACCGCTCGCGGTTCTGATACGGCCACGCCAACTCGCTTACTTTAACGAACCGAAGATGCGAAGGCGCGAATCAGGAGAAGGCGCCGGAGCATTATCTCGAAACTCGGGATTCGGAAGGCGTATGCTGGGCGCTCCCGGACGGCGCAGGTTCTTGCGCGGGCTACCACCGAGCGAGTCCACTCCGCGGCCAGAAACAGCCTGAGGCTTCAGAACCACCACCGGGTTCCTTTCAGGTTGAGACTTTAGCGCATCAACTACATTTCTTTTTTCACCCGGCTGCTGGTCAGCTTTTGCATCTGCGGCGCTCCTCGTCTTTGCCGGAGCAGGTCCAATGTTGTCCGTTGTGCGAGGCCGCTCAGCTTTGCGTGCCGCCTGGCGCAGAATAGCGGCAGCATTTGCCGTCGTCGCCCTACTTACGCCATCAACCGACGGAAACCATAGTTGCGAGCCGTAAAGAATGCCACCAGCTAAGGTAAGCACAATCCCGAGGACTGCCGTCACACCCGCGGGACCAAATTGCCTCGCTGATGCCACCAATGCCAGGTTTACAACAGCAGATTCAGGAGCCCGCATTGATCTAAGATCGTTGATGTGAACAGTGCCCCCGGCGGCTGGGACCCGACCGTTACCTGAATCCTTGCGTTGGACATCGGCGCCTGCCTCTTTCGTCGGGCCCATGCGCAGGAGCGCTTCGCGAAACTCATTGGCATCCACGTAGCGGTCTTCCGGCTTCTGCGCCATTGCTTTGGCCAGAATGGCCGCGATCTGCGGTCCAACTGCTTCATGAATCTTGTTAGCGGGCAGAAGCGGATCCGCACCGGAGTTTACGACAGCCGCTGCGCGAACCATGGCGTCGGGTGGTTTAATTCCAGTCAGCAGATGATAGAGTGTGGCGCCCAAAGCGTAGATGTCGCTGCGGGGATCCGTGTGCTGATCCTGAATCTGTTCGAGGGGCGCGTAATGCCGTGTGTAGCCGAAGAAGGCCTGGGATGCCGTCACGGATGGGTCTGACGGTTGTGCTCTTGCCAGACCAAAGTCGAGTAGCGCGATCTGGCCCGTCGCGGTGAGTTTCAAATTATGTGGCTTGATATCTCGATGGATTACCTGACGGTCGCGCGAGTGCAGATAAATCAGGGCATCCAGCAACTGGTCGGCCCAGACAATCACTTGATCTCGAGGAAATGGTCCAGGCTGCTGAGAAATGATCCGCGCTAGATCGATGCCACCGATGAACTGCATCACCAGGAAAGCACGGCTGCCTTCCACAAAATGATCGCTTACTTGCGGCAACGCGGGATGCTGCATGCCGGCGAGCAAACGCGCTTCACGCTCGAATTGCTTTCGCATCGAGGGTTCGGACGAAAGTGTCTCCTTGAGCGCTACAGTTTTTCCGAGTCGCTGGTCTACGGCTTCATAAACCGCACCCATACCACCACGTCCCAGCTGCCGGACAATGCGGTAACGTTCTTGTAAAACTGTATCCGGGGCCAGCGGGGCGTTAGGCACGTCGGGGTTGAAGTCGGGAGATGCCGTCAATTCGTTAGCTCCACGCGAGGAATAGAAAACAGAAATCGTTCTCTACCACGTTCAAAGAAATTAAGTTGTCAAAATCTCATTATTGGGACCGGTAAGACGAATCGATGAATTTTTAAGGGAGAGAACTTGCAAGGGCGAGCGGCTCGTGCATGAACCGCCGGTTTGATTAGGGTTGGTCTTGTCGATGACCAATTTCTGCACTTCAGAGTATAGACATCGGACGACGAACATACAAGAAAAAGGGAATGGGGTGCGCCCCCGAAAACCCGGGGGCATAGTACCGTTGTCAAAACTCAGAGATCACGCCCACGGCAGTGAGTGGGTTCTTCAGATCTCAATCCCCACCAGCGACAAAAGTAGCACGCTCGGGTTCGTCATCGTGCACACGCGTCTCCGCCGTCCCCTTGACCGGCACATCCCTGGAGTGCCGCCGCGATCTCCTCAATCTTTCGCGAAGACCAGATGTCGCGGTCGCGAACTTTCGCCAGCGTGCAGTATGGCGCAGGTCGTCGAGCAAGGAGTACACAACCGGCGTGGCTATCAAGGTCAGCAACAACGAAAGCATTTGTCCGCCAATGACCACTACTGCGATTGAACGTCTCTCCTCAGCGCCCGGGCCGGTACCCAGAGCCAAAGGCAACATGCCCGCGATGAGCGCCAGTGTCGTCATCAGTATTGGACGCAGCCGGTCTCGGTTCCCCTGCATGATCGCTTCGTTGCGCTCGATGCCGCGCGCGCGCAGGCTGTTCATGTGATCGATCTGGAGGATTGAGTTTTTCTTTACAACGCCAAACAGCACGAGTATGCCGAGCGCTGAATAAAGATTGAGCGTGTCGCCGGTCACCCAGAGCGAGAGCAAAGCAAAAGGAATTGAAAGCGGCAAGCTCAAGAGAATCGTCACGGGATGTATGGTGCTTTCGAATTGTGAGGCGAGGATCATGTACATGAAAATGATCGAGAGAATGAACGCCCAGATGAATTCGGTAAAAGTTCTTTCCAGCTCTCGGGCTCGGCCAGAGACGGTAGTGCTATAGGCAGCAGGGAAATTCATCTGGGCCACTGCGCCACGCAGGGCCTCAATGCGATCAGCAAGGGCAAACCCTGGGGCCACGGAAGCACGGACTGAAACCAGCCGTTCCCGGTTAAGACGGTCAATCCGCGAGGGACTCGTATCGCGGCTGATCTTCACCAAGTTATCGAGGCGCACAAGTCCACCACGAGAGGAGGGGACGTAGAGCCTCTGTATGGTGGCGACATCGCTCCGATCCTTTTCGTTGAGGCGAAGTTGAACGTCGTAGTCCTCGTTGATTGATTCATCGCGGTAGCGGGAGGCCCGATCTTCGCCTCCGACCATCAGTCTGAGCGCCGTAGCAACATCCGTACTATCAACGCCCAGGTCCGCTGCGCGCGCTCGATCGATCTCCACCCGCAACTCCGGCTTGTTGAGTTTGAGCGACGTGTCAGCGTCCACAATTCCCCCGAGCGTCTGGGAACGCTTCACCAGCTCGTCTGCATAGCCCGCAAGCACGACGATATCGGGACCACGCAAGTTGAAATCAATGTCGAAGCGGCCGCCGGCGCCAAAATTGAAGGACGGTGCGTTGCGCACACCGACCCTCATAGGCGAATACTTCTGCAGCCGGCGCCGCACCTCCAGCATCACGTCCTGCTGCGAATAGTTTCCCTTGAAAGCCTTTAACGGGTTGCCGTTCTTTGTCTCCGTCCAGAGCCGGCCCAGGGAAAAGATGCGCTCTTCATGAGGCGCGATGCGAACATAGGCGCCTCCCTGATTTACCCCGCCCATAAACCCTCCCCCTGCATTGGACAACACAAGGCGCACGCCAGGCGTCGATAGTATGTCCTTTTCCATGGCCTGTATTGTCTCGTTCATCACCGCCAGGTTTGTTCCTTCAGGGCCATTGATGTTGACCTCGAATTCCGCTTCGTCGACATTCGTTGGTATGAATTCCTGCTTCACCGCTCGGTAGAGTGGAATGCTGGAAAACACAACAGCCAGCGCCAATAGCGAGACTGCCAGCCGATGCCGCATCGCAAAGGCGAGCATCAAGGTATAGACCTTGTCTATCCGTTTATAAAACCCACTTCTCGAACCCGGGGAATGGTGCCCGCCTTTGCCGGCGTCAGAGTCGTCCACACGAATCAACCGCGAACTCATCATCGGAGTTAACGTAAACGAGACAAGCAAACTAACCAGGATGGCCACGGCCGCGGTGATCCCGAATTGATACAGAAAACGGCCGGAGATAGACGACATAAAGGAGACAGGAAGAAAAATAACAACCAGGGAAAGCGTAGTTGCCAATACCGCCAGGCCGATGTCCTTCGTCGCTTCTCTGGCAGCTTCCTTTGGCTCAATTCGCTTCTCTTCGATGAAGCGGAAAATATTTTCCAGTACTACGATGGCGTCGTCGATTACCACCCCAACCATTAACACCAGCGCCAGCATCGTGACGCTGTTGAGCGTGAAGTCCAGCGCGCGCATCATTCCGAAGGTGGAGATCAACGAACACGGTATCGCCACCGCCGCAATCAGCGTCGAACGCCACGAGCGCATAAAAAGAAGCACTACCAGGCTAGCCAGAATGCTGCCCAGCAGCAGGTGTTTTTGGATTTCGTGCAAGGCCGCTTCGATATAGCGCGACTGGTCGCGAATGACCTCCATCTTCACATCCGCAGGCAGTTGGTTGCTGAGCCGCGGCAGCTCTCTTTTGATGCCGTTGATGACGTCGATCGTGTTTGCGCCCGACTGTCGTCGAATCTCGAGCGTTACCGTGGGCACGCCATTGAGCCGCGCGAGCGATCGTTGTTCTTTCGTTCCATCTTCCACATGGCCGACATCTCGCAAGCGGATAGGCGAGCCATTCACGTTGGCAATTACCAGGTCCTCAAAGCCGCGCGGATCTGTGTAGCGCCCCAGCGTTCGCAGCACCAGCTCTTCGCGGCCGGTATTAACATTGCCGCCAGGGACGTCTGCATTCTGCCTTGTGAGCGCGTCGCGGACAGTGGTAACTGGAATTTCATACGCAGCCAGGCGTTCGGCATCGATCCAAACATTGATGGCGCGTTCCAGTCCTCCTACGACGCGCACTTCGCCGACGCCGCTAACGCGCTCGAGTTGAACGCGCACGGTCTTGTCACCGAGCTCGGTCAGCTCCCGGATGGATCGATCCGCCGACAATGCAATCGTCACCACGGGAGTACTGTCGTTATCAAACTTCTGCACCACTGGTGGAGTTGCGTCATCCGGCAAGTTACGGCCCAGACTGTTGACGCGGTCGCGAACGTCCTGGGCGGCGGATTCGAGATTGCGATCGAGCTTAAAAGTGGCGATCACAAATGAACTTCCCTGCCCCGAGATCGATCGCAACTCGTCGATGCCGTCGACGGTGTTAACTACCTCTTCTATTTGCTGCGTGACGAGTGATTCAACTTCCTGGGGCGAGGCGCCGGGCAGGTTCGTGCGCACGCTGACCGTGGGAAGATCAACGGAAGGAAAGCGATCGACTCCCAGCCGGAAAAAGCTGGCCGCGCCGACAACGACCAACGACAACACGATCATTGTCGCGAAGACCGGACGGCGAATACAGATTTCGGCTAGTTTTTGCATTAAATAGGTTTCGAGTTCCGAGTTTCGAGTTCCGAGTTCCGAGTTTCGAGTTCCGAGTTCCGAGTTCCGAGTTCCGCGTTCCGCGTTCCGCGTTTGCGGCTCTGCCGCCGCACAGTGCGGAAAGGCTCTGCCTTTCCGGCTAGTCGTTCTTGATTTTGGAGGCTGCGCCTCCGTATGTTCGAGGCATAGCCTCAAACATAATTAACTACCGTGCGGAAAGGCAGAGCCGCAAACGCGAAACGCGAAACTCGAAACTACTGCACCACTTCCACCGCCATCCCCGATTGCAAGTTGCCGGGATCGACAATTACCTGGTCACCGACATTTACGCCGGCGATGATCTCTGTCCAGTCTCCACTTCGCCTTCCCGTCGTAATTGGCTTCTCCAGGGCCTTGCCGTTTTGCACGACAATGACTTTTTCGATTCCGGCGAAAGTCACGATGGCGTTGTTTGGCACGGTTACAGCCATTTTCGCGTCGTTAGTAACAATCTCCGCCTTGGCAAATGAACCGGGACGCAGGTTGCCGTCGTTTTGCACGTCGGCTTCAACCATCAGCATGCGATTCTGTTGAGTTATCGTCGGACTTAAGCGCTTGATTTGGCCCAGGTAAACCTTGCCATCACCCTCGACGCTGACGCGCACGTTCTGCCCAAAGCGAACGGTGCCGGCGTCGCGCTCAGGCACCTCAGCCCGCAAACGAAGAGGATTCATCCGCACGATGTCCACTACCGGCGCACCTGCCGCGAGATACTCACCAACGCTGGCACGCTTCTGCTGCACGATACCGTCCAGCGGCGCAGAGACCGCGGTATCGGCAAGCTGCTGTCGCGCCAGTGCGAGCTCGGAGCGGCGTTGGGCCAGGAGAGCCTGGCGGTTCCTGATCTCTTCAAGCGCGTCCTGATAACGGCTTTGCGCAACTTTGAAAGATGCATTCGCTGCATCGAAGTCAGCTCTCGCAACCACACCTTGCTCCACCAGGCGTACAGCGCGTTCACGATTGAGACGCGCTTCTTCCAGCTGTGCTTTGGCTTGCCTGACCGTGCCGGTCTGCTCCGCGCTGACCTTGTCGTCAGTGCCGTCCGGTGAAAGACCTAGCCGCGCTCGCGCCTGACTCAACGCCGCCTCCGACTGTTGCACGCGCAGCTTGTAATCGTTGGGTTCTATGTGCGCAATGATTTGTCCGCGCCGAACCACGCTGCCAAGGTCAACCGAAATGGAGCTGAGTCGCCCGGCCACCTTTACGCCGGCGGTCGATTGATCGAAGGCAGCGAGCGTTCCATTTGCGGTCACGGTCTCGCCGAAAGGTGTTTCTTCGACGCGCGCAGTCTTAACCTGCCGTGCCGCCTTGCTATTACCGGTCTGGTTTTGTCGCGTTGAGCCCTGGTAATCGCTTTTGCATGCTGCAGCAGAAAGTGCCAGCATACAAAACAACAATCCGACAATAAACCGGAAGGACGTCGACGGGCGAACGTAGCGAGATGCAGTTTCCAACATGTTTCAGGTGTCAACAATCTTAACCCAAGCAACAACTTCCGCGGTAGCAGTGCTTTGAGTTTTGGCCAATGGCGAGGGCAAGCCAGCTTCCCAACCTGGGAGCGCAGTTCACGGACTGTATTTGCCTGGCCCTCATCCCAGCAGTGTGAACTGCTTTGCCCTAAAAGTCCCCGTTGGTGTGGCTTCGGCTTTGCCGTCGGATGTGAGGCGCCAAAGCTGAACCTGACATGGCCTATGACTTTTGAGGCAAAGCTGCAGTGAACGCTCCAGCTATTGTAAGTCGTCCGCTCCGACGGACTAGTCGATTTAGTTTTTGTGCAAAGCCGGCGTTCATCGCAGAATTTATAAAGCTAATCCCCGAAACTGGCCGCTGGGGTGCTAGCGAGGTTAGCCTCCGAAACTCTTGCGGAAGAGGTAAGACATCTTGATGAAGTACGTTCTGCTGTTCCGTCGAAAGCCGGGCACGATCTCTCGCGTAAATGGATGTGACTCGTTGAAGTTCAGATCGTCGTTGTAGCCAACATAGAACGACGTGCCCGGACTTGGCGTCCACCCCGCTAGAACTTGCGCGCGCAGCCGTGAGCTAAGGGTATTGTAGTCGATGATAGCCCGCGCGAAGGTGGCACGCGTGAACTGATACGTGCCCCTGAAAGTAAGAATATTGACGTCAAAAGCCGTAAGCCCGG
>DASXQM010000357.1:0-24526 GCA_036507195.1 Pyrinomonadaceae bacterium | reverse complement strand
TTTGCTGGGTTGAGCCTCGTTTCGAGTTCCTTCAAGCGATAGTTGATTGAATAGTGTTCGTTGGTTGCGGTCGTTATGTGAAGTAACTCGCCATCTGCTACGACCGAAGCGATGTTTTGCACGGGAAGCAAAATGATCTCGTTCCGCTCACGCACGGGGATGCGTTCAAGAAAATTTGATCGTATGGCTGTTTCGTAATCGGCTGCGGCCGCGCGCAGGTGAGATACTTCATTAGAGCGAAAATCAGCCTGCTCAAGTCGTTCATGGGCACGATTCAAGGTTTGCCGGAGACGAGCTTTCTCGACGGGTTTGAGTAAGTAATCAACTGCGTTTACCTCGAAGGCGCGCACAGCGTACTCGTCGTAAGCAGTAACGAATGCGACCAGCGGCGTCGCGTCCTTTCGTAGTAAGCGGACTACGCCGAGACCGTCCACTTCTGGCATTTGCAAATCGAGAAGTGCGAGATCAGGCTTCTCCCGTTCGATGACCTCTACTGCTTCGCTGCCATTCGTAGCTTCGCCAACAATCTCGACATCTTCAAAGCCTCGCAACATGGCAGCCAAAAACAAACGTGCCGGTCGCTCATCATCCGCAATCATCACTCGTATTTTCGCACTCATGCCCCGCGCCTCTCCCTAGCGCTCCGCAGAGAGCCCACAGATCCCTTAGATGTGGCCGCTGACATCGGTAACCTAACCTCAACTACCGTTCCCGTGCCGACTGTGCTGTTGATTCGCAAGGAAGCTTCCTGCCCGGCAAACCAACGCAAACGTTCTTCGATGTTACTCAAGCCCAGACCACGGCGACGCCCACGCGCCAGATCAATTTCGCTCGCGCCCATCCCAGAGTCGCTAACCGTTATGTTCAACATGTCGCCCATCGGACTCTCATTATCAGATGTGCTTTCGAGACGCGCTCGAATGCAAACCTCGCCGCCAAACCGCGAAGGTGTGATTCCATGCTTGATCGCATTTTCAACCAACGGTTGGAGCAGCAGCGACGGAATGCGCACTGAGAGTACATCTTCAGGAACATCAATCGATACTCTCAATCGTTCCTCAAAGCGCGCTCTTTCAATGTCGAGATAAGCAGCGATTAGTTGCAACTCCTGATCGAGTGTCACGAACTCATTGTCAGTTCGTAGGACAGATCGCAACAGGCTCGTGAGTTTCATTAACGTCTCGAGTGCACGATCCGGAGCCGTCTGCACCAGATATCCGATAGTTGTTAGGGCGTTAAACAGAAAATGCGGATTGACCTGCGCTCGCAGAGCCCGCAATTGCGCCTCTGTGGCCAACTTGTTGATTTCCTGCTCACGTAGGTCTTGCTCACACCTTTCGTGTGTCACGCGTAGCGCGTCGATGCGTCGGGCAGTCATTACTGCGACTGCTTCAAGCATCGCGATGTCATCCGACAACAAGCGACGCCCACCCCCAAGAACGCCGATTTCTAATTTGTAGTATGGAGGTTCAGCCGTTGGTACAAAGACCAAGGCTCCTTTACTGCCTGAACCTTCAAGCAACGAAACGTAACTACCTTCCAATACGTCAACGTCGGTCCGTGAATATCTCACTGGCGAGTATTGCTCAGCGAGGCCCACTGGCTTATCGATGACGTTGCTCTCTTCAATCGAGATGGCGGCAGTTGAGTTTTCGTCAGAGTCAATTTCACTCCACTGAACTTGATGCGCGGAAACCGCTGGCTCAAGCACTTTGCATAGTTCATCCAAAATCTCATCAGGTGTTTCGTGTTTTACCAGAATCTGGGCCACCTCGCCTCGTAACTTGCCATAGTCCATTCTCTGCAGGATGACGCGATCTACGAATCGACCAACTCCGCGACTTAACCAAGGGTAGAGCAATGCGGTGACTACCCAGAGTCCGAGCAGGATGGCGACCGAGCGCGGATCGAATTGGGAACCTGGGCTGCGCGCTATCAGAATCGGAGAAGCAACTGCGATGTAAAGTGTGCAGGCAAGGGCGACCAGAATGAAAAAGGCGAACGCACGTTTCAAAAATATATCAGCAAAGGCAAAACGATAGTCTTCGTAGAGAATCGCCAGCACGAGCGGCAACGAAGCATGATGTCCCGTCAGTTCGACATACCAGCTGTCAGTGTTTCCACCACTATGATGACTTAGGTGCAAT
Source organism: Pyrinomonadaceae bacterium (assembly GCA_036507195.1). GTDB lineage: Bacteria > Acidobacteriota > Blastocatellia > Pyrinomonadales > Pyrinomonadaceae > PSRF01. Next base: position 22,379 of record DASXQM010000357.1, on the reverse strand, counting down.
GCAGAGACCGCGAACACGGCAAGGGCGCTGGCCCAGATCGCCTTCTTCCAACCTTCCTGCCTGTGTGTAGAAATAAACAGGACGACGAGTAGAGCAACATAACCAAAGGTTAGAAGCCGCAACGCCCATAGCGAGGGACTGATCCCCAAACCAACCGCCTCGTAGAGTTGAAACGCCCCCGCAACTCCACTGAGGGAATAGGCGGCAATTGCTATCAGCTTTGATATTTGTTGGCTACTCGCCTTACGGCCGCGCAGGACGGAATGAACAACGACAGCTGGTAAGAATCCGAGAGCGGTGAATGAAATTGCGGAAACGATTGGATAGCTGGTTGAGTAACCGATGCCTTTGAGTCCGTAGATTGCCAGTGCGCCGATATTCCAAAGCAAGCCAAGCACTGCGGTAACCAGCAGAAGCCCACTGCTGGCCCAACCCGCGTAGAAGGTTGTATGAGGCAGCGCATCCGCAGTAGTTGATTGCGTGGGATGCTTCAGTACCATGAACAGAAGCATGGCGTAGAGCGCAATCCCAACCGTGTATCCCAATAAATTGATCAGGCTGGCTATATTTAATCCACTCATAAATCTTGGGGTAGCGCGCGAGCTGTGCCTAGGCTGCTTGACGCCTCTTAAATGTAAGACCCGCCATTTGCTATTGCAACACATTAACTACTTTAGTGCCTGTCTTAAGGACAAAGGGATATATTTCTAATCAGTGGCTGAGTCAACCAGATGAGCGGCCAAAAACGAGGAATGACTTGTCCCGCGGGAAGTTTACCTTCCCCTCATGCGAACGCAATGAGATTTGCAATCGATGTAGAATGAGTGCCACTGCTCACAATTCTGGAGTTCGAGGTATATGCCCATGTGGCTTTCGAGGCGAGTAATTGTCAGTCATTCCGTTTTGATTTGCGTACTTCTGCTGGCGAGTGATTTTCCGGCCCAGGCTCAAACGCAGGCGATGGGCCGCCAAGCTGGTATAGACAATGAATATCAGACAGGGGCGATCTTATGGACCCAATCGTCGGCTGAATATCGTGCGCTTGCATATCAGACGTTCAGTCTGGCAAAGCTGCGACTTGATCAAGCGCTGGCAAATCGGCAGGCTCGTCGTTCAGCCAAACCTCCAGCAATCATCGTCGATGTCGATGAGACTGTGTTGGACAATAGCCGATTCCAGGCTGAACTGGTCCTGAGGCGAATTGCCTATACATCAGAGGCATGGCGGGCATGGTGTGACCGGGCGGAAGCCGGCGTCGTGCCTGGCGCTGTTGAGTTTCTTACTTACGCCTCACGTCGCAGAGTTCACGTTTTGTACATTACCAATCGGCACCAGCCGGAGAAGGCCGGGACAATCACCAATCTGAAGAAGCTGCGTTTCCCTGGAGTAACTGAAGAGACAGTCATGATTCGAGAGCAGGGCGCAACCGCCAGCAAGGAGTCGCGGCGACAGATGGTAGCATCGAATTATCGCATCGTCTTACTCGCAGGCGATAATTTGAACGATTTCAGCGACGATTTTGCCGGCAAATCGATTGAAGATCGGAAGGCACAGGTTGATCGAGAGCGATCTGAGTTCGGCTCTCGCTTTATCGTGGTGCCGAATCCGATGTATGGAGACTGGGAAACTGCGATTTACGGATATAAGTCGAACCTCACAGACACCGAACGAGAGGCGGACCGGCGAGCAGCACTGAAAGGTATTTCCAATCAGTCTGGACCATGACCAGCCTTCTCCTTGTCAGATTAGCTAACCGGCGGGGCTTCCGAGGATTAGATTTTTCTTTTCAGAAAACTAAGCAGAAACAGTAGCGTTGCGACCGAGATGATTGCGGGGCCTAATGACAGATTGAGAGTCACCGAGCCAATCTTGAGTTGAGAATAGAAGTGATTAATCGCGAACCCGATTAACACCGAAACCAGGCTTACGGTAGATGACGCAATCAGAAACCTCGTCAACGTATGAGTGAGCTGGCGCCCCGCGGCCGCGGGAATAATGATGAGAGCGCCGACCAGAAGAGCTCCGAGAAACCTTAGACCCAGAAGAACCGTTAAGCTGAAGACAAGAAGATAGTAAAGATTGAGCCGGGATACATTGACACCTGTTGCCGCAGCTAGTTCCGGCGAAAACATTGAAAGCACTAGCTGATGGCGAGATAGGTAGAGAAAACTCATTATCGCAATTACTGCCAATACGGCCAGCGAAAAGGATATGAGCGTCAAACTCTGAAACCCGCCAAACAACGCCTCGATCAGGTCTTCACTTGGAGTCAATAAAGTGCCAACTGCCAGTGCCGCCGTGAAGATCACCCCAATGGCTACATCAGTTGTCAGTGTGCCACCGCTTTGCAAACGCCAAATGAGTAATGTGCCGAGAAAAAGCGTTGCCGCTGCGCCGAATAAAGGATTGAAGTGCAGGAGAAGGGCCAGACCAAGACCGGGTAGCGCAATGTGAGAGATCACATCACCAGCCAAACTCATTCGTTTCATTAGTGCGAAACTGCCGACAAGGCCCGCCGCAACTGCGGTGAGAAGCGCGACAATGATCGAAAATGATGTTGCGGCTGTCACTTGCGATCTCCAGAGGTGCCAACATGATCATGCGAGTAATAACTATACGACGGTCCATAGAGTTGTTCGAGAACTTTCGCAGTCAGAGCTTCCTGCGGCGTTCCCATGCATAGAATGTGGCGGTTCAAGCATAAGACCTTTGTCGCATGGCGATAGACAAAACTAAGATCATGCGAGACGGTGATGACTGCCAGGTTGTATTGATCCTGCAAACGATGGATGAGTTCGTAAATGTGTTCCTCGCCGGGCTCATCGAGGCTTGCTGTGGGTTCATCCAACAGAAGCACGTTCGGCTTGCCGATTAGTGCGAATCCAATCAGTCCTCGTTGAAATTGCCCACCCGAAAGGTGGCCTACTGGGGTCTTCAACATCTCGTTCGTAAGGCCCACACTACGAGCAATTCTCTCTATCTCGGTGACGGCAACCTTCGCAATCCGACACTTGGAAATGAAGAGATCTCGATACGTAAGTGGGAGATGTCGATCTGCGTCGATTTTCTGCGGGACATAACCCAGTCTTAGATCCTCAGCCCAAACAATCTCACCAGAGTAAGGAATGAGATTCAATAAGGCCTTCAAGAGCAATGTCTTGCCTGCACCATTTGGGCCAAGAATACTTAATATCTCACCCGCTTCGAGCTCGAAGCTGAGCCTCTGAATTATGCTTTGCTGTTCGAGTTCAACAGATAAGTTTCTGACCTTCAATAGAGACATAACAGTCAAAACCGAATGAATTTGATTTATCCAATGGTATCACGCCATGCTGGTCGGGATTTGGGTTAACAGCTAAGCGAGTCCTCGGTTTCGAAGCGTGTCTCTATCACACTAAGGCTTTTAGTTATCGGCACAAGCTCATACTTCCAACCACTCATCTGCTTCTCGCAACCATCTATCTGCCGAGATTAACAGTCCATTAAGTATTCAGTGTTCATACGCAGTTGCTGGTCTAACATGCTCGACGTTTTTGTGTGGTTTCCCCGCTAGTCCAAGCAACTTAAATAGATCCAGAGAGGGTCAAGAACTGATGAGTCACTCAAAGCGAAGTAGTTTGCTCAGCCATATGGGGAGAATTTTATTTTTGGTTGCGTTTCTATCGTTATATGTCGTTCCCGTGTTGAGTCAATCGAAAGCTACCCTGAGAGGCACGGTAACTCTCAGCGATAGTGGCAAACCCATTCATAATGTCCTTGTGACCATTCTTCAGCTGAAGCGCACCATCGATACCGATGAGAACGGCAAATATGAGTTTCAGAATGTGCCGCCGGGCCGATACGACGTTGTCGCTCATCTCGATCGGGTTCCAGACTCACTTCAAACCGTAAGCGTTACTGGCGATACCACGCTGGATTTTCACATTGAACTGACCGGCGTCACCGAGCAGGTCACCATCACCGCCACAGGCACTGAGCAAGCGGTCTCAAGTTCGATTCAATCAGTCGAGGTCATTGGCTCGATTGATCTGGCAAAAAAGAGTCCGGTCTCACTGGGTGAAGCACTCGATGGTGAGTTAGGGATCTCGAAACGCAGTTTCGGACCGGGTACCGCCCGACCTGTCATTCGTGGCTTTGACGGCGACCGAGTTCTTGTTCTCCAAGACGGAAACAGAATCGGCGGACTCGGCTTTGAATCCGGCGATCACGCTGAGCCGGTGAATGTGTTGACGACCGATCGGATCGAAATAGTGAAAGGTCCGGCTACTCTTCTTTATGGCAGCAGTGCGATCGGTGGAGTGGTCAACACGATTTCGGGTCACGACTCAGCTCATAAAGGCGTGAATGGTTATGTGACCGGGGTTGGTGGTACTAATGGTGGTCAAGGCGGTGGCAGCGCGGGAATAGAATACGGCACGGACAAGTGGCTGTTTTGGGGTAATGGTGGCGGTCAGCGAATCGGGGATTACAACACACCGATCGGCGACGTTCACAATTCGTTCTCGCGGGAAGGAAACTTTGCAGCGGGTGTTGGCTACTATCCTACGAAAGGATTCTTCAGTTTCAATTACACCTTCGACAAGCGTCGCTATGGAATCCCGTTCGATCCAGACGAAGAAGATCCCGAAATCGTCAATTTAAATCCACGCCGGCATAGTTTCGAATTCAAGGGCGGTTTTCGCGATACTGGATCGTTCATAGACGCTGGAACATTCTCTTTCCAATACAATAACTACAAGCACGCTGAGATAAATTCTCTCACGGACGAGATAAACACAGCTTTCAAGAACAACACATATCTATATCAGGGAGTCTTCGACCAAAAGAAGCGAGGAAATATTACTGGCCGCTTCGGCTTTTGGGGACTGCACCGTGATTTCGAAGCGTCGGGTGAAGAAGCGCTCGCACCACCGACGAAGCAAAATGCGTTTGCTGTATTTGGTCTTGAGACCCTGGACTTTGAGCGAGTGGGATTGCAGTTCGGCGGCCGCGTCGAAACAAATCGATATCGGCCCGAACCTACAGAAGAGCGCGGGGTTCTTCCCGACAGAAACTTTACGGGCTTTTCGGGCGCGGCAGGTATCCGAATTCGCACTGGGGAAAACGGCTCGTTTGTTGCCAACTACTCGCTATCTTATAGAGCGCCCGCTCTCGAAGAGTTGTACAACCTCGGACCGCATCCTGGTAACCTTGCCTTTGAAATAGGTGATCCAAACCTGCAGCGCGAACTCGGCAACGGGTTGGACTTCGGTCTGAGACATTCATCAAAGCGTCTCCGATTTGAGGCAAACGGTTTCTACTATCACATCAACAACTTCATCTTTCTTGCGCCGACTGGTGAGATTGAAGATGGCCTAACGGTTGCCGAGTACGATCAAGAGACCAGTCGGTTTGTTGGCACAGAAGCAAAAGCGGATGTCGCATTGCATCCAGCAATCTGGCTGAACCTGGGAGTGGATTACGTTAATGCCGAACTGACTGCGGATAACTCACCACTACCAAGGATTCCGCCCCTTCGAGGCAGGGCCGGACTGGAATTTAGATTCAAGAATCTTCTGGTGAATCCGGAATTCGTGATGGCCAAAGACCAGAACCGACTGTTTCCAACCGAGACGCGAACGGCAGGCTACGGAGTTTTTGGGATTTCGGGTTCATATTTGATCCCAACTCAGCATGCGGCTCACATAATTTCATTCAACGCTCTCAACCTGGGAGACACGCTCTATCGCAACCATTTGTCCTTTATTAAAGAGTTCGCTCCAGAGATGGGTCGCGGTTTAAGAGTGACGTATACGCTGAGGTTCTATTAGACCAGTTCGTTTGGGACCAGATCGATTACGGAGTTGAGGCCGCTTTTCTCGTGTACCCCTGAAGGCGTGGCGTGTTTCCGTTTCATTTTGGAGTTCAATCGTGAACTTGGTAGCCCTTCTATTACACGGTGATGCGCCTTTTGGGTGGCAAGGATTTCTGATTTGCTCTTTGGCAGTTATAGCGCTCGTTACCTTCTTCAATGAAATTGCCAGGAGCGCTTTGAGTAAGGTGAACAGAAAGCCTCGGGCTCACAAGAGACGGCCGCAGAATATCCGCAATCCAAAGAAAACCTCACATTCTGTCTGAGAACGTTGAAATTCAGACCTCGTCTGTTAGAAGGTCATCTGGCTATAACTGGTTCCGTGAAGTCTGAGGAGCCGATTTCAACGAAATAGTTCTCTCATTCGGTGTCGAATTAGGTAGCCGAGCACAAATACAACAATAGGAATTCCGATTATTGCTCTCGGATCATTTCTACTGATCAGATTGGCAACATTGCCTGCCACGTTCACGCTTCGCTCCCCAGTGGGCCATAGCTGTGAGGCCACTGGTACTCGTTTACACGCTCATTGCTTTCGCAGTAACGATTCGTATGACGAGCACGACGAAGAGCGCTGCCAGCAAAAACCAGACTGCGATGATGACGCCGGCAGCGACCCAGTTCGTCGGTTTCCCTTGGGCCATGACGGCTTGGGCCTTCTCGCGGCACTCAGCCATCACCTCTTTGGGAATCATTTTCAGCACTAGAGCAATTCCCAGCGGTACCAGCACCAGATCATCCAGGTAACCTAAGACGGGAACGAAGTCAGGTATCAGATCTATTGGACTGAAGGCATACCCGACCACGCATATTGCCAGAAGCTTGGCGTACCAAGGCATTCTCGGATCGCGGACTGCGAGGTACAGCACATAGGTCTCCTTTTTAAGACCCCTTGCCCTTTGCTTCCACCGTTCGACGTTGTTCATGGACTAGTCTTCCGTTGCAGATTTCACCACTCATCTCAAATAGCATCCTCGTCGGTCTCGCCGGTCCGAACGCGCACGGCCCGCTCCACACGCCAGACGAAAACCTTACCATCACCGTGGTTCCCGGTATGCGCAACCTGCACGACGGTATCGACAATCTGCTTGACCATCTCGTCGCGTGCTACGATCTCAAGGCGAACTTTTTCAATGAACTCTTCCAGCGGGATGTCCTCTTCAGCAGCAATGTTTCGGCGTCCGAAACCGCGCACCTCTGTCACCGTCAAACCCGGAAAACTGTCGATTTCTTCCAGTGCGTTTGTGACCTTCCCGAGCATAGGCGGTCGTATAAATGCGGTAATGATCTTCATCTCTCACTCCTATTCGATTCGCTCGCGCTCAAACCAACCGTAGAGGGTCGGCAGAATGAGCAATGTGAGAACAGTTGAGGTAATCAATCCGCCAATAACTACCGTCGCGAGCGGGCGCTGCACTTCCGCGCCTGCAGAAGTGGCAATTGCCATCGGAATGAATCCGAGACTGGCGACGAGTGCGGTCATCAATACCGGGCGCAAGCGGGTTTCCGCTCCTTCTCTCACTGCATCGGCGACCGAGTGACCTTCATCACGGAGACGGTTGATGTAACTGACCATGACGACGCCATTGAGGACCGCAACGCCAAACAAGGCTATGAAGCCGACACCCGCCGAGATCGAGAACGGCATTCCGCGTAAGGCGAGTGCAAAGATGCCGCCAACCACCGAGAACGGCACGCCGGTGTAGATTACAAGTGCTTGCTTGACTGAGCCGAATGTCGTAAAGAGGAGAATGAAGATCAGGAAAAGCGCCAGCGGCACGACGATCAGAAGTCGAGCCGATGCACGCTGAAGATTCTCGAACTGTCCGCCCCACTTCGTGTAGTACCCGGCAGGTAATTGAACTTGTTTCTCGATCTCTTTCTGAGCTTCACTCACGAAACTCCCGATATCGCGTCCGCGCACGTTCAACTCGACAGCAATCCGACGCCTTGCATCGTCGCGCGAGACCTGGGCCGGCGCTTCAGTGACGGAGATGTCCGCCAGTTGCGACAGCGGTACACGGGCGCCATTAGCAGCAGGAATGATCAAGTTGCGAATCGCTTGCACATCACTACTTGACTCCGCGCCAAGACGCACGACGAGATCGAATCGCTTTTCGCCCTCATAGACCTGACCGGCTTCCTCGCCTGCGACTATCGCTTCAACAACACCGTTCACGTCTTCGATGTTGATGCCATAGCGTGCAATGGCTGCGCGATCCGGCTTGACCTGAAGCTGGGGCAAACCGGAAACCTGCTCCACTTTTACATCTGCCGCGCCTGGTACACGGGCCACGACCTTCGCGATTTGCTCAGCCCTTTCTCGGAGCTTATCAAGATCATCGCCGAACACTTTGATCGCGATATCCGAACGCACCCCGGCGATTAGTTCCGCCATGCGCATCTCAATGGGCTGCGAGAAACTGAATGCCCCTTCCGGCACGCTGCGCTCCAGCGCCTCCGCCATCTGACCGTACAAATCCTCTCTGCTACGCGCGGTCGTCCACTCCGAAGGAGGCTTGAGATCAACAAAAATATCCGCCGAGTCGACCCCCATCGGATCTGTAGCAACTTCAGCGCGACCGATCTTTGTCACTACTCTCGTAACTTCGGGAAATGCTTTAAGCACGCGCTCAGCTGCTGAGTAGGATTGGATCGATTGCGTGAGGGAGACGCTGGGCAAGAGTCGCGATTCAATGGCAATGGAGCCTTCATCAAGCCTGGGAATAAACTCCGAGCCGAGCAGAGCAAAGATGCCGGCGCTGATGAATACGAACGCGGTGGCGAGCGCAACAGCGGGCGCGCGATACCGCATCGTGAAACCCAACGCCGGGTGGTACCACCGTTTCGCGTACCGAATGATCAAGCTTTCTTTTTCGCTGACATGCCCACGCAAGATGTAGGTCATGGCCGCCGGGATGTACGTAAGCGAGAGAATGAGAGAACCCAATAGCGCAAAGACTACCGTCAGCGCCATCGGTTTGAACATCTTTCCTTCGATGCCCTGGAGGCTAAGGATTGGCAGATATACGATCATAATGATCGCAACGGCGAAGACTACGGGACGACCCACCTCCAGAGAGGCTTCCAGGATTGTACGATCGGGTCGTTCGTGTGAACCTTCGTGCTGCGCTTCCGCACGTCGCCTGACAGCGTTTTCGACCATCACTACTGCGCCGTCCACTATCAGTCCGAAATCAAGTGCGCCGAGACTCATCAGATTTCCGGATACGCCGAAGAGGCGCATCAGGATCGCTGCAAAGAGCATGGATAGCGGGATGATCGTCGCTACCAGCAAACTTGCGCGCCAGTTTCCCAGGAGCAGTATCAAGACAATGATGACCAGAATCGCGCCTTCGATAAGATTCGCGGCAACTGTGCGAATGGTGCGATCGACAAGTTCGGTACGGTCATAAAACGGAACAATCTCAACCCCTTTCGGCAGCGTCTTTTTTACCTCGGAGATTCGTTCTTTGACTCGTTGGACCACAGTCCGTGAATTCTCGCCTATCAGCATCATGGTGATGCCCGCCACGATCTCTCCGTCACCATTAGCAATCGTAGCGCCTTGCCTGACGGCAGCTTCCGTAACAACCTCGCCCAGGTCGCGCACATAAACTGGCACGCCTCCTTTGCCTGTCTTGACTACGATGTTGCCGATGTCATTTGTCGACTGGGCCAAACCAACACCGCGTAACAGATACTGCTCTCCGCCGTGCTCGATATACGCGCCGCCGACGTTACTGTTGTTATTCATTACCGCCGCCAGCACATCATGTAGAGTCAAGCTAAAGGATTGGAGCTTTGCTGGATCAACCCGCACCTGATACTGCTTTTCAAAGCCGCCGAAGCTGTTAACTTCAGCAATACCTGCCACACCGAGCAGCTGTCGCCGTATATCCCAGTCCTGGATGGTGCGCAGTGCCATTGGGTCGTAGCCACTGCCCCGTATGTTGCGAAGTTCATATTGGTAGATCTCACCCAGTCCCGTGGAGATGGGTCCCATTTGCGGTGAGGCGATGGAGGAGGGGATTTCTTCGCGCGCCTGCGTCAGCCGTTCAAACACAAGCTGTCTCGCAAAGTAGATGTCGGTTGAATCATTAAAGACGACTGTGACGGCGGAGATGCCAGGCCTCGAGATCGAGCGAATCTCTTCCACGCCGGGCAGTCCCGACATAGCCGTCTCGATGGGAAAAGTGATCTGACGTTCGACTTCTAAGGGAGCAAGTGCGGATGCCGAAGTCAGTATTTGCACTTGAACGTTCGTGATGTCAGGCACGGCATCAATCGGCAGGCTGCGGAGACTGTAGACGCCTGCGCCGATCATGATCGCAACCAGCAGCATTACGAGCAGGCGCTGGGCCACAGCGAAGCGGATTATGGCGTTAATCATTGCTTCTGTTCCTCTTCGTCGTCCTCGCCAAACTGGCCTTTCATTAGCAGCGACTTCAAAGTGAAGCCGCCTTTGGTCACGACCCGGTCGCCCAGGCTCAGGCCGTTCGTGACGCGGCTGTAGCCTTCGACTTCACCGTCGATCTGCACATCGCGCACTTCGAAATGTCCTGCTTCATTCTTGGGAAGAAAGACCACAGTGCGATCACCCAGGCGATGTACCGCGTCTGCGGGGATTACCAACTCCCCACTGCCAGGCTCTGTTTCGGCAACGCCAGCCTGAAAGTTGACCTCAATGAACATTCCGACTTTGAGTCGCTCACCCGGATTCGGAACCTCGACACGCACCCGAGCCGTGCGTGTCTCTTCGTTGAGTTGCGGATCGATGTAGTTGATGCGACCCGCTATCGCACTTTTACCGAGGGCCGCAGAGCGAATCTCAGCGGGAGCGCCAACTCGCAACAACCCGACCTGTGCTTCCGGTACATTGGCAATGACCCACATACTGGAAAGATTCGCTATGGTGAAGAGCGGCTTGCCAGCTTCGAGCCCCGCACCCGCATTCACGAAGCGTTCTGTAACAGCACCGGAAACCGGGGCGCGCAAGGGGATGAGTGAGATGTCTCGACGATCGTCGACTTCAGCCTGATTTATGGGTGCGCCCAACGCGCCCAAGCTCTGTCTGAGTTGCGCGACTTCGGCTTGCGCCGTTTCGAATTCCGCTTGTGCCTGTTGGACTTCGCGGCTTAAGGCAATATTGCTCTGAAAGTCGTAGTCGGCCTTTGCCGTTTTGTAAGCAGCCTCAGCGGCGATCAAGTCTTTGCCTGCGCCAGCGCCGAGATCAACGAGACGGCGCACACGCCGCAGCGTAGCTTCCGCTTCATCGAGCTTGGCTTTCGCCTGTATGACCGCGACGCGATTCTCAGCACGCTGCACACGCGATAGGTTGCGTTGAGCAAGGGATAGACGCGTTTGTGCCGTGCGGAGATTGCCACGCAACTCGGCGATCTGCGGACTTGCCAGAGTGGCAAGAATTGCGCCTGCCCGCACGCGGTCACCCAGCGCTACGTATACGCGCTCGACCCGACCGCCAACTAGCGGCGTTACGGTCTGAGTTTGTTGCTGGTTTACTTCAATTGTCCCCGTTACCTGCAGTGGAGCGACCGCCGGACGTTGCGTTACACCAACGATCTCGATCTTCAGCGCAGATAGCGCTTCGGCTCGCACAACTAACTCATTGGTAGTCGTTGGCTGCTCTTCCGTCTGAACCTCCGTTTCATTGTCTTTCTCGCGAGACCCAAAAATGATGAAAGCGAGGAGAGCAAGAAGTGCGATAACGGCTAGCACGGCAACAGTGCCAATGGCTATGTATCGATTGCGCAGTGATGTGGGCTCTACGTATCTTCGCTGCGCATGTTGGGCCGTGGGTTGAGTGTCATTGTTCCCTGTTCTTTCACTGGCGTCAGTATCTTTTTCCATTCGTTCCCCTCACTTGCCTGAATTCACGGGCACTCCCATGGCCATTCGAAGATCGACAAGGGCCCTGTACTGTTCGGTTAGTGCTTCAGTAAATTCACGCTGGGAGTCTAAGAGCTTTCGTTGCTCATTAAGGACGTCGGTAATCCGGAACTCTCCAATTTGATAGGCAGCACGGATGACTCGGATATTGTCGGTCGATCGCGCGATTACCCCTTGCTCGAACGTAATCGCCGCCGCTTGCGCGGCGTCGTATCTCTGATAGGCGCTTGCGACTTCCGCCCGCACTACCTGTTCAAGAAATTCACGACGCTGCCGCGCCTGAGAAATTGCCGTAGCTGCCTCCGCCTTTTCGCCCTGATTACGATTGAAAACAGGAATCCCAAGCGAGACACCAAAGCTTAGGAGCCGGTCCTTATCAGGCAGCGGAACGAGCGGCTCTGGTAGATCTGTGATGGAACGACTGAACCAGTATTTGGTCGACACCGTCATATCAGGAACAGTCTGCGCTTGGGCAAGCCTCAAGCCTGCCTGGGCCACCTCTTCTGTCAGACGAGCCAGTCGAAGATCAGGGCGCGTGCGCAGAGCGATCTCAACAGCGGCTTCCAACGTGGCTGGTGGTTTTGGTTGAAGCGGCCTGGCCAGATCTTCGCGCAGGCGAAGCGGCTCGCTCAGCGAAATGCCAGCGAGACTCTTTAAGCGGATGAAGGCCGCCTGCAACCGACCCTCAACTAATCTTCGCTGTGACCGCAGACGATCCACCTCAGCCCGGATCAGACTCAGTTCGAGTGGAGCCGTCTCACCTTCATTGACACGCGTTTGAATAAAGACTGTCGTCTGCGTGTTGACATTATTGATTTCTTCAGTGATCTGTAAATCGCGTAGCGTAGAAAGGGCTTCGGCATGAGCGGCTAACACTTCACCGACCAGTCGCCTCTCGCGATCGGCGAATTCAGCTTCCGCTGCTTCGAGTTCCGCTTGTGCAAGCTCGATCCGTCGTCTTCGTTTTGCGCCTAGTTCAAAAGGCAAGGAGATACCAATACTGGTCTCACGCTCGTCTGCTGAGCCGGTGAACCGCCCGGTAGTCTGTTCAAGATCAAGTGACGGGTTGGGCCTGAGTCCTGCCTGCCGCAAGCGCGCACTCGCACGCTCAATGTCCAGACGCGCCGCGGCGAGTTCGAGGTTCGAGGCCAATGCCCGACGCACAAGATCTTCAGATGAAACTCCCTGTATGGGATCAGAGTAAAGACCAATACTCGTACTTATCCCTCGACTCTCGATCCGGGACGGTGCATTGGGTTCGTTTGTCAATGGTCCAGAGCTGAAGGATTTCTGTTCTGGCCGTCCGTTACTGGTGACCAAAGGGCTTTGCCCACTTGCGACTACCGTGAAAGCAAGGAGAGCAACAAGGCTGGTAAGACACCAGCCAGGCATTCGTGCAGGAAGACAGGCACGCTCAACAATCATTGTTATCACCCTAATGAAGTGGCTGAGAAGGAAACACCGAAGTAGCCGTTCAGCTTTCGCGCGACCCTGGCGTGATTACACAACAGGCCGATCAAGCGCGGTTACTTGTTCACGACCGTTAACGGCTCTTCAAATTGACGTTAGTTGAGAGATAACTAGACCAAGCGAGGAGGGTGAAACGTGCCTTGCGGCGGGGCTGATGGCAAACGTAAAACGTTCTCGTTTGTTGTCAGTGTCGTCTTGCTCTGGATGACGACGGTAAAAGCGGAGCTGGGTAGTACGTGCGGACACCATGTGAGGCAGTCATCATCTGGTAATTCCGATTGCTGGGGCTGGTCGCCTTTAGAAGAGAGTGATGAGATGTGTCCGGTTGTAGTATCCGAAGGCTCAGCGCGGGATTCTTCGACATTTATCAAAGGAATTCCGAGCAACTCAAACTGCTCGCTGCAAGGCGGCGAGATTAGGATGTCCGCTATGATAAACACGAGGAAGGTTAAAGCCACGCTGCGATAGAAACCGCTCTGCTTCTTCGAATTCATATTAGGGAATAATTAGGCGGTTCATGTAGTAGCATACGGGTGAAATAGAAGTCAAAATATCTCCTCAACGTGGTTTGCCGTCCGACCCAGCCGAATCCGTGCAAAATGACCCCACATGCTGAGCAACTTTCTGCTGTTTGCCGCCTACAAAAAACAAGGCCCCCATTCATATCTGACTAATCAAGAACAGAAACAGGAGGTAAAAGCAATGCGAAGGATTCTTACGCTAGTGGTTACAGTAATCGCACTATGTTTGGCGTTAGCCTCAACCTCTATCCAATATTCGGCAGGCTCATTAAAACAACAGAACGCCCCACAAAAAGAGCTTGATGCCAACGTTCTCTTCGAAAAGCATTGTGATACCTGTCATGGTAAGGACGGCCGAGCAAAAACATTCAAGGCGAAGTTCAATCACGCGCGCAATCTTACCGATGCAAAGTGGCAGACAGAAGTAAACGACGAGCGCATTTTCAACTCGATCATGAATGGGAAAGGCAAGATGCCGGCGTGGGGCAAGAAACTTTCCGAGGCACAGATCAATGCGCTCGTGGCATACGTGCGAATGCTGAAGAAGTAACTACGAAGACAATGGGTCGCCGAGGGGCGACCCATTGATGATTACGAACTAGCCCGAGCCTCCTTTACTGAAGTTTTATCGTGTACACGTCAAAGCCACCGCCTGTTGATGTCTGGGGGTTGGTCGGCCGATGGTCACTAAAGAACGGCCAGACAGCACCACTGAAAGGCGCAGACGACGAGTAGTCGCCTGGGCCATTGGGGTTACCATCAAAATTCGACTGAACTGTCGTAACCTTAATGTTCGCAGACCAGGTTGCTCCATTGTCAGTGCTTTGCGTCGCATAGACGTAGGCTAAACAGTCGTTCGGATCATCACGTCGGTCATAGAAACTAACAGTGATCTGGTCACCGCCCGAGCCGTTTGACTCAACACTTACCGTAGGATGGAATTGATCGCCTGTGTTATTGGCCAATCCGATGTCATCGTTCAGCACGACCGGCGTTGACCAGGTTGCACCGCCGTTCGTCGATTTAGTAAACAGAATGTCAAACCCGCGACTATTTCTCCCACTAGTGACCGGATCCGCATAAACGAGATACAGCGTTCCACTTGGACCAACCTTAAGTGCATGAGCCGGCCCTTGCGCGCGGCCTCCTACACAACCGATGTCAGTGCCGAATCCAGCGTGAGTCGCTGCCGCAGCGACATCGCTGCCCCAAGTCAAGCCACCGTCGGTGCTCTTGTCTACATAGATGATGTTCCTGGCGTAGTCATGCCACGAGTCGTAGACCACACCTGTATTGTGATCTACTGCAGGATAGGCACCGATGACGCGCTCAAATTTACTCGTGCCGTCATTAACTTTGATGGGAGCACTCCAACTTGCACCGCTGTCTGCGGAATAGGAGATGTAAAGAATCTGGTTGTTGCCCGAATTGCGATCCCAGGAGACGTAAACGCGATTGGCAAAGGCGCTCGGGCTGCGGTCCACGGCCAAGTAGTATTTGTCATCGAAATTCTTGCCATTGTTGAAGGTCACAGCAATCGGTGTAGACCAATTGATTCCGTCTACCGATTTGCTGACGCCGATCGAATTTGGATAGTTCTTGTTGAGGGGAGCACCGCCGAAGGAGAAGTAGTAGTTGCCGTTCTTATCAAAATCAATGGCCGGATCAAATGTGATTCCGAAAGTCGTTCCGTTCCAGGTGCGCGAGATTGTGGTTCTGTTCGTTACATTACCATTGCCGTCCAGGGTGTATGCCATAACGGCACAGTCGCCGAATCCGTTTTGAGGCGCGGCAGTGCTGCAGTTGCCAGGGAAAATATGATTTGAAGTTCCAACCATCACTCCGAAACCGGCAGCGCTCGTCTCACCTTCGTATGAATCGGACCCGTCTGACACATCGATCTCACTAATCGCAGCGATAGCAGGACTAATGAAAGTCGGGCCCAGGTATGGTGTAGCTCCGAAGTCTTTCGCGAGCGGTGCTGGGACAGCTGCATCGTGGCCAAAGACAAAGTGACCATGATCGAGCCCGGGTTCGGCCACATGGAGCAGAATCGGCCGCGTGAGAAACTGCGACGGACCTGGATCTTCATTTTGTCCTCGAACGGGTGGCAGGATGGTTGTCATTAAACACAGGGCAATGCAGAGTGAAAACGCGAAGATTTTCGTCATGTGGGTGTCCTCAATAGTCATGCGTGAAGAAAGACGATCGGATTGTGTTTGTTTACCAATGAAAACGATTGGGGGAAGGAAGCGAAATTATACATCAATTGGTTCAAGGCGAAAGAACGAGCGAAGTCAGAGGAGGAGACACCCGTCGTCATCTGACGCGTTTCGTTGAGGGGTCTGCAAAATCGATTCTTCGTAAAGTGAAATCAGGCTTGTTCGCTCGCGACCGGCGCAGACCAGTTAGCGAATGCCTTGGGGATGAAGCGTTAAGACGTGATTATCATGATTGGTGACGGCATGGGCATCGCTCATCGGACTGCGGCAAGGATCATGCTCACGGGAGTAACCCAGGGGAAGCCGAATGGCCTGCTGTCGATGGATACCTTTCCATACACGGGGATTGTGAGCACGCACTCCTTGAATACGATCGTTACGGACTCATCGCCCGGAGCGGCCTGCTACTCTGATGGCAACAAGTCCAACAACAATCAGCACGGCGTCTTCCCGGACGACACCACTGCGAATTTTGACAACCCCCGAGTCGAACTGATCGGCGAATACCTGAAACGAACGCAGGGAAAGTCGCTCGGGATAGTCACTACTGCCGATGTCTTCGACGCCACACCAGCGGCCTTTGCCAGTCATACGCAGAGCCGCGCTGCAGGCACGGGCATCGTGGACCAGTATTTTGATGACCGGGGGGACACTGGCCTTTCGGTGCTGCTGGGCGGCGGCCGCAAATGGTTCTTGCCGGCAAGTGTTCCAGGCTCAGCGCGCGCAAACGGAACCGATTACGTACTCCCGAACGACCTGTCGACTGGGTGGGGCATCGCTCAAGGCGCTTTAGATCCTGAGCGTAACCTTATCGCCGATTTCCAGGCGGCTGGTTTCACTTATGCTGCGAACAAATCGCAGCTAGGGTCAATCCACGCTAGCACAACTAAGTTACTGGGATTATTTTCGCTTTCAAACATGAATGTCGCAAAGGACAAGATCGATGGTCGTCGGGGTACTCCCCACCGTAGTCAATGATTACGGGTTCCCCGATCAGCCGATGTTGGATGAGATGACCGACACAGCGCTCGAGGTCTTGAGCAAGAACCGGGATGGGTTCGTGTTGATGGTAGAGGGGGCGTCGATCGACAAGCAGGCCCCACAACATGGATACGGAGCGCTGGATACTCGAAACCATCGAGTTTGACCGCGCCATCGAGAGAGCCCGACAGTTTGCTGTGCAGAATCCCGACACACTGGTCATCGTCACCGCCGACCACGAGTGCGCCGGCGTAAACATCATTGGCGCCTCGCGTGTGGCCAATGCAGATCTGATCGCGCGATCTACTTCTGGAGGAGGCGTTGCGCAGTTGCGGACCGGCGTTGTCGGTACATATGAGAACGCTGGATTCCCGAAATATACGATCGCCGCCGACGGCTATCCTGTCACTACGGATGTAGATTTCAGAATGCTGATCGGCTGTGCCGCAAATGCAGACCGATATGAAGACTGGCTGACGAACTCGCAGCCGTTACGCGATAGCCAGCAACCCTTCAACAACGTTCCGCCGCTCAGCACCTACCCGAACGGTCCACTCAACAGGGACGTGGCGGGAAATTTCCTGGTCACAGGCCAAGTGGCGGATACGACTGCCGTTCACACGGGCTCTGATATTGTCATCTCTGCATTTGGCCGCGGTGCCCAGCTATTCACGGGCGTGATGGATAACACGGATGTGTTCTTCAAGATCATGTTGGGTGTTACCAGCGGTGCGCAGAAGACCAAAGATCGCGCCAGCGAAAGTTGTAGTGGAATTTAGTTGTTGCTCAAACTCCTCCGGTGATTGGTAGCCGAGCGCGGAGTGCAAGCGGTAGCGATTATAGTAGTGTTCGATGAACGCCTCGATGGTTTTTCGTAAGTGTTCGAGATCTACATAATCGTTGGCATAGATCTCTTCGCGCTTGAGCGTCTTCATAAAGCTCTCACAACTCGCGTTGTCATAGGGATTCGCCGGCCGACTCATGCTGGGAATCATCTGGTGTGCTTGCAGTACCCGTACGTACTCATCTGAGGCGTACTGCACACCACGATCGGAATGATGGACCAAGCCTGGCGCAGGCTGGCGTGCAGTGATGCTCGTTCCAAGGCCGTCTTAGTTAAGCGTGTAGCCATGGTTCGTTCCAGTGTCCAGCCGACCACGTTACGGGAAAAAGCATCGAGGATGACGGCTAAGTAAACGAACTCTGATTGCAGCCGAATATAAGTGATATCCGCCACCTAGAGCTGATTGATGCCGGTCAACTTCATGCGACTGGCGAGACTCAAATACACTTCAAACTCGTGTTATGAATCAGTCGTGACGACGAAAGCGCGCGGCTGGACCGCCAGCAGGTTGTCTTCGCGCATCAGTCGCGCCACACGCTTATGATTAACAACCAGGCCGCGACGCCGCAGTTCTGCTGTCACTCTTCGATAACCGTAGCGACGTCGATGTTCGAGCACGATCTGTTGAATACTGGACCGCACTTCCATCTCTTCTTCGACGCGCAAACGCTCCTGCGGCGAGCGATAAAAGCCAGCGCGACTTACCTGGGCCAGTTGACACATCCGTTCGATACTCAAGCTGCCTTGCAAATCACAGTGGTAATTGCGTTTTCGTGTCGGGCGCACGTTCAATGGGTGACGATTCACACGCCCGAGGGTAAAATTTCCGTAACCTGCGAACATTCGTTCTTGGGGCTGCAATGGAGCGGCAGATGGTTTATGAAATGATCGACGGCACATATCGTGGAACCAATCTGCCAAACGGGTCGGCCAACTACTTATGCCAGCACGAACAGTTCTCCACGAGGCGGAAATTGAAGTGATACGCAAACTAAACGCGTTGGCCGAACTGGCCGGGCTTTAAAAATACTCAAGCGTTTGTAATGATTGAAATCCCGCTTTGATTAGGAAGCACAAAAGGAGCACGCTAAGAAATGGTCTCGTGTTACGGGTTACGGGGCTGTTTCTCTCAACGCTTGGCTTGGTTGCAGTCGCGCTAGCAGAGCGCCTACCGCTAAAAAGTTTCAGCACCGCTGACGGCCTTCCGCACAACGAGATCAATAAGATCGTGAGGGATTCGCGCGGCTTCCTCTGGCTCTGCACTTCGGAGGGCCTTTCGCTCTTTGACGGCTACGGCTTCAGGAACTACGGCACCGCTGAGGGACTCCCGCATGCCGTTGTCACTGACATCCTTGAGACACGGAGCGGCGACTATTGGGTGGCGACCCTTGGCGGTCTTGTGCGCTTTGACCCGAAGGGGAGAGCTTCAAATGCGCCGCATTCTCGTTCACCATCTGCCGGGCCGATGTTCACTGTCTACGCGCCGAGCGAGGCTGCCCGTCAAGCCCGCTCCTTTACGGTACTGCTCGAAGGCCGTGATGGGACGGTATGGGCAGGGACGCGAGGCGGACTGTTTCGCGTGGCCCAAGAGGGCGGACGCGCAGAATTGCTGCCAGTTGGAATACAGCCACCGACTGAGTGGGTGGGACAGTCTTATGTCAGTGCGTTGTTGGAAGACAGGCATGGGACGCTGTGGGTTGGCGCGGACACCGGTCTCTATCGCCGCTGGCCAGACGGCTCGGGCGTGCACCAAGGCTTGAAGGACGTGCTAAAGTTCGAGCACATCAACGATTTGCTCGAAGACCGAAACGGCAGCCTGTGGGTTGGGACACGTTTCGGCGGCCTTCTCAGGCTTACGACTTTCGCGGACCGACGACCTCCTGTCGTCACACGCATTTACAACCGCAAGAATGGTCTTCCAACTGATTGGGTCTTCGACCTTCACCAGTCTGCCGATGGCAAGCTTTGGGTCGCCACGAATCTAGGGCTAGTGGAGTTCCCCGCTGAGGATTACAGGCGCGAAGGCCCGTCGCACATTTACACAAAAAGGCACGGCTTAATCTTCCACGAGATAGCAAACCTTTCGGAAGACCGCGACGGTAACCTCTGGCTGGGCACGGCAGAGGGCGCGATGAAGCTGGCCCGCAATGGCTTTGTTACGTTCGGCGAGGGCGATGGCATCCTGACTGGCTATCCCTTCTTCGAGTCGGACGCCGGCGAGATTTACCTCCGGGGCGTTGTACTTGGCGATGAGAAGCGTACGGTGTTCGAGGGCGCGAGGCTAGATGTCAGCAAACCTGAAGCCGTCAACTACTGGCTCAGCGGCATCGGTCGCTTCGACGGTCAGAATTTTGACTGGATCATCCCGAACGCCACAAGAGGAAAGAACGATATAAGCTACAGCGACAGAGATTTTGTTCTTCGGACGCGCGAGGGTCAGTGGTGGATCGGCAGGTTCCTGTTCCCAAGCTTGAACAGCTTCACCGGACTCAAAACCGCGCGCCCCGTCGAGTACAGCGTCAAGGAAGGACTACTGTCGCCTGGCGTACGCGCGGTCTTCGAAGATTCGCGCGGCGACGTTTGGGTTTCGACTGAGGCACACGGCGTCCTGGCGCGCTGGGAGCGTGCGACGCGCACTATGCGCGACATGTCAGGGTTATCACCATTCAAAGACAGATTCGGCAGCGCCTTTGAGGAAGACCGCGCCGGAAACGTCTGGATCGGCCTCGAAGGAGCCGGCGGCGCCCTCGCGCGATATCGCGCGGGGCGTTTTGAGTCCTTCACAGCACAAGACGGGCTCCCGCAAAGCTCCATCAGCGATTTGTATCTGGATCGCGAGGGCCGCTTGTGGGTCGCTACGATGCGCGGCGGACTCGTCCGTGTAGATGGCCCAACCTCAGAGCGCCCGGCGTTCACCGTCTACACGACGACCAAGGGACTATCCAGCAACAACCTCAACGCGGTCATGGAAGATCTTTACGGCCGCATCTATTTGGGGACGGCACGGGGCGTTGACAGGCTCGCGCCGGCTACGGGGAAAGTCGAGCATTTCACCGCGGCCGATGGTCTCGTAGCTGGTGAGATCCGGGCTGCCTTCCGCGAGCGCGGGGGCGCTCTCTGGTTCAGCGCGCGGAACGGCTTCTCGCGCTTCGTGCCCGAGCCTGAACGCCCCTCGACGCCTCCGCCCGTACTCGTCACCAGTTTGACGGTCGCCGGAGAGCGGCAGAACGTGTCTGCGCTGGGCGAGATGGCGATCGCCCTGGCCGACCTTGCACCTGACCGCAACCAGCTTCAGATCGATTTCGTCGGTCTCAGCTTCGCGCCCGGCGAAGTTCTGCGCTACCAGTACCGGCTCGAAGGCGCAGACACTGACTGGAGCGCACCAACTGAGCAACGCAGCATTACTTACCCGCGCCTCACGCCCGGCGCTTACAAGTTTCTCGTGCGGGCAGTCAACTCTGACGGAGTCGCGAGCGCGACCCCAGCGGAGCTCACCTTCAGCGTCCTGCCTCCTATTTGGCAACGCTGGTGGTTCATCGCGCTTTGTGCATTGACGTCCGGGCTAGCCGTTTACGCGCTCTATCGATACCGTCTCGGGCGCCTGCTCGAACTCGAACGGGTGCGCACGCGCATCGCCTCAGACCTGCACGACGACATCGGCGCGGGCCTCTCCCGCATCGCCGTCCTGAGCGAGGTGGCGCGCCATGAGGCGGGCGGCGGCACGTCCTCGCCCGTGACCGAGCGCCTGTCAGTTATCGCCCGCGCCTCGCGCGAGCTGGTCGACTCGATGAGCGACATCGTCTGGGTCATCAATCCCACGCGCGACCAACTGAGCGACCTCACCCAGCGCATGCGCCGCTTCGCCAGCGATGTGTTCAGCGCGCGCGACATCGCGTTTACCTTCCGCGCCCCCGCCGACGAGCAACACCTAAAAGTGGGAGCGGACGTTCGCCGGCAAGTCTTCCTTATCTTCAAGGAGGCGGTCAACAACATCGTCCGCCATTCCGGCTGCGCGAGGGCTGAGATCGAGCTTCGTGTCGAGGGTGGCACGTTCGTGCTCACAGTGCGGGATGATGGTCGCGGGTTCGACCCGACCAGTGCGGCCGAGGGCAATGGCCTGATGAACATGCGCGCGCGGGGACTTGCGATGGGCGGCCAACTTGGTGTGGATTCGGGCGCGGGGCGCGGCACGACGATCACGCTGAGGGCGTCGCTCAAAGCGACCGTGACGGAGCGCAACGGTCGTCTGCGTGGCTCACGGCCGTGAGCACACTCGTTCGTGCAGGGCACCGCGATGCTGACCGGCCCGTCTGTATAGACGGGGACGGCGGGACTCGCCATGCGGTATGCTGACAATCCCGAATCGGAACACCCCCAACGGCAGGCTGGGCGTACGAATAACTTTTGGGCGTTCACGAGGCAAAGATTGATCGAAATCTCGAGCGAGGAAACATGATGACTCACGCTCCGACAGTTTCGCCGGCGGGTTCACAGGCAACCGGCCCCGCCGCCATCAAGGTCGCCATCATCGAAGACCAGCGCGACATACGCGAGGGGCTGGCGACGATGCTCCACTTCAC
>DASXQM010000356.1:0-10626 GCA_036507195.1 Pyrinomonadaceae bacterium | reverse complement strand
AAAGCATCGATGTTTTTGATTTAGCAAGACCACAAAGCCGCTTTCCTCTCCTCTTTGTTTTTGGTCGCAGCGATTTGACGGTGCCGTTTTATGGCGCGAAAGTGTACCCCACGGATATTGAGGAGATCTTCAATGCAGACGCGAACCTGGTGGAACAGATAAACTCGTTTCAAATCGCCAGCTATGAAGATGAAGCTATTAACCGGCGTCTGAAGATTCGGCTTGAGGCGGTCAAGGAACTGATCACTGCCCACTGCCCACTGATTTTAAAATGCTCATTCAGCAGAACATCGCCCAATCCTTCCACTCACCCATCGTGATCGTGTTGCTCATCGCGATCGCGAGTGGACTGCTCTATGTGCTCTGGAGGGAAGTGCGGAAGATTCCCGCCAAGCTGTTCACACTGATGGCCACAGCATTCGTGGACATGCTCGGTCTGTTGATGATCATTCCGCTCCTGCCCTTTTATGTAAAGACGCTCGGCGGGTCGGGGATCGACCTTATGGGGATGCACTTTGGCATCGGGATTATCATCGGCTTCATCGTCGCGGCCTTCACCTTCGCCCAACTGTTGAGCGCGCCGATGTGGGGCCGGTTTTCAGATCGCGTCGGGCGGCGGCCCACTTTGCTCATCGCGCTGGGAGCATCAGCAATCGCGTATCTGATTTTCGGCTTCGCGCATTCGCTGCTCGTCTTGTTCCTCTCGCGCATCGTGCAGGGGGCAGGCGGAGGCACAGTGGGCGTGATCCAGGCATATGTGGCCGACTCAACTGATCCGAAGGATCGCGCGCGAGCGCTGGGATGGCTCTCGGCAACCACTAATCTCGGTGTAGCGCTGGGGCCAGTGCTTGGTTCCTTTGCTATCGCATTAGGCAAACGCGACCTGATGCCGGGACCAGCGACGATACAGATGGGCCACGCAGCGCCGGGAATCATGGCAGCGGGCCTCTGCCTGCTAAACATGATCTTCGCCGCGCGCTATCTGACTGAATCGCGCGATTTCACAGAGGAGCAGCAGGCAGGAGAGATACGTCGCACTTCATCGCAGGCGATCTGGCGCGTCATCTCGCATGCGAGCGAGCCTTCGTCGCGCCTTATTTGGATCTATGCAATCGCTATCGGCGCTTTTCAGGGAAGCTTTTCGGTGCTCGCCCTCTTTCTTAACGCGCGCTTCCAAGTCACCGAACAAACGATTGGTTATTTCTTCATGTACGTCGGCGCGATTTCGGTGTTTACTCGAGTGTTACTTCTGGGACGCATGGTCGATTGGTTGGGCGAGGCCAATCTCTCGCGTCTAGGCATCATGCTGTTGGCTACCGGCGTCCTGGGAATGCCGTTGTCGTGGAACCTGTGGACGCTGGCGCTCGCAGTGGCGCTGATACCTTTGGGCACGGCCTTTACGTTTCCTTGTGTGACGGCACTTCTATCGCGGGTGATCGCGACCAGGGAACGCGGCCTCTACATGGGGATGCAACAGACGTATGGCGGCGTCGCTCGCATCATCGCACCGCTCTTCTTCGGCTGGGCGTTTGATTCGCTCGGAGTTTCGGCGCCGTATTTCTTCTCGTCTGCGTTTCTCCTGGCGACGCTTTCTCTGGGATTCGGGTTGGATAAGTATGCGAGGCCGGAACGAAGGAAGCAGGAGGCAGTAGGCAGTAGGCAGTGACTGTCCGCAGATTACACAGATTACGCGAATTCAAGTCGTGCAACTGAGTTGGTTGATTTATGTCGTCTGCAGAATCTGCGGCTAGATAAAAGTTCGATTGCGTTAATGAACCTCAAGAATCTCGATGATACTGTTCAGGTTGAATGTAAGACCCGGTCCACGGCTTCCGGTTCTGTAGCAACGCGTTTATGTTTAATAGTCGTGTAGACGACTAATATCACGAGCAGGGATGCGAGGACCAGCGAAGATCCGAGAGTGCCAAGATTGAGGCCACCTTTCTCAACCGGTTTTGTAAGGACATCTCCGAAGGTTGCTCCAAACGGTCGGGTCAAAACGAAAGCAATCCAGAACAGCACGACTCGACTGATATGGGTGAAGTAATAAGCAAGGACCACCAATCCAAGCAAAGCGCCAATCAGAACGGCTCCTCCCAGAAATCCCAGGCCAGAACTATCCGCCAGAAAGTCGCCTAACGCAGTGCCTAACGTGTTTGAAAATAATATCGCTGTCCAATAGAAGATTTCGGCTTTCTTCGTTTGAATATAATTAACTGAGAGTGTTCCTTCGCTGTAACGCCAAATACCAAGAATCACCACCAAACAGGAAACTAATATCAGCGAGCCTTTTGCGTAACCAAGCTCGAGCGTTCTATCCATGTAATCGGAAATGGTTGTGCCGGCCGTACTGGTGGTGACAATTACGGCCCAGTAAATCGCTGGATGATATTTTTTTGTCCCCAGCTGAACAAATAGCGTAACAAAGAACAAGCTAAGCAGAATGATGGAACTGATCGCGTAGCCAACGTTCATCGTCATTGACAGAAGGTCACCGCCCGTTTCACCCAGGGTGGTGGCACAGATCTTCATGATCCAAAAATAAATAGTGACTTGCGCCACCTTATTCATATTGTGAGTGCCCTTATTCATATTTCTTTTTTTCTTTTCCAAAAAGGATGGAATTCTACGAACACTGCGAATAGGGAAGCTTTACTAAAGAATCAAGGAGTTTATTTGCAACTCGTACGCGCGACGCGGCCAGACCTACTCTTATCCCTCCGGGAGATGTCGTCTTAAGGATCTATCCGTGCGTCCACCCAGCGCTTTGAATAGCAAATATGCGAGAACAGAGCCTAAGCCGATGCCGGCGGCAGCAAAGCCGAACCGGCGAATAGTTGAACTTGCGCCGTTCATAGCTGGGAGGTTTTCTTTTTCCATATTGTCATTCATGTAGGAATCCTTCCTGCTATTAAAACCTTGCATCCGATCCGTTTTGCCGGTGCGGCCTGTTATGAAAACATGCACGTTGTACGCGGCCGCAGCAAAACACCATTCGCTCTGTACGAATTTCATTTCTTCACGTGCGGCGGTTTCAATTAAGGCAAATTTTCGGCCAAGTAGGCGGTGGTAAGTTTCGTTGAGAGTGTCGGATAAATTTTAAGAACCTCTATTCCTAATCTGAATGCTGCGGTCCTCCGCTGATGCCGCGCCTCCAGTCGTAGTTACCAAAGGCGAACAAAGCGAGGAACGCTGTGATTAAGAAAAGGCACAAGAACACGTAAACACGACCGACCTTCCATCGCTTCCAACTCTGGTGTCCAGCCGCAGTCGGTGTAGACTCGGTAAGATTAACTGCGCGCGCGTTGAGATTGACTTTTGAACTTTCCAGAATGGCCTTCAGACCATCTACGGCTCTGTCCTCAACAATGCCCCGTTTTATCTTACTGAACATGCCTTCGAGCCCGTCAGCCCGCGAGCGATTCTCGTAGAACAGATAAGATCCGGGATTCGCACCCGGAATATTTACGAATGCCGTTAGCGCCAGTGAGGAATTAAAGTAGTGGTTGGCATAAATCTGTTTCGACGCAATTAGAACTTGCGGGCCAGTTTCCTCCGCGCGCTTGTAGACCATAATGTGGTTGATGGCAATGACAGGTTTTAGACCAAACTTGATCTTCGACCATACAATCACGTTCTCAACCAGGCGTAGCTCGGAAGTGGAAAAGCCTTTCAGGGATTGCTGAAACTTAGGAAGCACATTGTTGACGTAACCTGAGGCAGTCATTAGAGCACGCTGCTCCTCAGCAAGCCGAACTTCTTTCGCTTTATCATTGTATTCAATAAGCGCCACGTCGCCGCGCGCCAGGTAATCACGCACATACTCCAAAAGCATTTGTTTGAGAAGTTGAGCTGCCTGAATCCGATAGTCCGGCGCTTGCAAATCCACCTCTTTGTGAAAACGCTCGATCATCGCGGCCGACAGCTTCAGCCGGCAATCCCCGACGACACAGTCCCTCAGGTCATCGAGATCGCGGTTTTCAATCGTCAGGGTCTTTAGGTCATCAAGGGTTGGCGTACTGCTGAGGCTACCAATCTCAAGAATAGCGGGATTGGTCTTCCGGGCCATGCCCTCCCTGAAGGATTGGAGAAATACGTCAGCTGGGACTTGCAGACTCACCAGGCCACACACCGCCACTTCTCTCTTGTCCTGCGTGGTCAATAGTCTTACAACCGCCTGGCCCTGCTCAAGTGCAGCGAAACCGGTCTCATCAAAGTCTGCCTTTTCACGAAGGATCTTGTGAAATTCTGCCTTTGAGTTTTGGGCCAGGCACGTGTTTATACCAAGCCACGCTACTGTGAAAAAGCTAATAAACACCAGAAGACTGCTGCGGGTTAGCATGCGTCAATCCATTTTTAGCCTAAGATCGGGGAGTCGCTGAAAGTGCCTTTTATCCGCGCGTCTCTAACGGACTGTGAATTCTTTTGCTACACGGATGTGGCTGGAAAATCATGCTGGCATGAGCTGTGCCACAGGCTGGAAGGAACGCGAGCGCTGGTTGTGAAGAGCCGAATGAACCCAGAGAACGTTGAGGGGAATCGCTATCGCAGCACCGGGGTCAGCTTTAGGAATTCACCGTATCGGCGTGCTGCATCCGCAATCGCCTGCGTTTCTGTTTTGCTAAACGGTGCGAAAGGGCTGAGAGTAATGGTGACTGAGCTCTTTTCGATCTGGCGTTTCCACCTGCCGGCGATTCGGCCGTCCCATACAATTGTGGAGTCGAAGAGAACATTGTCTCTTGGCGATCGTTTACTGTCTTTCGGATCGATCGCGGCGCTGCGATCTTTATAGGCTACCAAATATTCGTCGTAAGCAGACAAAAGGTAGGCGACTCGCGACGGGCGTTTGACAGCCCGCGTGGACCATGGCAGCCAGTAGGTCTTGCCGTCGATTACCTCTTTAGCGAGCTGGGGCTTAACCATCTCGAGCCCCTTCTTAACATCGCTCGCGGCTAACCCGGACCACCATATAAAATCCGACGCCGTTGCCGGGCCATGACTCGTAAAGTAACGCCGCGTCAATTCAGCTAAGGCTTCGTCGGGCGTCAAAGCTTTCCCGTGAGGCGCCCGCTCATCCAATAGAGCGTAGGTAAACTGTTTACCCTTCCTCGGGCCGCTGCAAATCAGGCCGTCCAATTCCGCGCGTATGAGCATGTAGTTGAAACGCAGTAGATCATTGCTGGCAATATTTGCGCGCTGAACCACTGTTCGTAACTCCTCACGAGTTAAGTGCTTGCCGTCTCGTAATGCGCTCGACAGTGCTTTGTTACTGAGTTTAAACACCGCAGCGTCCAGTTCGAGCTTGCGATAATAATGCGTGTTAGCGGCGTTGACTCGCGGCGCAGTCAGCCGCAGCAGCCAACGGATGTCGGCAGGCGCGACGAAGTGCCAGGTCGGGCGCATGATATGTGTGCGCAGTATCTCGCCATTGGCAAATGCCACTTCAATGGCATCGTCTGTAGCATTCGGCATTCGTTGGCCAAGGCCCCACTTCGCCCCATAGTAATCCTGGGCTTGTACCGCGCCCAGCCACTTGACCACCTCGGCGGGTTTTTTGAATTCCGATGAAGACAACCGCTGGTTATTGAGTCGCTGATGTGCAATGTCCAGAGTTGTCATGGTTGCTCGGATAAACTTCTTCGTACCTCTATCTTAGATTAGAATGACCTGGTTTTCTTCCTCCAATCATGAAACCAATTTCTGAAGCTACTATCGCCCACTACCGAATCATCGCCCCGATAGGCGCCGGCGGCATGGGCGCGGTCTATAAAGCGTATGACAAAAAGCTTCATCGAGTTGTCGCGCTCAAAGTCCTGCCGCCGGAATACGTCTCTCAACAAGATCGCCGCCGTCGCTTTTTTCAGGAGGCCCGCGCCGCCTCGGCGTTGAATCATCCACACATCCTCACTGTTTACGAAGTCGGGGAGGAAGACGGCAAGCCCTACATCGCGATGGAGTATGTGGAGGGTGAGACGCTGCGGGAAAAAATTAGGTCTCGCGCCTTGCAGGTGCGGGAGACTTTGGATATTGCGATACAAATCGCCGAAGGGCTCGCCAGAGCGCACGAAGCAGGCATCATTCACCGCGACCTGAAGCCGGAGAATCTGATGATCAGAAGCGACGGCTACGCGAAGATCCTGGACTTCGGGCTTGCAAAACTCATCGTGCAGCGCGAGCGCGCTCTCGCAGCCGATAGCGGGGAAAAGACGCTCATCCGCGGCGTACAAACAGAGTCTGGAACGCTCCTGGGAACGGTCAATTATATGTCGCCGGAGCAATTGCTCGGCCAGCGGGTCGACCGTCGCTGCGACATCTTCTCTTTCGGGGTCTTACTCTGCGAGATGCTGACGGGCGCGTGTCCTTTCGTCCATGAAAACCGGATCGACACGATGCATGCCATCCTACATGAAGAACCGAAGCTAGCGGATGCAGGCAAATCTCAACTACCGGTTGATCTTCAGCGAATTCTGACGAAGGCCCTGGCGAAGGCGCCCAGGTCTCGCTATCAAACCGTCACCGAGTTAGGGGCCGAACTCAAAACCTTCAAGCGCGATCTTGAACTGGGCAAGGCTTTGCCAGCCCTGGTGAAGAGCAGACTGATTTTGAAACCTCTCACGGTTGCAGCTCGCAATGGCAAGATCGACTATGAAACAGAACTGAATGAATCTCAATTCAAAGCGGTAATGACGACTGAAGGCCCGCTCCTGATCGTCGCCGGCGCCGGCACCGGAAAAACGCGGACGCTGGTCTATCGCGTGGCCCGTTTGGTGGAAATAGGCGCGCAGCCCGAATCAGTGCTATTGCTCACCTTCACACGACGGGCGGCGATGAGCATGCTCGCGCGGGCGGCCTCGTTGGCCGACGCACGCTGTCAGCGAGTTTCGGGTGGCACCTTTCATTCGTTGGGCCATTCGGTCTTACGAAAGTTCCCGGAACCGGCGGGCGTCCAGCGTAACTTTACCGTGCTCGATCAAAGTGACGCCGAAGACTTGATTGACCTGCTGCGCCGGCAACTGCTCCTTACCAAAGATCGACACTTTCCTCGCAAGCGCACCATCGCCGCCATCTTCAGCATGATGGTCAACAAGGTGAGCCCGCTAAAGCGAGTGCTTAACGATTCTTACCCACAGTTCATTGACGAGCGGGCCGGTCTCCAGGAACTGTATGAGTCCTTCGAGCAATTCAAGCGTAGTCGTCATATGCTCACATACGACGACCTGCTGGTGCGGCTGCGCGAAGCCCTTGAAAGCAGCCAGGAAATGCGCGAGCAGCTCTCAAACCAGTATCGCTACATAATGGTGGACGAGTACCAGGACACCAACAAGCTTCAGGCGCAGATCGTCAGACTAATGACGGCCACGCACGATAACGTTGCTGTGGTCGGCGATGAATTCCAATCCATTTATTCGTTTCGCGGGGCAAGCCATAAAAACATGCTTGAGTTTCCCAAACTTTTTCCCGCCGCTCAGATCATCAAGCTGGAAGAAAACTACCGCAGCACGCAGCCTATCCTCGATGTCGCCAACGCAATTGTTCAGGATGTTAAGAAGAGCTACAAAAAACGATTGTTCTCCCACATCGAGGGAGGCCAGTCTCCGGTAGTTGTGAGCGCGCGTGATGAGAGCGAGCAGTCGAGTTTTGTCGCGCAACGGATAGAGGAGTTGCGCGAACAGGGTGTACCTCTCAGCGAAATTGCCGTGCTGTTTCGCTCGAGTTCCCATTCGTTCGATCTGGAAATTGAACTGGGCAAGCAGGGAATTCCCTTCCGCAAATTTGGTGGCATCAGATTCGCGGAATCCGCTCACATCAAAGACGCGCTGGCCTTCCTTCGTGTGGTGGTCAAACCTTCGGACACGCTCTCCTGGTTTCGCATTCTTAAACTGATTGATCACATCGGTGACGCGACCGTCTACCAGATCCTGGATCATCTCGGGGTTGAGCGAAAAGAGTTTAGGTCGACGAGAACCAAGGAGAGCCTGTTTAAGAAGCTGCATCGATTTCCGGCGCGGGCCAGTTACAAGCTTCAATTGGGCCGGCTCGCGCGCGTGTTGACAAGCGTGCTCGAAGGCAAATCGCCGGCTGAGCAACTCCCGGCGGTACTGCGCTTTTACCGGCCCCTTTTGAAAAACAAGTACGACGATTCTCCACGACGCGGGCGCGACCTCGAACACCTGCAAGCAATCGCGAAACGCTATAATACTTCCGCAAAGTTGCTCGACGACATGGCGCTCGATCCATCGGACGCGACCCAAAGAAACAGCCCGAGGCGGGGCGGCGGCTTCGTTACCCTCTCGACGGTTCATTCGGCTAAAGGGCTTGAATGGGACAGCCTCTTTGTGATCTGGATGACAGATGGCTGGTTCCCCTCGAACCGCTTCCGGGATGAGTTTGATGATTTGGAGGAAGAGCGGCGGTTACTTTACGTGGCCACCACGCGGGCCAAGCGACAGCTTCATTTCGTCTACCCGCAGAATGTATATCGCGGTCCGGAAAGCGATTCTTTCCCTACGCTCTCCCGTTTTCTGGAACCCATCCCGGCCACGATCCTGCCGCACGCATCGCTGTCTGCAGGGGAATAGACAACTGCACAATCATGCTTCCAGTGGCTGAACTTCGCGTAGGCGTCGCTCGAGAAATCGACGTTCACTCTCATTGGTGACCAGCGCAAGAGCCCGCACGTAGCTTCCCGCTGCTTCTACCTTGGATCCAACTCGGCGCAACAGATCGGCACGCGCAGCATGCAGCAGGTGATAGTCGTCGAGTTCGCCGCTGGCGGCGAGCTCATCGATGAGCGCGAGGGCCGGCTGAGGGCCATCAAACATTGCGACCGCCACAGCCCGATTCAGCGAAACGATGGGAGAGGGCTGTAGGCGCTCGAGAAGATCATAGAGCCGGACTATCTCACGCCAGTCAGTATCTTCGGCCCGCGCCGCCTGACAATGCTGGGCCGCTATGGCTGCCTGCACTGCAAATGGACCGGGGGGTCCACCCCAACGGACTGGAAAACGCGCATTCGGAATCGCTGGCTCGCCACCCCGAAGTGCCTCGGCGACGAGCGGCAGTGCTTCCGCGATCTGCGGCTGATTCCAGAGGCTGCGATCCTGCTCTTCGAGAACCACGATATCGCCGGCCTTGTCGAGACGAGCATCGCGCCGCGAATCATGAAGCAGCATGAGGGCGACGAGAGCGGTTGCCTCCGTCGGTGGCTGCGGCGCCATCAACGTCCTGACGAGACGTCCAAGACGGATGGCTTCGGCGCATAGATCGGTTCTAACTAGCGGCTTGCCTCGAGTTGACGCATAGCCTTCGTTGAAGACGAGATAGATTACAGTCAGCACGGCGTCAAGCCGCGTCGGCATCTCGTTTGTGGCTGGCACCATGTATGGAATGCCGGCGTCGCGGATCTTTCGTTTTGCCCGTACGAGCCGTTGCGCCATGGTCGTGGCCGGCACCAGAAACGCGCGCGCGATTTCGTCCGTTTCGAGGCCGCAAAGCGTGCGGAGGGTCAGCGCGACCTGCGCTTCGGGCGCAAGCGCCGGGTGGCAGCAAGTGAAGATGAGCCGCAGCCGATCGTCTGGGATTTCGTCAGTGTCGTAGTCGGGCTGCTCAATTGTCTGGCTTAGCTCGGACGCGTAAGATTCAACTTTTTCCTTGAAGCGCGCCTGCCGTCGAAGGCGGTCAATGGCCTTGTGCCGAGCTGTTTGTATGATCCACGCGGGGGGAGAATCAGGGATGCCGGAGTCAGGCCACTGATCCACGGCGGCCGCAAAGGCTTCCTGCGCCGCCTCTTCGGCCAGGTCAAAATCGCCGAAAGACCGAATCAGAGTGGCGACGATCCGGCCCCAATCGGAGCTATAGACCGCCTGAACGGTAGCATTAGCGTTTGAAAGCATTCCTCATGTTAAATATTTCCCGGCGGAGTGTCGATCCGAGCACTAGCCGTTCGACTTATCGGTGAAGGCAAATTGTCTGCGATCGAAGAGAAGGATTACCCATGAAAAAAGTAAAACCCGGTACCACACCCGCGACCGTTGACGACTATCTCGCGGCGCTTCCGGAAGAGGCGAGGGCAACGCTTGAGAAGATTCGCAAAACAATTAAGGCCGCTGCGCCCAAGGCTACGGAAGTGATCAGCTACCAGATGCCGATGTACAAATATCATGGCCTGCTGGTGGGCTTCGCCGCCTTCAAGAACCACTGCAGCTTCTTCCCCGGTGCAAAACCTATGGCGACATATAAGGATGAGCTAAAGGCCTATAAGACAGCCAAGGGAACTATTCGCTTCCCGATCGGCAAGTCACTTCCCGCCGCGCTCGTGAAGAAGCTCGTCAAGGCACGCATTGCCGAGAACGAGAAGCGCCTGAGTGAGAATCAGAAAAAGCGTTGAAAAAGGAGCAGAGCACGATGAACTGGATCGATTCGTTGATCGCGGAGGTTGAGCATGAAGCGCAGACAACGCGCAAGCATTTTGAACGGCTGCCCAATGACAAGCTGGACTGGCAGCCGCACGAAAAGTCGTTTACGGCACGTGGGCTGGCATCGCACATCGTCGATCTGGTCCGCTTGAGCGATTTAATATTCAGCACTGACGAATTCGATTTCGATCCGGTCACCTACAAGCCGTAC
>DASXQM010000355.1:0-6446 GCA_036507195.1 Pyrinomonadaceae bacterium | reverse complement strand
CCTGGATGCTGATCGCGCGCCGCAGCTGAAGGCCAGCGTTGGATGCTTTTCTGTTTTCTGACTGATGCAATCTTCGAAGTAAAATGAAAAAAGCATTTAAGTTCATCCTACTAATGCTCGGTATCGTTCTGCACGCGGGTTGCTTTAGCCACTCCACCCAATCAACAGTTGTGATTACTGAAGAGCAGTTGCGGGCTTGCGGAACGAAAATGCACGTTTCCTTTCCGGCTAGCACTCAGCCCTTGGGAATCCAAGAAGTCACTGGTTGGCTGGATGATCAGCTTTATCTAAAGTTGCAAATCCCTAATCAGGATCTAGAGAGTTTCCTTAGAAGCTCCCCATTTGCGGGCAAGCAGTTAAGAACCGATCGGTCGGAGATACTTGATGACAAAAATCTTTCGTGGTGGAGACCGGAATCAGTTAAGAAGTTTAAATCCGGACAGGCAGTCTTGCCTGATGCTAAATACCTAAAGATTTTGGTTGATTTAGATTCGGACGACAAAACGATCATCTATCTGGCGTGGTTCGACACTTAGTTTGACGCCGCATCCAACAAGCGCTTGCGGTGATGATTCTATTCTGACATGGTGATTACCGTGCGTACTTCCAGTCGCTGCTGCCCAACAAAGCCTTGCAGCTGCCGGCGCGATAGCATCTTTCTCAAGTAGCCTTGTTCCTTCAGCTTGGATGCTGATCGCGCGCCGCAGCTGAAGGCCAGCGTTCGGTTTCTCTTGTTTCTATCGAGGTTGGTGATGAGGCGAATTGAGTGGCTCAGGTGGAGAATGCAGTACGGTGATCCTACCACTCGCACGGCCGAGATGCGATTCTTTATGAAGTTCGAACTCTACAATTTGCTTTGTATCCTTAGCGGCTACAGGATTGCTCATTGGCTGAACCGAAAGCCACCTGGGCCCGCTGGAAAATATCTGCGCGTTGTGCGAGCGGCGCCTTTGCTAGTCCAGCTAATGGATCGAAGATTTGCGTTTGCCGAAGAAAGCCATTGTGACTATCTTCCCTACACAGCCGAAACTGAGCAGCAACTAAGATGTGCGGGCAAGCTTGTTAGCATTGTGGAGATCTCATACAAACTGACGGCAACCGTTTTTTAGCAGTTCAATTCCTAGTGCGAAACCGAACAAGCGCTTGCAGCGGACTCGCGGGAGCGGGCTTCTTTGGTAAGTTGCGTGGGCGAGCCGCTGAAGCGCAGCCGTTATGTGGCTTGCGGATCAGCTAAGATTCCTTGAATCTTGAAGGCAATGGAGGCCATGATGAAGTTTCTCCAACCAATAGCATCGTTCGTACTGCTGCTATGCGTCAGCGCCAACCAGGCATTCTCTCAGCAACCGTCCGCGCCTCAGCGACCACCCATTATCGATATGCACATACATGCTACGGCTTGGGACCACTACGGCAGTCCGCCACCGCCTAATATGGTGACAGGTAAAGTGCCAACCGCGCGCACCGACAAAGAGTTCATGGATGCGACATTGGCGGAGCTTAGACGATACAACATCGTCAAGGCCGTTGCCGGGGGCCCGCGCGAGCATGTATTGCGATGGCTCGCCGCTGACCCGGAGCGCATTATCGGCGGCACAATGATGGGCCCTCGTTTTCCCATCCCGGATGTGAGCGTGCTCCGCGAGGATAATCGTGCCGGACGTCTCGGCGTTTTGGGTGAGCTGGGTTTGATATACAACGGTGTCGCTCCCAATGATCCGCAGATGGAGCCGTATTGGAAATTGGCCGAGGAGCTGGACATACCCGTTGCTCTTCATACGGGTCTCGGTCCTCCGAGGACACCTTATGAATGCTGCCCCAAATTCCGTAATTCATTAGGCAATCCCGCGCTCCTCGAAGAAGTCTTGATCCGCCATCCGAAGCTGCGCGTCTACCTGATGCATGCAGGCTATCCTTACCTGCAGGAGACGATAGCCATTTTGCACATGTACCCCCAAGTGTATGCGGATTTGGCCGCGATTGATTGGCTCAGGCCGCGGGAGGCGTTCCACGAGTACCTGCGGGCGCTGATGCGCGAGGGATTCGGGAAGCGGCTGATGTTCGGGTCGGACCAGATGATCTGGCCGGAAGGCATTGGTATGGCCATCGAAGGCATCGAATCGGCCAAATTTCTGACCGGGGAGCAGAAGCGGGATATCTTCTACAACAATGCGGTGAGGTTTCTAAGATTAGATGAGAAGAAGTTAGCGGGGGGCTCGTCGAAATGAGGGCCGCCACATAACAACGGCATGCACCCGACCGCGAATAGCGTAACCTTCATCCGCGAGACGCCGTCCTTGATGCGTTGCGTGCGCGGCGGGTGATGCCGGGCGTTGGGCGGCCAGATTCGATGGGGGATCAATCGCGATGCGTGTTGTTCATCATTACTTTAGCTATCACGCTCGTGACGAGCGGCATAGTTTCGTCAACTTCTGCGCGAGGACACAAAACTTATAACTTGTACTTTCCTAACGTCACCGCACGGCCAGGTGCTGGAATCAGCATGGTTCGAATCGTGGTGACCTGTGGGCGGGTCGTGGCGGTGACCCGGATTCCTGATGATTGGTACGTTCGGACGTTGAGACCTGCGTCCGAATTCGGACCCGAATGGGCCGAATTTAAGTTTGCCGAAAACGCTGCGGAGTTTGCAGCCGGTCATGGGGTGACGCGTCTTCGAAACTTGAAATCGCTCGACGGGGCGATCAAAGTTGCCGTGGAAGACGAATGTTGTTTTGACATAGTCGCCGACATTAAAGACGACATGGGCGACCCTGAATGGAATACTCGATTGCGCAGAGCGCGGTTGCAATTGCGAAAGTAACGTTCTTTTGCATGGCGGCGCGCTCTCTTTTTGTGCCGCCCAACAAAGCCTTGCAGCTGACGGCGCGATAGCATGCTTCTCAAGTAATCTTTTTCCGCTCAGCTTGAATGGTGATCGCGCGCCGCAGCTGAAGCCCAGCGTTATACCCTTCACGAAATTCCTCAATCTGTTTGAAATGAAAAGAAGAACGCTCAAAAAGCAGATCCCGGAGTTGGCCCAGCGACTCTTTAAGCCAGTTCGTAAATATCTTGAGGCTAGTAGTAGAGTCAATCAAGACATTCTTTATCGATATGAGCTAGGCATTGAGTATTGTATCGTTGATTTGATGCGCCTTCACCTGGTGCTCGATCCGATATGGCCACATCGCAGACGATGGTTGGATGGATTGTCTGACGAGTTCTGTTGGGAAAGAAAGAACGGCGTGGTCCATGGCAGTGGGAAGTTGTTCTGGGGCCATTGGCCCGAGGTCGGTCGGGAGATTTCCGGGTTGTACTTTACTACGATGCTCACGCTTTGTGCCCGTCATGGTGTGGAGTACATTTTCCGGTATGGAAATGGTGATCATGTGAGAAGTTATTACAGTCAGCGGTGGTGTTCGACGCGGGTATAACAAGCGCTTGCAGCGGACTCGCCATAAGCGGGCTTCTTTGGTAAGTTGCGGGGGCGAGCCGCTGAAGCGCAGCGTTGGGCGTCATTACTAGCCCATCTAAACCATGAACTACACGGTGACCCCCGAAACTGGTTTCTTCAATTTCTCGGCGTTCGCATTTCGCCGTTGGGGCATTCACTACTACAAATGTCGACACGACTTCGAAAACCCCCATAAGTTCTCGCCGGTACCTTATTTTTTACTCTGTCGAGCAATCGAACTGGAGTTAAAGGCACGTCACTTAGAGAAGAAGCGGCAACCGGAGGTGCGCCGCACTTTCGGCCATCGAATCAAGTCGGCTTATCTAGCGTTGCCGAAACGTCAGCAAGTACTGGACGCTAAAGAACTCGCAGTTCTGAAGCAAGCCAATGCCATCTATGCGACAAAGGGTTTCGAATACATCCTACCCAGAGACGCAGCGACGGCGTACAAACGGTTTCCGGATCTTGACGTACTCGATCGAATCGCCAAGAAATTGCTTGGGGTATGACGCCCAACAAAGCCTTGCAGCTGACGGCGCGATAGCGTGCTTCTCAAGTAGCCTTATTTTCAGCTCGGATGCCGACCAAGCGCCGCAGCTGAAGGCCAGCGGTTCGGTGGCCCTCGTATATGACTTTCATCCTTGTTCCATCACAAGGCGAAGACCTCCAAGTGAATGCTTGGAATTGGCGTCCTACACTCGAGCTAATGCTCGCCGCGAATGTAATCTCAGAAGAGGATCACGAACGTATGGGAGCGCACGGATCTGTCGGGAAAGTTGATGCGGAGAAGGCGGCTCGAATTGCTGAGGCTGTTGCGGACAAACTCATGGGCATGAATCCCGGAGAACGGATGTTGGCGAACTTGTCGGTTTCGAAGGAACCAAAGAAGCTCGCAGAGTTCGGCCCTGGTGTGAATGCTGATGATATTGATGAGAACGAACTCTACTCTACAACCTACGAATGGTTAGAAGAGTTTTCCAAGTTTTGTCGAAGTTCGGGAGGCTTTGAGGCGATGTAACGCGCCACCGAACAAAGCCTTGCAGCTGACGGCGCGACAGCATGCTTCTCAAGTAGTCCTTTCAGCTCAGCTTGAATGCTGATCGCACGCCGCAGCTGAAGGCGATCGTTATGCGGAACAGACTTGAATGAAGTCAAAGCCAACTAAGATTATTATTCGATTTGCGGTGGCCCTATGCGCTTTTGTGGTGGGCTACGCCGTTTTCGTTCTCGTATCTGAGTTTCGCGGACCTCTGTCACCGGGTGTTTCCGTAGAGCCCGTCGAAGTTGACCGCGGTTGTGACGGCCGAACGTATTCGAGTAGCCTTTCAATATCGGATCAGCCACCCATCTTGGACTATTGCGAAATCGCAAACCATCCAGAATGCTATAGCGGAAAGTTAGTGCTCATGAACGCCAATCTATCGAATGATGATCACGGCATCTTCCTCTATGGCGATGGCTGCGAAGCTCGGCGGACCGCTGGTCAATTGACAGGCATGAGCAGCGATGAATATGAAGAGGTATGGAGAGAGGCGTGCGGCAAGCGGTGTCCTGTTGATCTGAAGGTTCTGGTGCTTGGTAGATTTGAACAAGTTATTCCCACGTACGCCACAAATCTCAATTGGGACACCATGCAGATGCACCTTGAGTTGCTGCGGGTGGGACAGGCATCTAAATCTCGTTGAGTGGTGTCGTGTTCCGCATAAGCCTTGCAGCTGCCGGCGCGATAGCATGTTTCTCAAGTAATCTTTTTCATTCAGCTCGAATGGTGATCGCGCGCCACAGCTGAAGGCCAGCGTTAGATGCCATGAAATTTCTTTTCCTTTTACTTGGGCTCCTGTCGCTAAGTGGGTGTGGACCAAAGGACAAGGTGGAACAAACAGAAGCGGTTCCAGCGGGAGTGGCACCACGGGTCGTTTCCAGGCCCATTCAGGCTTACCCACTCGTTAATTTTAAAGGAGTAACTGCTTTTACAGACCTCGCTTTGATCGTTGATGGGAAGACTGTGGACATCGACATAAGTACCGACTCAAACGCCATAGCACGAAAACTTCTCGCCTCTTTACGCTGGCAGAGTTTTGAGCCTAACACTGATGAAAATGATGTTCGCCTATTCGTCGTCGGGCAATTATTCGACGGTGTCTCTCGA
Source organism: Pyrinomonadaceae bacterium (assembly GCA_036507195.1). GTDB lineage: Bacteria > Acidobacteriota > Blastocatellia > Pyrinomonadales > Pyrinomonadaceae > PSRF01. The sequence goes on along the minus strand of DASXQM010000355.1, from coordinate 849 downwards.
AGCGTAGGCAATCCGAACGGCGCTCCTTCGCAGGAGTATCAAGAATTTCGGATGGATCGATGGTACCTAGTCTCACCATTCAAAGCAGCGATCGAAGCTGAATCACCGTACTATCAGGAGTTTAAGATAGTGACCAGGACTAGATTAGAGAAGTCCGATTTTAAGGAAGAAATAGATGGATTGGATTCAGTCATCAATGAGTTACACCGCAGTGGCATCTAACAAAGCCTTGCAGCTGACGGCGCGATAGCATGCTTCTCAAGTAATCTCTTTCCCTCAGCTTGAATGCTGAGCACGCGCCGCAGCTGAAGGCCAGCGTTATGCTGCTCACACTGTCGATTGAGGAATGTGGTCACGAACATGAAGATAACTATGTCGGTACTTGCGCTTGGTCTTGTCAGTTTTGTCTCTGTCGCCACCATCTTGCCTTCTTGGGAGTCTCGCGGAACAGATGAGCATACGCAATGGATTGCCAAGAGCCTCAAAGAAATCGAAAGCATAAAGGTTGGCATGACGAGGTTTGACCTCCTGAGGGTGTTCAAAGAGGAAGGCGGTATCTCAACGAGGACGTGGCGGCGTTACACCTATCGCGATTGCCCGTACATCAAAGTTGACGTGGAGTTCGAGCCGATCGGCGAGTTGGAAAATAAGCTGAGTCAGAGCCAAAAAGACAAGATCGTCAAAATCTCCAAGCCGTTCCTTGAGTGGTCGATCATAGATTAAAATTACCGAAGAACATGTCTTCGGTTACCCGCAGCATAACAAGCGCTTGTTGAGAATGATTCGTTTCGCGTCAAGCATTAATCCACGGCGCGCCCAACAAGCGCTTGCAGCTGACGGCGCGATAGC
>DASXQM010000354.1:0-6282 GCA_036507195.1 Pyrinomonadaceae bacterium | reverse complement strand
TGCAGGAAAGCTAGGCGCAGTGTTGCTTCAGTTTCCCTGGTCGTTTAAGAACACTGATGAAGAACGCGTTTATTTGTCTAAGTTATTAAATCGCTTCAAAGACTATCCGCTGGTGCTCGAGATCAGGCATTCGTCCTGGAACAATCCGCAAATTTACGAATGGCTGGAAGAGTTGGCCGTGGGAATCTGCAATGTGGATCAACCGCTTTTCAGTAAATCCATCAAGCCAGCCGCCCTGTCGACTTCTCAGGTTGGCTATGTGCGCCTTCACGGCCGGAATTATCAGGACTGGTTTCGGGAAAAGGCGCCACGAGATGATCGTTACAATTATCTCTATTCGCTCGATGAGTTAGAACCGTGGATTGCTCGGATTAAGGAGATTGCCGCGAAGACGAAGGAGTCTTACGTAATCACGAACAATCACTTTCGCGGCCAGGCCGTCGTAAACGCTCTCGAGATAAAGTCTACCTTAACTGAGCAGCGCGTAGTTGCTCCGGCGCCATTGTTTCAGAAGTATCCAGCGCTTATTGAGTCAGCCACGCCGGAAACTGAGGTGGCTAAAGCTGAGCCTACGCTATTTAGTTGAGCTGCTCTTACAGGTGTTCAAATAGCCGGGAAGCCCGCACGCAAGGCAAGTGGGACTGGGCGTCTTATTGAGATCTACGCGCAACTTAAAGGGCCTCAAGGAAAACCGCGTTAATGCAAAGCCCCAGATTGCGGAGTGTCGGTTGTGATCTGTCTTTCAGTTCACAAGCTCCCAAAGCAGTAAAGATTTTTTATCCGCACGGATCGTCACTAATAGTCCGCCGGTTTTATTCCACTGGCTAGACGACGCGGCGATTGTTTGCAACAGCTCTCCATTTGCCGGATCCCAGAATTTTAGAAGCTTCTGGCTCGTGCCTATAAGCACAGGCGCCATCGGATGAAAGGATAGTTCATCCAAATCGTTGAAGTAACTGGTGAACGGAACATGACCTTCCTTTGCTATTAACTCGAGGTCTGCGCGCAGTTTGCCTGTAGCCACGTCCCAGATTTTCCCCTGATAACCATGAGAGCCACCTGCTGTGACCAGCGTTTTACTATCGGAGCTCCAGACGATTTGGTGGGCGGACCACATCATGTTCCTGCCGGTGAGCTCGACCTTCAGCCTTCCGGTGCGTGTGTCATGAAGTTGGATCGAGCTTTCCTCCGCAAATGATTTCCAACTCTTAAAATGCTGGCGATAGACTGCGACCAACTGCGCGTCCGGACTGAGTCCTCTAATGTAGAACCTGTTACCCTTCTCAGTCTCCACCAAGGCCAGGAACTTCCCGCTGACGACGTCCCAGGTTTCTTTTCGCGAGGAATAGCTACTGCCGGTGACAACCAGGCTTCCATCACGACTCAGTTCCGCATAGTTTGTCCCGCAGTTGCCATTGGCGCACCATGGCGGCTTCATTTTGACGTGCAGATTACCGGAAGCCGCGTCCCATAGTTGCGGCACGTCCCACCCTCCCACCGTGAGAATGTATTTTCCGTCAGCATTGAACTCAGCCCTCTCCACCAGTCCCTTGAGAGTGATTGTGAATTTCTCCTGGCCGGATTCGGCATCCCACAGCTGAACCCAACTGTGGGGTGTAAGCTTCCATTCGGCTTTCCAACCACCGTCTCTGGTCAGCGTCATGATGGAGCGCTCGTCTGGACTCCACCTGGCATCGATCAGCTCTTTATTCAATTTCAACTCAAATAGCCTGGTTAGCTTCTGCGCATCCCAGACATCTACCAATGCCCCGGAATGAGTTGTCAGCAAGAGTTTGCCAACAGGACTCCACGATACTGTGCGGAGATTTCGTTCGAGAACCAGCGGTTGCAACTCCATCGTTCCCGCTTGTACGAACCAAACGGCGCCTACCTTTCCCCATTTAGTTATCAACAGTCGACTGCTGTCAGTATTCCAATAAAGGCTTGGCTCCTTCTCGAAACCGATAAACGTCTGCAATCGCTTCCCGGTGCTCACGTCCCATAGCTGAACGGCACGACTGACAACGACAGCGACGAGTTTGCCATCGGGACTGACTGCGAAGCTGTCAACTTCGGCCCCCGGGTCGAGTGTCCGGCTCAACTTCACAACTGTCTGTGAATTGTCGCCGGCTTGAGAGGTGGTTACGGCGAGACCGGGAAATGGGGACAAGACAAAAGCAATGAAGAGCAAGCCTGGCAAGTGGCCCAGTCTGCTGAGTATCTTTGATCGAGGTCCGTCGTGGCAATTACGCCGACACCACACGAGGTTTTGCCAGGCCACGCGCAAGGCAAGAGAGGGCCGCAAACAACCAAAACGGTCTGTAGTCAACATGTCTCCTTCGGTAAGTCCACTTGTATCCTGGTCGGCCAGCCGGGATGAAGAATCCTTATGCTCCGGAGGCGTCAGGACGAGTATTAGACTAGGTATGAATCGATGGGGGTGGTTCTTGTGTGACAGTTTGGAGACTGTCACAGCACGCGGAGCGATTTGGAGAAGGTGCCGCCACGATTATGGCTGATCGGCAGTCGGAGATGCGGGCTCGATGCTCGCGGACCTGAAGAACTGTTCGATATACGCTCGCAATTCGGCAATTGAGGAATCTGAGACGACGCGAAAGACTCGCGCAGCGCAGCCGGCAGGAAGATGACGCGCCATGAGCGAGTCGGTGATGACGAAGGCTGTCGACCGCAGGCCCTTCTCCCAGCCTTTCTCCCGCGCATCGCGGAAGCTAAGGGCGTTGGGATCGACACCTGCTGCTACAAGTATCATGTGCGACCAGCGCAGGAACTCAGGCCAGCACGAGACGATCGCGATGAGCGCGTCAGCGGGGGGTGGCTTTTCACCCTGCAACGACTCAGACACCGAACGCGAGCGAAGCGTGATCAGATATGTGTCGCGCGGCAGCGAGGAGCCCACGACTTCGGCTTGGCGGAGCATCGCGATTGGCGCGGCGCCAGTGAGCAGATTTGGGCTAGTGCATTCATCCGGCCCAATGCCAATAGCGCTCACGCCTGTTGCCTCTTCGATCTCAGTAACAACAATCCGGCGCAGTTCGGGATCCGGTTCGACGACGAGGAAGTGATCGGGCGGACGCAGTGACAACCAGTGTCTTAGGCGCGATTGAATCTCCCGCAGTGACTGAGCCTTGTCGAGGCCGATGTTCAGGAAAAAGGAGATTAATCGGTCGAGCGGAAGATTTCCATCAAGCCCTTTTGCCGATGCATTTTCCCGCACGTAAACGCCGCTGCCTTTGCGAGAGTCAACCCAGCCCTTGCTAGCGAGCTGACGATATACTGCACTGACGGTGTTTGAATGGATTTTGTAGCGCCGTGCCAGCTCGCGGGTGCTCGGTAAGCGCTGACCCGCTTTCAGATCATTGCTGAGAATGCCGAGAATGATCTGCGCTTCCAACTGTAAGCGCATCGGAACCTCACTGCTTTTTGAGAGCCAGAGCCGCATAAAAACAGGCAAAGGTTATGACCGATGCGGATGAGGGCAGCCAAAAAAGTCAAAAATGTGTTCCCAACCATAGAGAGGCTCTGACGCGCTCGTTTGATCTCGTCTGGAAATCCTTTTCAAAAGATTCAGGCTTAACTCGCTGCGGTCTGCGCAATCGCCTGGGCAAACGCAATGGGCAATCCATCCGGATCAATGCAAACTGCCAGCTTGATGCCCTCGCCCTCTCTTTGGGTAGGCGGCATGACGAATCGAATACCCCTGGCTTTCAATTCCTCATAAGTCTTATCGACATCTTCAACGTTGAAACCAATCGAGCAACTGCCGGCCTGCTTAGTGGGGTCTCCGGCCGGCGGGGCTGTTGGGGCAACGCCACCACCGTGGAGTGCCAGCGTAGTGGTTCCGGTTTGAAACTCAGTCCAATCGGGCGATTGAAACTTCAGAGGTATTCCCAATTTGTCGCGATAGAACTCTACCGAACGTTCCATATCCGAAACGACCACCATCGCATAGTCGATCTGCTTAAACATTTTTGGCCTCCGTTCATCTGTTGCCTGATCGCTCGCGACCTGTTGTTCCTGCTACTTCTTCCTGCTCTTGCCGTCTCCCGTAGCCACGAGTATGTCAAACTCGTCTTTGGTCAGCGACATAACGGAAAGTTGCGATTGTCTAATCAAAGGCAATTGGCTGAGTCGTTTGTCGTAGCGAATGGCAGCCAGTGGTACCGGATTCTTGAGAGCCTTAATCGGCTTGAGATCAACTGCCACCCACTGCTCGTCATCTGCAGTGGGATCCGGATAGGCGCTTTTGACGACTTCTGCCAGACCGACAACCGCTTTATCTTTTCCCGAATGATAGAACAATACGCGTTCGCCGGTTCTCATTTGGCGCAAGTTGTTGCGTGCCTGATAATTTCTAACACCTGTCCAATCGGTTACGCCGTCGCTTACAAAATCGCTCCAGGAGTAGGTTTCCGGTTCCTGCTTAACCAGCCAATAGCTGCCCTTTGGTTTGTTTTTCATCTCATCGGCCTCATCGTTTCTTGCCGCGTGTCCGGGCGAAGGCCTAAAATGTGCGGCCGTTATTTAACGCCGGTATCGACTTGCGTCTCCCCGTTACCGCTCTCAAGAACTGGAGTAAGAACATGCTCAAAGAAGGAACTGCCGCGCCCAACTTCACAGCAAACAACGCGAATGGTGAAACCGTCCGCCTCAAGGATCTGCGCGGCCGAAAAGTGGTTCTCTATTTTTACCCCAAAGACGATACTCCTGGATGCACTAAAGAGGCCTGTTCATTTCGCGATGCTTTCGTTGACTTTAGGAAACGTGGCATCGACGTGCTGGGCGTATCCGTGGATAGTGAGGCTTCTCACAAGAAGTTTACCGCCAAGTATAAACTTCCTTTCACGCTCCTGGCTGACCCGGATCATTCAATCGCGGACGCTTACGGAGTTTATGGCGAGAAGAAGTTTATGGGCCGCACCTACATGGGCGTAAAGCGGATAACCTTTCTCATTGATGAAAAGGGTAAAATCAAGAAGGTGTTTGAAAAGGTCAAACCGGAAGAGCACGCGCGAGAAGTTCTGCAAGCCTTCGCCACTTAATAGGCGCTGGCACGCGTCTCACTGGCGGAATCAGGCTGCCACCCAGCCGCCAATTCTTTCGGGTTCTTCTCCCTCTGGATTCCTACCCGGCATCAGACCCTGGAGCGCGCTAAAGGAACTGGGCATGTCTCCTTTTCGCCGCGGGATGTCGAGCGAGTCTTCACGGATTGGTAATTCTGACGACTCGTTCATGAAATATTGCCTGTTGCTATCGACTATTTGAGTTTTGATCTCGCGCGTCCAAAGGAGCAAATTTGCGATGGCATCGCCAATTTCGTCTTTGCCGAGGCGGGTTTCCTGGGCAATCTCCTTTTGCGTACGCGCTCCTTTTCTAATCGCTTCTCTCACACGCTCAGCGGGCGACAGCTTGCTCAGAAGTCGCGTGTAATTTAGTGAAGGCGACTCACCGTCGAGCGAAGACGTCTCTGAGTGCTCTGAAAGAGGCTGACTGACATAGCGCTTGCGAGTCGATCTATATTCTTTGAGAGCGCGTCGGCTTTCGGTCACTTTTTTACGGATGCAGCTCTTGCAATACAGGTTCCTTCCATCTTTCCGGGCGCGGCAAACTCCAAATTCCGATAACGGCAACTGTTGTGAACAAATTGGGCAGTTTTTTCCACAAACATCAAATTCTTCCATCATTTTCAACGCTCCAATCAGACTTCTAACTTTGGGAGTCGCTGGAAGAGACAATTCTTCTCCAGTCCGGGGTTGAGAGTTTCTCCCGGGCCGCAGAATGGCGTTGAGTTGATTTTTGGCGAAGAGGCCCTACTGCAATAGGGAAATCGCCTGGGATTGCCGGAGCTTCTTCACTTTAATGAAGAGGGCTCACAAACACCTGATTAGGAATCGCGCAGCAGGTCAGCGGGGCCATTGCAAAATTTATAAGAGCGAGTAACCTGCAAACACAATCAAAAAATCAGATCCGACTTCAACGCTTCACTTAGGGCAATCAATCGCTTCCAACGAGGGAGTCGCATTATAGTGATCGAAAATTTTTTTGCAACCCCTAATTCGATCCAGGGTGGTCCATCCCTAATAACGCTCAAATTCGTTCTGTTTGTTAATGCGCATCGATCCTTTTGAAATGCAAACAACTCTCTTGCGAGAGGATAGATGATCATATAAAGAAAAGTCTTAATCATCGAAACTGATATCTTCGCGTTGATTTCCTTTATTCAGGCTTACAAATTCTCCTTAAAAACCGCAGCCTTTGTTCATT
>DASXQM010000353.1:0-5289 GCA_036507195.1 Pyrinomonadaceae bacterium | reverse complement strand
ACAAATCGAGCGCGAAAGAGAATTCTGTCTGAAGTATCTCAATACGGAAGGCAAAGAAATCAACTGGGACTTCATACGCGCGGTGCTGGCGTCGGTCGCGAATACGGCGGTTGTTCCGTTGCAGGATGTGCTGGGCCTCGGCACTGAAGCGCGCATGAACCTTCCCAACAGCACTGCAGGAAATTGGTCATGGCGAGTCACGCCGGGAGCGCTAACGACCGACGTGGCCGCGCGCTTAAGAGGACTGACGGAGTTGTATGGCCGAGCGAACGCGGTGTCCAGCGCCGCCGCTGCAACGGACCCAATTGGATCCGTTTAGAGAGTGGACTTGTCCATCTCGGGCGCACAAGTGCGCTCTCTAAACGGTAAATGAAAGAGGGTTGCCGGTGTGATTAGGGCAGTACCGCTAATGACGTTACCAGAAATGCGATTCCAACAGATTAAACGTCTAATCTTGCTTCTCGCTATCTTAATCTCGGCGAGTATTTGCGGCATGGCCCAAACCATGCCTGCCGTTCTCAAAGTGGAGCCGCCAAGCTGGTGGGCCGGAAGTTCAGTCAATCCAGTGCGGCTGTTGATTCGTGGCAGCAATCTCAAAGGCGCGCGGGTTCAAGTTATCGGGCGCGACTTTCGCGTCGTGGGCTCGCCAAAAGGAAATGAACGCGGGACGTGTCTGTTTGTCGACGTAGCTATTGCTCCTCGTGCCAACCCCGGCCCGCGTCAGCTAAGAATCACAAGTGCCAGCGGAATCGCACACGCGGCGTTTGAAATCCTGGCGCCGCTCGGTCGCGGCGGCCGTTTCCAGGGTTTCTCGCCCGCAGACGTAATGTACCTGATCATGATCGATCGCTTCAGCGATGGCGATCCTGCGAACAACGACCCGCCGCAGTCGCGTGGCATCTACGATCGCAAGAACAAGTTCTACTACCACGGTGGCGATCTTCAGGGTGTCATCGATCGCTTGCCTTACCTTAAGGACCTTGGTGTCACCGCCGTCTGGCTCACGCCGTGGTATGACAATTACGACCATCCGAACCAAATCGAACTAAAGGAAGATAAACCGAGTACGGGCTTTCACGGCTACAACCCACAGGACTTTTACGCGGTCGAAGAGCACTTCGGCACGCTCGCGAAGTTGCGCGAATTGGTCGAGAAGGCGCACGCGTTGGGACTCAAGATCATTCAGGACGAAGTGGTTAATCACACCGGCCCTTATCATCCCTGGGTCGACGATCCGCCAACACCGACGTGGTTCAATGGCACGAAAGCCGATCATCTGAAGAATGTTTTTCAAACCTGGGTATTGCACGACCTGCGTCCGGTCGAGAAGTTGAAGCGTGAGACGATGGAGGGATGGTTCCTCGACTTTCTTCCCGATCTCAATCAAAGCGACCCGGAGGTCTCCCGTTATCTCATTCAGAATACGTTGTGGTGGATCGGCACTACCGGACTCGACGGTATTCGTATGGATACCTGGCAGTATGTGCCGAACAGTTTCTGGCGCGATTGGAACGCAGCCTTGAAAAAGGAGTTTCCGAATTTCAGAGTGGTGGGCGAAGTCAAAGACGGTGACGTGGTCCATACCTCATTTTTCCAGGGCGGCAAAGTGCGCTTCGACGGCGTCGACTCCGGCCTCGATTCGCTGCTCGACTTTCCGCTCTTCTACCCGGTTCGTCACGCCTTCGCTGAAGGGCACCACCTTGATGAGATTCCGAAGACGCTCGCGAAGGATTATCTCTACAACAACTCAGAGATTCTGGTAACGCTGCTCGGCGGGCATGACGACGGCCGCTTCATGAGTGAGAAAGGCGCCACGCTCGCCGGACTGAAGTTAGCAAATGCGTTTGTGCTGACTACGCGCGGAGTGCCGCAGCTTTACTACGGCGATGAGATAGCGATGACTGGGGCCGACGAGCCCACCACGCGCGGTGATTTCCCCGGCGGTTTCCCGGGCGATAAGCGAAATGCTTTCTCGAAAGAGGGACGCACCAAAGAGGAAGAGGAGCTGTTCCAGTACATCCGCAGACTAGCGCGTTTGCACACTGAGCTTGAGCCACTCAAGCGTGGCGCTCTCATCAATCTCTACGTTTCAGATCAGCAGTATGCTTATGCGCGAACAACAAGAGACGGCGTGGTTGTGATGGCGATCAATAACGATACCAAGCCCGCAATGATTGAGTTTGAAGTTTCCGCTGCTGATCTGACGAATGGTATGCGGCTCGTCGACCGCTTAGGGTCAGCCAAAGATGTTCAAGTTGACAACGGAAGAATAAGCGTTGCGTTGCCTTCGCGTTCGGCGGCGATCTTTGTGCGGAAGTAATTTTTGAACTCGTTTAGAAAGCGCACTTGTGCGCCGGAACGCCGGACAAGTCCGGTTTCTAAACGGGTGAATTTTCTTTTATGGTATTCGCGAGTAAACCATTCTCAGAGCAAGTCGTGATCGTCACCGGCGGTGGCACCGGGATCGGCCGCGCGTTTACAGAGGCATTAGCGTCAGCGGGCGCGAAGGTAGTTATCGCCTCTCGTAGAAAAGACGTCTTGCGGCGCGCCGCCGACAAAATAAATGCAACCCTTGCTGCTGAGCATGTATTTCCGTATGAGCTTGATATCCGCGATCGCGCCCAGATCGAGGAACTGGTCGCCAATGTGTTTGCGCGCTGGCAAGCTATTGACGTGCTTATCAACAACTCCGGCCTGGCGGTACCCGAGACAGTCGAAGAGATCACAGATGAAGGTTGGGACACCGTGATGGAGACGAACCTGCGTGGCGTTATGCAACTGGTACGGGCTGTCCTGCCGCACATGCGCCGGAACGATTTCGGCGATATCGTTAACGTTTCATCGCAGGCGGGCAAGCATGGTTACGCTGATGTGCCGTCTTATTGCGCTTCGAAATTCGGACTGCTCGGTTACGCCGAAGCGCTGCGCGATCACGTGCGCAAGACCGGCGCTAATATTCGCGTCTTCAATTTTTGTCCCGGACTGGTGGATGTGGAAAACACGCGACCGGAGCAAACACCACGCGAGGGTTTCATTCATGTTGCCAACCTGGCGCGCACGTTGATGTACGCACTGTCACTTGATCGGAAAGTGGTGCTGGAAGATATTAATCTCTACGCGAGATAACGGATGGACGGAGCAAAGAGAGCGAGCCGCTGCAGCCGGCTATGCCGTCTGATGTGCGGAAGATCTATGACCTTCCGAGAAGGGGAAATGAAGAGGGCTGCGCCCCTCGAATCGAAAGTCCCAGGGGCGAAAAGGCTGTGTCAAAACTCAGAAATCCCACCCACGGGAGTGGGTGGATGGTTCAAGTCCGGCCTACAAACAACGATTACCGAGTTTTGAATCCCACCCACGGGAGTGGGTGGATTGTTCAGATCCCGCCTATAGTGATCGCAAGTTAGCGGGAAAAGGCTGGACTTGAACGATCCACCCACTCCCGTAGGTGGGATTGCCAAAGAATCTGCGCCGCTTCTGGTAGGTCGGATCTGAAAAATCCACCCACTCCCGTGGGTGGGATTTCTGGTTTTGATACGGGCTCTCAGCCCGAGAACTATTAAGAGTGCGTGCCGGGGGTCATAGACCTTCCGCCTATCAGACGGCACAGCCGGAAGCAAACCGCTTATCGCGGCGCCTTCATGGAGGACTACAAATGCAAAAACCACGCTTGAGCTTCTGGCAGATCTTCAACATGAGTTTTGGGTTCCTCGGAATCCAATTTGGCTGGGGCTTGCAACTCGCTAACATGAGCGCGATCTACACGTACCTCGGCGCGAAAGCGGACGACGTGCCCTTCCTCTGGCTCGCAGGTCCGGTCACGGGGCTTCTGGTGCAGCCGATCATCGGGTCGATGAGTGATCGAACATGGAATCGTCTAGGGCGGCGGCGCCCCTACTTCCTGGTGGGTGCGATCCTCGCCTCAATAATGCTCTTCCTGATGCCGAGCGCTGGGGAAATCGCGAGAGGCATTGGCGGCAAGATCATAACAGGAGTCGCGATGGCAGCCACGTTTCTGTGGATTCTGGATGCCAGCATTAACGTCTCAATGGAACCATTTCGTGCTTTTGTCGCCGACAAGTTGAATGTCGAACAGCGCACAGCGGGTTTTGTAATGCAATCGTTTTTTATTGGGATCGGCGCCTCGCTCGCCAGCGCGCTACCCTACTTGTTCACTTGGTTAGGCGTCGCTGGTAATACTGCGAGCGGTGTCCCACTGACAGTTCTTTACGCCTTCCGACTGGGCTCAATTGCTTTCCTCGGTGCGGTGATTTACACAGTCGCGACGACGCGCGAATACCCGCCCGAAGATATGGAGGCCTTTGAACGCATGCGTGCAGAGAAGCGCGGTCTTGTCGCTGGCTTCAAGGAGATTATCTCCGCTCTTAGTAGTGTCCCAGCCACAATGAAGCAACTGGCCGTGGTGCAATTCTTCACTTGGCTCGGGCTATTCTGCATGTGGATGTTCTTCGGGTTAATGACTTCCTACTTTGTTTTCGGTGCGCCGGACAGTCGATCGGATCTTTTCCGCCAGGGGAACGAGTGGGGAGGCATCGCCTTCATGGTCTATAACATTGTGACGTTCGCGGTCGCCTTCGTGCTTCCGAAGCTCGCGGCCAAATTCTCGCGCAAGCGCGTGCACGCCGCAGCACTATTCTGCGGCGGAGTGGGGCTTCTATCGACTTACTTCATAGGCGACAAGTATGTGCTGTTGCTCACCATGGTCGGTGTGGGCATCGCTTGGGCGTCCATCCTGTCTATGCCTTACGCCATTCTTTCTGGTGCACTGCCTGCAGCGCGCATGGGGGTTTTCATGGGAGTATTCAACTTCTTCATCGTCATCCCTGAAATCATCGCCTCGACTACGTTCGGGCGGATCATTCGCGCGATATTCGGCGAGAACAGCAGGGTAGCACCCCTCTACATGGTCATGGCTGGTGGGGCCTTTTTGATCATCGCCGCCCTTTGCTGCCTGGTGCTCGTTCGCGACGTAGCCGATGAAGACGTGCCCGAAGCTGCGGTCCTTGAAGCCGACGCGCACGAGCTGTTTACTGTGCCGGAGTCCGCTCAGCCGGTGCCGAGCACTGGATTGATCGATGAGGAGTGACGTCTGACATTACGGCTGGGCCGTCTGATGTGCGGAAGGGCTCGGAGCCTGTGTCAAAACTCAGAAATCCCACCCACGGGAGTGGGTGGATTTTTCAGATCCGACCTACCAGAGGCAGCGCGGATTCTTTGGGAATCCCACCCACGGCAGTGGGTGGATAGTTCAAGTCCAGCCTCTCCCCGCTA
>DASXQM010000352.1:0-37373 GCA_036507195.1 Pyrinomonadaceae bacterium | reverse complement strand
GACCAAGGCGAACCTTGACCTTAACTAAAGCGGTGAGGTTGAGCGTAGCATCCAGTCGCTACCACCACCCCAGCGCGGCTGCCGCGCCGGGGACCCCGGCCCGCTCACGGTTCTGTAGTTGAGCGCCGTCTTGCGAAGTGGAGTGGCAGCGTGCGGTGCTAACAGTTCGTGGTTAGAAGCCAGACCCGAACGGATCCGAGCGACGATGGGCTCGATTGCTCAAGGCGCAGAAGGAAGACTCTGGATATTGGACATTGCACTTGGCAGGTGTACATCGGGCACGTCGACGATGTTCCACGCTGAGCGGACGCGCAGTAGTTTCGACATCAAACCCGCATGCATAATGTGACCGCTTCTCTCGGCAACTACTTTCCCAAGAATCGGCATGCCCAGCAGAGCCAAATCGCCAATGATGTCGAGAATCTTGTGACGCACAAACTCGTCGCGGAATCTCAACCCAGTCTTATTCAACATGCCTTCCGGCGTGAGGACGATAGCATTGTCCAGCGAGCCGCCGCGGATCAGGTTGGCCCGCCGCAGAGCTTCGATTTCGTTAGTGAAGCCAAACGTGCGCGCGGCTGCTATTTCTTTGCTGAACGCGCCGTTATCGAGGTGAAGTGAAAACTGCTGCACGCCAATCATCGGGTGAGGGAAATCGATCAAACAGTCAATCTGATAATGATCGCCTGGCTCGACGCTGATGCGCCTGTTTCCCTGTTCGAAGGAAACTTTCTCACGCACGAGCAACGCGCGGCGCGCAAGCGGTTGGCTGATGATTCCTGCCTGCTCAATCATCTCGGCAAAGACTTCCGCTGAGCCATCGAGAATCGGTATCTCCAGATTATCAACTTCAATGTAGACGTTATCGACACCCAGTCCCCGTAACGCTGACAGCAGATGCTCAACCGTGGAGAGCATTACGCCCGTGCGCATAAGCGTGGTTGCATAGCCGCAATGCGCCACCGATTCCACCGTGGCGGGAATTTCAAAGCCCCCGAGGTCCGTACGACGAAATACATAGCCGGTATCGGGTGGGGCCGGCGCGAGACGCACGTGCACCGGTACAGCGGTGTGCAGGCCAACGCCATCTGTCTCGACGGATGATCCGAGCGTAGTTTGCTTAACCAAGTCTGTGGTCCTCAGGTAGATTGCAACTAAGGAATGTCATAACACAGATTAACGAGCAATGCTCATGCCGTCTTGCAAACCCCGCAATCCACCAGCCTCCAAAGGTGACGTGTTGCGTCCCAGCTACAATTCGAGAGATTCAAAGGAGAGAACGCCACAGTTGAGTAAACCGGCTCAGCTGGAAAACTTACTGCGAACAGCGCGAACTTACCGGAAAGCGGATGCCTTACAGAACCGTGAGCGGTAGCGACCGGATGCTGGCTCTCAACATATTGAGACACGAAATCTCTCTTATTACTATTCCTACGTTGAGTGCAGGATCCGGTCGCTACCGCTCACGGTTCTGTAAGGCGCTTGTTTTCGGAAGGAGCCGACAACTGCGACAGCATGAACAGGATTTACAGGAAACACTTAGAGGTCCAATTGTCATCTTGTTCATCTTGTTAATCCTGTGTAAATACTATTAGCAACCTCTGTTTGACACTCCGAAAACGCCTCTTTATCATCAAAACACATGCCAACCAAGCAAGCTTCCGCTGGTGATAAACCAGTCGAACGGGTCTTTCTGATCGATTCGATGTCGCACATCTTTCGCGCCTTTTTTGCGCCGATGGCGAATCGCGTAGCGCCGCTCGCCACCTCCCACGGCCAGGTCACGCAAGCCGTCTACATCTTTACCAACATGCTGCGTAAGCTGCTCCTGGACGAGAAGCCGAATTACATCGCGGCGATTTTCGAGTCGAAAGAGAAGACGTTTCGTCATGAGACGTTTGCCGGTTACAAAGCCAATCGACTGGCAATGCCGGACGACCTTGCCTCGCAACTGCCCTACATCATCCGGCTTTGTGAAGCCTTCAATATTCCGGTAATCAATGCGCCGGGTTATGAAGCAGATGACGTCATTGGGACGCTTGCGAAAAAGATCGCCGAACAAAAGCTGCAGGCCGTGATCGTTTCGAATGACAAGGACATGTGCCAGCTCGTTGCCGATCCTTATGTTGTTTGCATGCGTACCAATTCTCAGGTTGCGAAGCGCAAAGAGTATGTGCCTCCGATCGAGTGGTGTGACGAAGCGTGGGTTGAGAAAAAGTTTGGCGTGCCGGCCAACAAGGTAGTTGACCTCCTCGGTTTGATGGGAGACTCGATTGACAACATACCGGGTGCGCCAGGCATTGGCTCGAAAGGGGCCGTGCAACTCATCACGCAGTTTGGCTCAATTGAAGAGGCGCTTAACCGGTGGGAAGAAGTTAAGCACAAGACCTATCGCGAATCTTTGCACAACAACTCCGACTTGATTCGCCAGTCGAGAGAGCTAGCCCGCATCCGACTCGACCTGGAGGTTGAGTTGGATCTGGACCAGATCAAGGCTCGGCCACCGGATCGGGCGGCTGCTTACGATCTATTCAAGGAGCTGGAGTTTTCGGCGCTCACAAGAGAGTTTGCTGATGCTGCGACCGCTGCTCCGGCGCGTGCTGAAGATCAGTTGAACTACACGATCATTGATTCGACCGCAGGGTTGAATAGTTTAATCAAAAGTTTATGGGACGCGGAAATCGTTGGCATCGCGATCTCTGATTCAACCTCACCAGGAAGTGCTGAACAGACGCAGGAACAAAAGGATGAAGTGGCCGGCGAGGCGGGGCCCGAACGGCAGTGTGTGATTGATTATGAGCCCGCGGAGCGAATAGCGTTCTCGACTGCTGAGGGTAGCGCGGCCCTGGTTGACTTCAATAAATTTGCCGAGGGACGGGAGGCGGCGCTTGCTTCGCTGCGAGAGGTTTTGTCCAACGGCTTGATTGAGAAATCTGTCCACGATCTGAAACGCGCCGTCGGGCTGTTGGCCAAACTCGAGATCACACTCGAAGGGGTTAAGGACGATACGTTTCTGGCTGCTTACCTGCTGGATCCGAATCGCAGCAAGTATGAGTTGAACGATCTGGCGCGCGAGGCCGTCGGGGTGGAGCGCATTACGAAGCCGGCAAGCGGCTGGTCGGACGCACAGTGGGAAACGGCCGCCGCCGCCGACCTGACGGCGCGCACGGCGAAGGTCCTGCACCAACGGATTCTCGAGAAGAAGCTCGAGACGATCTACAGCGAGATGGAGTTGCCACTGGCTCCTTTGTTGTTTCGCATGGAGCGCGCCGGCCTGAAAGTGGATCGCGCCACGCTCGCTGACCTTTCAAATTACCTTGGCCTGGAGCTGAAAAAGCTAACGGTAAAGATCTATGAGCTTGCGGGAAGAGAATTCAACATCGGCTCTCCCAAGCAGGTCGGCGAAGTGCTCTCTGAGCTCGAGATGACTTCGGGGCGAAAAACTTCGACCGGTCGAATTTCCACCAGCAAGGCAGTGCTGGAAGAATTAGCCCAGACCTTCGAGTTGCCGCGTCTGATTATCGACTACCGCGAGCTTGATAAGCTCAAAAGCGTTTACACGGACGCGCTGCCGCATCAGATTGCGGCCGACGGCAGAATTCACTGTTTGCTGAATCAGACGGTTGCCGCCACGGGCCGTCTCTCTTCGAGTGAACCAAACTTACAGAACATCCCGATTCGCTCCGAGCTGGGCCGCCGTATCAGGCGCTCGTTCGTCGCTGAAAAGGGAAACAAAATCATTTCAGCCGACTACTCACAACTCGAGCTGCGCCTGCTCGCGCATATCACCCAGGACCCGGTAATGCTGGAGGCGTTTCAGAATGGCGAAGACATTCACGCGCGCACGGCGCGACTGGTCTTCGGCGCCAAAACCGATGAAGAGCTGAAGGAGGCACGCCGCTTCGCGAAGATAGTCAACTTCGCTATCGCTTATGCGATCGAGCCGTGGGGTTTGTCGCAGCGAGTCGGCATATCGCGACAGGAAGCGAAGAAAGTAATTGAAGACTACTACGACACTTACAAAGGCGTGCGGCGTTACATGGAAGAGGTGCCGCTCAGGGCGCGCGAACACGGTTACGTCCGATCAATCTATGGCCGCATTCGTCCCCTCCCCGGCATTAGTGACCGCAATGCCAATATTCGTAAGGCGGCCGAGCGCGAAGCTATCAACATGCCTATCCAGGGTACTGCGAGTGACATCGTAAAGATCGCCATGCTGCGAGTGGACGAGGAGTTCAAGCGCGAAGGCATCGAGGCCCAACTACTGATGCAGGTACACGATGAATTGCTGGTTGAAGCTACTGCTGACACTGCTGCACAGGTTGCCGAGATTCTAAAACGCGAAATGGAATCCGCGGTTAGTCTGGATGTGCCGTTGATCGTTGATGTAGGTATCGCCGACAACTGGATGGATGCAAAGCCTTAACGGAGTTCAGAGTACAACCTTAGGTTGAAAGTTAACGATAGCAGCAAGCTAAAGCTTGTACTCTAGACCTGAGCAGCAGTCTGACCAGGAAAAGTCTTTAAAAAATATCCCAGGGGTTGTGCTTTACTAACAGTTTCCTGGCGGCGTTCTGGTATTAATCCTGGCGCACTTGGCGTGTTGGCGGTTAGGTAAATGACCAAAAAGGACCACGAAACCGACACCGGGCAAGCTGAGGATGGCGGCTCGTCCGGCGTTAATGGCGACTCCCACGCTCAGTTAGCCGGCGTCTCCGAGGAACTCGAGGAACCGAAAGTTGTCTACCGCCGAGCAGAGCCTACCGAGACCAACGCTCATGCGCCGGTGACCACACCGCCCACAAAAAGCGGTTGGTTGCGCGAGATTTCGCCAGCAATCGTGCCTCTTATTGTGGGCTTCGTGTTGCTGCTCATCCTGATTGCAGTGCTCGGGTTATTAAGTGTTAGCCGCATGGATGAGGTTGGAAACGCGGTTTTGGATTTGGAACAGCAGCATGCGGCAAAACTCAGTTTACTGCTCAAGCTTCGTCTCGCGGTCACCCAACTCGACAACGAAGTGCGGGCTCGATCTGAAGCGGACGCCCGCCGCGAATTGAAGCCACCCTTCGATTTCCGCTTGAGCACCTCGAGAGCCGACGCTAATGACCTGCTACGGCAACTGGAACGGCCGGCGCTCGCCAACGATCCCACCTGGGGGAGGTTTCGCACCGATCTGGCGGCCTACATCGACGTCACCGAGGATCTTCGTCGCTACTCGCTCGAAGGTTTTCAGAAATTCAAGGTCGTCGACGCAGAGCTCAATACCTTGCTGGATCAGTCAGCCCAGGAGCAGATCGAGATTTTTCGCCAGGGTGAAATCATCGAGCAAAGCGCCGCGCGATCGATTCGAACCTGGACTGTGATTGCTCTGATATTCGGCGCGCTGGTGGCTGGGGGGACGATATGGGAAGCGCAACGTCGCTTTGCCGAGATGCGGCGGAGCATGGAAGACGCCAGGCGCGAGCGAATCTTCACCAGTCAATTGCTCGAAGGAATGGTTAGTGCGGTTGCCGCTATTGATGAGCAGGATCGCATTCGTAGTGCCAACGCGGCCTTCTTTCGAATTTTTCCTCGGGCCACTATCGGAGCCTCAATCTATGAAAAGTTTGCGTCTGAGGCGACGTTGAAAATGCTGGAAGCGGCGACGTCCACTCGGGTGGATAAGGCGTCGTATCGCGGACGTTGGGTGTGTCCTGCCGGCGAAGACTGTGAACAGCAGCAAACCTTTGATGTCTATTCATCGCCGCTTGCGATCAATGGCACGCGGGGACAAATCCTGACGCTGGTTGATGTGACAGAGGTAGCGGAAGCGGAGCGCGGTTTGCGCCGGCAGGAATCACTCGCGGCAGTAGGTCAGGCGACCGCTCAAGTGGCGCATGAAATTAGAAATCCGCTCGGCAGTATACGTCTGGGCGTCTCCATGCTGCGCGACAGCGTCAGCGATCAGCAGGGCTTGAATACGATTGAGCTGGTGGAGCGGGGCATTATGCACCTGAACAAACTGGTGGTGGACGTAGCGCAATTCTCGCGGCGGAAAGCGCTTGAGCAAGCCCATGTCGATCTTCATGACCTTATTAAGCGCAGTCTCGAATTGGTGGCGGACAAGATCAAAGAGAAAGAAACTCCCATCGAAAAAAGGCTTGGCGGCCAGAAACCAATCGGTCATTGGGATCCGGACCAGCTGAGTCAAGTGTTTGTTAACGTGATCGCAAATGCAATCGATGCCAGCCCCAAGCATGTGCCCGTTGTCATCTCGACGGAAGTCGTCAACGTTGCGGCGAGCGGCGATGAAGACATTGTGCGTCGCGCCCGCATCACAATTGCCGATCAAGGCAGTGGCATGGACAAAGCGACGCTCGATCGCGTATTTGAACCGTTCTTTTCAACGAAGAAACGCGGCACAGGATTAGGTCTCGCCATCGTCAGACAAATCGTCGAACAACATGAAGGCACGATTAGCGTTGAGAGCGAGCCTGGCAAGGGCACCCGTTTTGTTATCGACCTGCCGCTGTAAATCTGATTGGGAAAAGGGTAAAGGGGAAAGGGTAACCGAGGCCAGCGGGCTCTGGTTTTTACCCCTTCCCCCTACCCTTTGCCGCTAATTGCCTGGAAGGCTTTCCTGGAGGCTGCAATTGTTTGCTCGATGATTGCTTCAGTGTGCGCGCTGCTGACAAAGCCAGCCTCAAACTGGGAAGGTGCCAGATACACTTCTCCACCGAGCATCGCGTGAAAAAACTTGCCATAAAGTTCCCGGTTGCTCTTGTTGGCTGTCGCCCAATTTATAACCGGCTTATCAGTGAAAAAGCTGGTCCACATCGACCCCACCCGGTTTGTAATCGTCTTAATCCCAGCGTCAGCGGCTGCCTTTGATAATCCTTCACAAAGACGCACTGAACGCTGTTCAAGGTTCCGGTATATAGACTCATCTTTGAGTCGTCGTAGGGTGAGTAATCCTGCCTTCATCGCCAGCGGATTTCCCGAGAGTGTGCCCGCCTGGTAGATAGGACCAGTCGGCGCGATGTTGCGCATCAGTTCCTTACTTCCTCCATAAGCCCCCACCGGCAAGCCGCCACCAATTATTTTGCCGAGGCAGGTGATGTCCGGCATTACGCCATAGAGTCCCTGGGCGCCGCCGCGAGCGAGCCGAAATCCCGTCATCACTTCATCGAAGATCAGGAGCGCGCCAAACCTGGCTGTCAGTTCACGCGTGAATTCCAAAAAGCCCGGTTGCGGTGGAACACAACCCATATTCCCCACCACGGGTTCAATGATTATGGCCGCGATGTCCTGATGTTGTTTGAAGAGGTCTGCGAGCGCTGCCGGATCATTGAAGGGAACGGTCAGAGTGTGTTGCGCAAGCGAGGCAGGAACGCCGGGACTATCAGGCAGACCAAGTGTGGCCACTCCCGAACCAGCCTTCACGAGCAGGCTGTCGGCATGGCCGTGATAGCAACCTTCAAACTTTACGAGCTTATCGCGACCCGTAACACCGCGCGCGAGGCGAATGGCCGACATCGTTGCTTCGGTACCGCTGTTAACCATGCGCACCATCTCAATCGAAGGCACGGCAGCGATGATCTCTTCTGCCAGTTCGATTTCCAGTTCGTTAGGCGCGCCGAAACTGGTGCCGCTCGCCGCGACCGCTGCCAAACCGTCAACAATTTCAGCATCGGTATGGCCTAAAATCATCGGACCCCAGGAGCCGACATAGTCTATGAAGGTGCGGCCATCGACATCGGTGATTGTTGGCCCACTGGCGCTCTTTATGAATAGCGGCGTACCACCGACGGCGCGAAAAGCACGCACCGGCGAGTTAACGCCTCCCGGCATCAACTCAAGAGCGCGCGCAAATAGTCGTGGCGATTTGTCTTGATCGTTTTGTGGGGAAGTCATTTCACCCAAGCATAACAACTGCGGGCCAAGTTAACTAGACAAGCCGACTTCCCAACCCTGAATGTTGCGCTCTTTATTTGGTCGATCTCTCTGTGCAACCTCCGTGTTCTCTGTGTCTATGTGGTGAATCCTTTCCTTAAAGTGAATTCACCACAGCGGTACAGGGGACAGAGAGTTGACCCGGAGGGTTAATCAAGCCAACACGCAAACGCAAATCTACCCGAGGCGGGCTGTCGTCTGTTAAAATGCCCGTGTTTTCCATATTGTTTCCGAAGCACCCAGATTCTTCTTCTAATGATCAACGCCAGCGCAACGTTCAAAAACTTCCAGGAGATTCTTTTGTTTATGCGTCCCTTCATCCCTATCATTCCTTTCACCGCTTTCATATCGCGACATGCTCGGCTTTTTCTTCATCTCGCCTTGCTTGCGCTTTTGATCCCGTTGCCACTACCAGCATTTGCGCAGGAGGAGAGAGCCGCAGAAAAAGCCGCGGCCGAGAAGGCACGCCAGGAGGCGGCAAAACAACAAGCCTCGCCTGAGCCTGCCAGAGCTGATGACGCGAAGAAGGCTGAAGATGAAAAGGCCGAGGAAGAAAGAAAGCCCAGCGACCCAATGTCGTCGCCGACTTTCAACGGCTTGAAACTTCGTTCCATTGGTCCGGCCTTCACTTCCGGACGTGTCTCCGGCTTTGCGGTCGATTCAAGCAATCCAGCGCGCTATTTCGTTGCTGCTGCTTCCGGTGGCGTGTGGAAGACCATTAACAATGGGACAACCTGGACTCCGGTCTTCGACAAAGAAGGTTCTTATTCCATCGGCGCTATTGCGCTGGATCCGAAAAACCCCCTGACGGTTTGGGTGGGCACGGGCGAGAACAACAGCCAGCGCAGCGTCTCCTATGGCAATGGTGTCTATCGTTCGGACGATGGTGGCAAAACCTGGAAGAACGTCGGCCTAAAAGCTTCCGAACACATCGGGCGCATCGCCATCGATCCGAAAGATTCCAATACGGTTTACGTCGCGGCGCAAGGGCCGCTTTGGGGTCCCGGTGGAGATCGTGGCCTCTACAAAACTACCGACGGCGGCAAGAACTGGAAAAGGATCCTCTTTATCAGCGACGACACCGGCGTCACGGACGTTGTGATCGATCCACAAAACCCGGACACGCTTTACGCCGCAGCGTATCAACGACGCCGCCACATGTGGACGCTGATTAACGGTGGACCGGAGAGCGCCCTCCACAAATCTACGGACGGCGGCGCCACTTGGAACAAGTTGAAGGCCGGTTTGCCTACGACGGAGCTGGGACGCATCGGTCTCGCGATCTCACCGGTTGATAACAATGTCATTTACGCGACGGTGGAAGCCGCAGACAAGAAGGGCGGCGTCTTTCGCTCAAACGATCGCGGTGGCAGTTGGGAAAGACGAAACGAATATGATGTGGGTGCAATGTACTACTCTCGTATCGTCGCCGATCCGAAGAACGTTGATCGTATTTACGTAATGAACGTCTTTCTAATGGTCTCTGATGATGGTGGAAAGACCTTGCGGCGTCTAGGTGAGAAATCCAAACACGTCGACAATCATGACATCTGGATCGATCCTAATAACACCGATCATTATTTAGTGGGTTGCGACGGGGGCGTGTACGAGAGCAGTGACCGGGGTGCGAATTGGGAATTCAAACGCAACCTGCCAATTACTCAGTTTTACGATGTCACTACGGATAACTCCACCCCGTTTTACAATGTCTACGGCGGCGCGCAGGACAACTTCAGCGTTGGCGGGCCTGCGAGTACCCGCAGCGCTTCGGGCATTGCGAACGCCGACTGGTTCGTTACCAATGGTGGTGATGGTTTTCGCAGCCAGGTCGATCCGGAAGATCCGAACACCATTTATGCGGCACTTCAGAATGGCGTCCTTGTTCGCTTCGACAAACGCACCGGCGAACGCATGGGAATTCAACCGGCCGTCGGGCGCGGCGAAGAACCGTTGAGATGGAATTGGGATTCGCCCTTCATTATCAGTCCGCATTCGCACACGCGTCTCTACTTCGCCGCCGACAAATTATTCCGCAGCGACGATCGCGGCGATAGCTGGCAAGTGATTAGCGGCCAACTCTCGCGCGGCCTCGATCGGGATAAGCTGCCGGTGATGGGCAAAATTTGGAGCGTTGATGCGGTTGCCAAGAATGCTTCAACAGCGTTTTTCGGTAACGCTTCCGCACTTGCCGAATCACCTCGAAAAGAGGGTTTGATCTATATAGGCACCGATGACGGCCTGATTCAAGTGAGTGAGGATGGCGGCAAAAACTGGCGCAAGATAGAAAAGTTTCCCGGCGTTCCGGACATGGCTTATGTCAGCCGCATCATCGCGTCCAACCACGACGCGAACACCGTCTACGTCGCGTTTGAGAATCATCAGAACGCAGACTTCAAACCGTATCTCTTGAAGAGCACGGACGCCGGCCGTAGCTGGACGCCAATCAATAGCAACTTGCCGAAGAACGGTTCCGTTTGGTCGATTGCCGAAGATCACGTCAACCCGAACCTGCTTTTTGTCGGCACTGAATTTGGACTGTTTTTCTCGATAGACGGTGGGCAGAAATGGATACAACTCAAGGGCGGGTTGCCGACTATTCAGGTCCGCGACCTTACGATTCAAAAGCGCGAGAACGATCTGGTCGCCGGCACGTTTGGTCGCGGCATCTACATTTTGGATAACTATGCGCCGCTGCGTTTGCTCAAACCGGAGATGCTCAAACAGGAGGCTCAGCTCTTTCCTGTTAAGGACGCGTTGATGTACATCCAGGCCCAGCCGCTGGGCGGGCGCGGCAAGAGTTTTCAGGGCGAATCATATTTCACGGCGGAGAATCCTCCCTTCGGCGCCACCTTCACTTACTATTTGAAGGACGAATTGAAAACCAGAAAAGCAAAGAGGCAGGAAGCCGAGAAGGAGGCGGCTAAGAAGAATATGGTCGTAGCCTTGCCACGTTTTCCAGAACTGAGCGCCGAAGAAGAAGAGGAAGCACCGGCCATCATCTTCACTGTCATGGACTCAAACGGTCGCGTCTTCAGGCGTCTGACCGGACCCGTGACCGCCGGCATGCAGCGCATCGCCTGGGATTTGCGTTACCCACCATCGTCTTTGCCGCCGCCGCCAAACCCGGAAACTGAAGATCCTTTCAACGAAGGACCAGCCGGACCGCTGGTCATGCCCGGCGCATACAAGGTTTCCGTAGCGCAGCGAGTTGATGGCGTGATGACGCCGCTCGGTCAGGCGCAGGAGTTTCAAGTGATAGTGCCCGGTCAAGAGGGAATGTCTCCTGCTGATCGCGTTGCGCTCGTCGAGTTTCAACAGAAGGTCGCGCGGCTGCAGCGCGCCGTACAAGGCGCACTTGAAGCTGCCAATGCTTTGAAACCGCGGCTTGGGTTAATTCGCCGGGCGTTGCTTGACACTCCCAGCGCGGGAGACAAGTTGCTTGACGATGCTGTTGTGCTTGATAAACGCACGAACGATATTCTGCGGGCCTTGCGGGGTGACAACGCCTTGCGCGCGCGTAATATTAATTTGCCGCCTTCAATAAGCGAACGAGTTGGGAACATCGTCAGCTCCCAGCGTTTGTCCACGGCTCGTCCCACTCAGACGCAAATCAACCAATACACGGCGGCAGCTCAGGAGTTTGAACGAACGCTCGCGCAGTTGCGCCAGTTGATTGAGGGCGATCTTGCGAGATTGGAAAGACAGATGGAAGCAGCCGGCGCCCCCTGGACCCCCGGCCGCATTCCGGAGTGGAAAGAGCAGTAGGATTTTTGGGGTGCGGGACCAGCTTTGCCCTAACAAGTCCCTGTTGGTGCGGCTTCGGCTTTGGCGCCGGAGTTGGCTTCGCGGCGGTGGCTATGCCCCGCTGTAGAGGTGCCTTTTACATTTTTGGGCTATGCCCTTGATGCGGCCTTTGAGCCAATAAATCCGAAAGGACTAAGCCCCGGACCAAGGGCATAGCCCGGAAATAATCTGGCGGCTGTCGGCGGGGCATAGCCACCGCCTCACATCCGGGGCGGCAAAGCCGAACCTGACATGGCCCATGACTTTTGAGGCAAAGCCGCGGTGACAGGTCACCGCACTGCAAAAGGTTGACGCCAGCTAAGCAACTGCTGTCGGAATCTGAATCCGGGCTGGCGATTGAAACTGAACCAGCGTCCTGACTTCGTTAATCCATGCCACTAGCCGCCGGCACAAAAATCAGTCGCTATGAAATCCTGTCCCAGCTCGGCAAGGGCGGAATGGGTGAGGTCTACCTGGCGAAGGATACGAAGCTTGACCGCAAGGTTGCCTTGAAGCTGTTGCCTGCTGAACTGGCAGTCAATCGCGAGCGCATGCTTCGCTTCGTACAGGAAGCCAAGGCAGCGGCGGCTCTTAATCATCCAAACGTGGCCCACGTCTATGAGATTGGCGAGCATGATGGCTTGAATTTCATTGCCATGGAATATGTCGAAGGAAAGACGCTACGCGAGAAAATACACTACGAAAACACGGAGCTGAAAAAACTAATCAAGTACTTACAGCAAGTTGCCGGCGGGTTAGCCAAAGCCCATGCCGCTGGTATTGTCCACCGTGATCTGAAACCAGATAACATCATGATCACTCGTGATGGTTATGCAAAGATCCTGGATTTCGGATTAGCAAAACTAATCGAGATTCCCACTCCTGGTCCCGATGGCGGCACGATAAGCGATGCGGCAACGGTGGCACTCGAGCCTCACTCAATACCCGGAAGACTGCTGGGGACGGTCGGTTACATGTCGCCTGAGCAGGCGCAGGGAAAGACCGGCGCAATTGACTATCGTTCGGATATCTTCTCTTTCGGCTGCATGCTCTTCGAAGCAGCGACCCGACACAGACCTTTTGAAGGAGAGTCAAATGTCCAGGCGTTATACAAGATCGTCTATGAACCGGCGCCCCAGCTAAAAGATTTCGACCCTTCGGCTTCACCGGAGTTGCAACGAGTTATTCGACGTTGCCTGGCGAAAGATCCTGACGAGAGGTATCAGTCAATCCAGGATGTTGCTCTTGAATTGAAGGAACTGCGCCGCGACATGGAAGGCGATACGCAGATCGATGCCACTGTTTCACTTTCCGCCACCGCCAGTGAACTTGGAGGACCATCGCGTGCGCCGGATTCAATTACCCCAACAATTGCGGAACAAACCCGCACCGGCGATGTTTCTGCCGCGCGTATCACCTCGAGCACCGAAATCATCTTAGGCGAAGTCAGGAAACATAAACGCGGATTCGCATTGACGCTGGCCGGGTTGATCATTCTCGTTGGGGCAGCGGTTGTCGCCTGGGTGAAGTTTTCGGCTCCAGCAAAAGCAGCGCCATTTCGCATGATGAAGATGACTCGACTGACCACTGGCGGCAAGATTGGGAACGCGGCGATAAAGGGTTACACCTCGATTTCTCCCGATGGCAAGTATGTAGTGTTTAGAACGACGGAAGCTGGAAAGGATACCTTGTGGGTAAGACAAGTGTTGACGGGCAGCCTGGTCAAGATTGTTCCAGACCTTGAAGGCAAGATCGGCGGCACTACTTTCTCGCGCGATGGCGAATACGTTTATTACTCTGTTTTCGACACCAGCAGTCCGCTTGGCACACTCTATGAGGTACCGGTGCTGGGAGGGACGCCACGCCGTGTCATGACCGGTGTCACAAGTCCCGTCAGCTTCTCACCTGATGGCAAACAATTCGCCTTCGTTAAACCTTTGGCCGCTGAGTCTGCCTTGATGGTGGCAAACACAGACGGCACCGGCGAGCGGAAGGTTGCAACGCGCAAACTTCCTGCCTACTTCGCCTTTGTGGGAGGACCCGCCTGGTCGCCCGATGGCAAAACAATCGCCTGCGGCGCCGGAACTTATAGCGGCAATCTATCAGCAACGCTCGTCTCAGTGCCCTCGGAGGGCGGCGCGGAAAAGGCGATCACGTCCCAAAACTGGGTGTCTGTGTCTCGCGTTCTCTGGCTCGGCGATGGCAGCGGTTTGATCATCGCTGCGGTTCCCGAATTAAGTTCCGTCGGGACACAGTTGTGGTATGTCGCGTATCCGAGTGGCGACGTACGAAGAGTAACCAATGATTTGAACGCCTATGGCACCAGCAGTCTCGGACTAACAGCCGACTCTAAAACGCTCGTCACGGTGCAGGCAGACAAATCCGCGCAGCTCTGGGTAGTGGCGCCTGGCGGCGACATGAGTAGAGCGAAACAGATTACCAGCGGCAAATATGACGGAGATAGTCTTGCCTGGTCCGCTGACGGCAGGATTCTTTACACGGCCCCATCAGACATCTGGATCGTTAACGCTGATGGTAGCTCCAATTTGCAATTGACTGCGGATCCCTACACTGAAGGGTTGGGATGTGTCTCTCCGGATGGGCGGTACGCTGTCTTCAGTTCGAATCGATCTGGCAATTTCAACATTTGGAGAATGGCGTTCCAGACTGATGAACAAAAACAACTGACACACGGAACTGAGATCGATTCTCAACCAGTCTGTTCGCCCGACGGTCAATGGGTCCTCTTCAGTTCGTTGCGGCAAGGAAAGTGGAGCTTGTGGAAAGTCCCGCTCGCGGGCGGCACGCCCGAACAACTTTCCGATAAGTCTTCCACCTGGGCGGCGGTGTCACCGGACGGCAAGTTCGTAGCGCTGCGTTACTTTGATGATCAAGCGTATGCAAACAAGATTGCCGTGATACCGTTTGCCGGAGGCGAGCCGATCAAGACCCTGGAAGTCTCTGTCAGCGTTCGCGACGTCGGATTAGGATGGACCGCGGACAGTAAGTCAGTCATTTATGCTGACGCGCGCGGCAATAGCGATAGCGCTGACAATATTTGGAGTGTTCCTCTTGATGACGGCCCAGCCAGACAATTGACCAACTTTAGTTCAGGACTGATCTTCGCTTTCCAGGTGTCGCGAGACGGCAAACAGATCGCCTTATCACGCGGCAGTCAAACCGACGACGTAATCCTGTTGCGTGATTCGCAGTGATTAGTTTCAGAACCGTTAGGCGGTTGATGGCTCCGGAGCGCGGATTTCAGTGTAACGGCGTGACTATTGTCTCTGAAAGAAGCTCCAAAAGCGCGCATTCTTAGTCTCTCCCCACTTCGCGCTTTGCCCGTTCTAATCTCAGGAAGGCTTTCCATGAGAAAAATCCAATTGTTAGTCGTTGTGTTGTTTGCCTGTTGGCCGGCGTACGGCAACCAGCAGCAATCCTCGACACAGAAAGGACTGGTAACGATTAGGGGACGCGTAGTCGATGCGCGCACTGGGGAAGCTATCGCAAAGGTGAAAGTCATCGCCAGCGGCATCGATCCGGGGTCCGCACGCGTGCAGCCCGGATGGAGTGGTGGTCAAAGCACGACTACCGATGACAACGGCGCGTTCACGCTGGAGAATCTTCCTGTCGGGCAACTTGATCTTTACATCACCACGGTAAGTTATGGACTCGTCAAGAAAACAATCACACTGCTCGAAGAGAAACGTGAGTTCACGATTGCGCTCAATGAAGATGCGGCGGCTTTGACGGAAAGCGTCACGGTAACCGCGGATCCATACGAGACTTCGCAAACGAACGCCGCCTCCGAACAAACATTGAACAAGCGCGAGCTCCAGGCGCTATCGAGTATTCTCCTCAGCGATCCTTTGCGCGCTGCGCAGGCGTTGCCCGGTGTTACCACGAACGACGACTTTCGCAGCGAGTTTGCAGTGCGCGGCGCCGGTTTCGATCGTGTTGGTCTTTACCTCGATGGCATCCTGACGGACAATTTCGTGCATACGGTAAATGGTGGATACGCCGACAGTGGCTCGCTTTCGGTAATCAATGCCGACACGGTTAACAGCGTGTCGTTGATGAGCGGAGCCTTTCCTGCGAGGTTTGGCGACCGCACCGGCGGGATCCTGGATATCGAGACGCGCGACGGCAATCGCGTCAAGGCGGCAGGCCGCTTCGCCGCAAGTTTGAGCGGCCTATCGGCAGTGGTTGATGGTCCTTCCGCGAATGGGCGCGGTTCTTATTTGATCGCCGGCCGCAAAAGCTACGTTGGCTATCTGCTGCGTAAGATTAACGACCAAAATCATTTCACCAACAACCCGCCGATTCTTGGTTTTGCCGATCTTCAGGGAAAAGCGCTCTACGATCTGACGAAGCGCAATCAGGTTGGTTTCTCTGCAGTAGTCGGGAATTTTAGCTTCGACCGCAACCGGGATCGCAGTTTGCTCGGCCCCGACACTCTCTTCCGTGGCACCTCGCGCAACCTGCTCTTTAACGCCCATTGGAGCTACACACCGAATTCACAGCTATTCTGGCAGACGCGTTTCTTTGGCCTGCGGACAAACTTCAGAAACACGAATAAAGAGGATATTAGACTGCTGGACGGGAAGCGAGCGCAGTATGGAGTGCGGAGTGATGTTAACTTTACTTTCCCGCGCGGACATCGGACCGAGGCCGGCATCTACATACGCTGGCTGAGCGAAAAGAGCATCAGCGAACATTTTAACTTTGTAACGGGAACGTTTCAGGACTTCATCCAGCTTAACCACCAGGGTACCGAAGAGTCATTTTACGCGCAGGACACGTGGAGCAACGAACGTCTCGGCCTAAGCCTGACTGGCGGTGGCCGCGTCGAGCATAGTAGCTCAACTGGCGAGGCCATTCTTTCCCCGCGCGGATCACTTGCCTGGTCTGTTAATAAGGGCTGGAAAATTCGTGCGGCGGCCGGGCGGTATTATCAGTTTCCCGACTTCTCACAGATGTTTGGTAGACTCGGCAATTCGAGCCTGCGGGCAGCGCGCTCCACACATTACAACGCCAGCGTCGAGCGACGCTTTGGCGACCGGACACGTTTTCTTGCCGAAGTTTACAACCGCCAGGACGACAAGCTTTTCTTTAGTCTCTTCGAGCCCAGGCTTATGGGGAATGTTGTCACCTTTGATCAGTTTCCTTTTCAGAACTCTTTACGCGGGCACGCGCGCGGAATTGAGTTAACAGTGCAACGACGTAGCGCTAATAACCTTACGGGCTGGGTGGCGTATGCGTACTCGCGCACCAAACTCACCGATCCGCAGGCCGGTCTTACCTTTGTTAGCGATACGGATCAACACCACACGCTAAACGTCTACGGCAGCTATCGCTTCAACGAAACCTGGAACCTTAGCAGTGCCTGGCGCTATGGAAGCGGCGAGCCGGTGCCCGGTTTCTATCGCCGGGTTGGACAGGAATACTTCCTCTCTACAGAGCGAAACACCGCGAGGTTGCCGGTTTACAGCCGCGTGGACGTGCGCGTGAACAAGGCATTTCTGTTCAAGAAGTGGAAACTCACGCTCAACGGCGAGCTCATTAACGCGCTAAATCGCGAGAATCTGCGTTTTGCGGGCTTTGAGTTCTTTGGCTCTGACGGTCGCGTCTTCGGCCAACTTGACCGAGTGATACCGAGATTACCCTCGGCTGGCGTGGTGATTGAATTCTAAGGCCTTGGCTAGGTTGAAGTTCTCGCCTTGCTACTTTGCGGTAAATAGTGCATAGTGACGCACGGTTAATCCTTCTCTCGCGCATCGACGGTGATGCGCCCCGCGCATAAGACAGTTAGCGCTGGCGTTTTGGATAGTTCGAGAGCAGGCTGATTTCAACTTCAGAAGCGCTCTTAGAGCATCCGAAAACCGGCCCTTCGCTCCTACCGTTCGACCGAAGCCAATCCGATTCGCAGCTTCTTTTATCCCCCCATGGGGAAAGGTACATCTTTATGTCTATGAAACTTTACGTAGGAAATCTCGCGTTTGCGACCTCAAGCCAGGATCTGCAGGAGCTTTTTGCAGCGGCTGGCACGGTTGAATCGGCGAGCGTCGTGGAAGACCGCGACACCGGACGCTCACGCGGATTTGGCTTCGTCGAAATGTCTTCCAAGGAAGAGGGCGAGGCAGCTATCGCTCAATTTAATGGCAAGGAAGTCAACGGTCGTGCTCTGAACGTTAACGAAGCCAAACCGCGCGAGAATCGCTCGGGTGGCGGCGGCCGTGGCTATGGCGGCGGCGGCGGTGGTCGTGGCGGCGGCGGTGGTTACGGTGGTAATCGCGGCGGCGGCGGTGGCTATGGCGGCGGCGGCGGTGGCGGCAATCGCGAACCTCGTTGGTAAGCAATTCCTAACGCCCCAATTTAACGCCCTGGGCGTTGGCGAACTTGGCCAGCAATGACTGCATTTCGCCAACGCCCACGCGTTGATGTTGTCGGATCCTTCCTTTTTCCAGGGCGAACTCCCTGGGTTTGGAATTAACTAACGCTTCGGCGTAATCACATATCTGCGCAAGGTTTGCGCAGCAAAAAGAAACTAGTAGGAGTTTATGAATTTTTCTCAACTGGGACTGGCCCCCGCTCAAGTGCGGAGTTGCGAGTCTCTCGGATACACCGAACCAACACCGATTCAGGAGCAGGGAATCCCTGTAGTCCTCCGCGGCCAGGACCTGATCGGCTGTGCTGAAACCGGCACAGGCAAGACAGCCGCATTTCTGCTTCCGATCATTCAAAAGATGACGGAAAAGGCGCGACCCGGCGTCCGCGTTCTTGTGCTCGCGCCGACGCGCGAACTGGCAATGCAGATTCAAAAAAACTATGGCGAGCTTAACCGCGTGAAAGCCAATCGTGGCGTCACGGTAATCGGCGGCGCCAACATTCGCGCGCAAATCGCCGAGCTGCGACGCGGTGTGGCAATAGTGATTGCCACGCCCGGACGTTTGCTCGATCTAACCGAGCGCGGCGCAGTCAATCTTTCGACAGTAGAAGTTCTCGTGCTTGACGAGGCTGACCGCATGTTGGACATGGGATTCCTTCCGGCAATTCGCCGCATCCTCTCAATGTTGCCCGCCAGGCGCCAGACACTTCTGTTCTCGGCGACAATGTCTTCAGACATTGAAAAGCTGGCGCGCACGACAATGAAGGATCCGAAGCTGATTGAAGTCAGCCCGCGCGGGCAGGCCGCCACTATGGTTGAGCAAACCGCTTACCCAGTGGCTCAGGAATCGAAGACTGCCCTGTTACTCGACCTGCTCGAACGCGAAAAGTTTGAGCGAGTGCTGGTGTTTACCCGCACGCGTCGAGGCGCAGAGCGCTTGTCTCACATTCTTTCCGCTCGCGATCATAGCGTTAATCGTATTCACTCTGATCGTACGCAACCGCAGCGTGAGGCAGCGCTGCGCGGATTCCGCGATGGCCGCACGCGCGTGCTGGTAGCCACCGACATTGCCGCGCGTGGTCTGGATGTTGACGCTGTTTCACACGTCATCAACTATGACGTACCCGCGGCGCCGGAAGACTACGTGCATCGCATAGGCCGTACCGGACGCGCCGGAAACACAGGACGCGCGATTACAATCGTTACTCCCGTCGACGAGTTATCTATGCGTGCGATTGAACGACTTACGGGACAAGCTGTGGCGCGCGTAATGCTACCAGGGTTTGGAGGCAGAAAGACTGAAACGGCCAGCAAGCCGTTTGCCAGGGCGACAGCGCCGCGAGCAGTCTTTACTCGCTCATTCCGACCTCGGCGCGCGAGCCGCTAATAAAAGAATAGTGATGAGTAATGAGTGATGAGTGATGAGCAATGAAGGAGGCAGCCTTGGCGCAGCCCCCCGCTTTGCTCATCGCTTAACGCTCTGACTCATCACTCATTACTCATAACTCGTTACTGGGTTAAAAGGAGACTCCTATTGGCAAGAGACGATTTGATTCCAGCAGAGGGCACCATCATCGACAAGCAGCCCAACGCATTTTTCAAAGTTCAACTCGACAACACTGAGCACGTGGTGCTCGCGGCGATTTCCGGCAAGATGCGCAAAAACAGGATCCGTATCCTGGTCGGCGACCGCGTGAGCGTTGAGATGTCGCCGTATGATTTGTCGAGAGGCAGAATCACCTACCGCTATAAGTAATCGGGGTGGCTCATATTATTCGCTCGATATTCTCGCCAGGCTCAACAGTAATCGTCTTGAAGCTGGACATGCGAACCAGCCCCGCT
Source organism: Pyrinomonadaceae bacterium (assembly GCA_036507195.1). Classification (GTDB taxonomy): domain Bacteria; phylum Acidobacteriota; class Blastocatellia; order Pyrinomonadales; family Pyrinomonadaceae; genus PSRF01. Next base: position 17,428 of record DASXQM010000352.1, on the reverse strand, counting down.
GCCGCTCCTTTCGGTTTCGAGAGAAACTTGCGTCGTGTATAGTGAATTGCGACTTTGGCATCCTTGCTTGCCTGACTGAATTTCGCCGCCAGTTGGGCCGCTTCAATTATCGTGCGGTGGGGAATTTCAATGCGGCTGGAGTTTCGCACGATAACATGCGAGCCGGGATAGTCGCCGGCGTGCAGCCAGAGATCGTTTGGACGCGCAACCCGAAAAGTTAGCTGGTCGTTATCGCGCGCAGTTCTGCCCACCAACACTTCATAGCCGTCAGAAGATCGATAGCGTCGCATGCCTGGCAGGGTAAGCGACGCTTTTTGTTTCTTCCTGGCTACGGTTGGGCTGCCCTTTCGTTCTTCAAACTCGCCAAGAGCCGCCACATCACGATGAGCGATCGCTTCTTCCAGCTTCACGCGCTTTTCGTCCAACTCCTCCAGATCCTGCTCGAGCTGAAACAACCGGCTCCCGATCTCTGCAACCGCCCGTTTGGCTTTCGTATAACGCGAAAAAGATTCGCCGGCCGCTTCTTGTAAAGACTTGTTCTCATCGACCTCAATTTCGATCGTAGGCGCTCCTTCAGTGTAATAATCCGTTAAGCTGACTGTGTTGCCGGCGCGTTTCGCGCCTGAGATGTTGGCGAGGAGCAAATCGCCCAGGCGTTTATGTTCCTCAGGATTACCATGCGCGACGAGATCCTTCTTGAGATTGGCCTGTAGCTTTTGCCGCCGGCTGATTTCCCTTCGCATCCTGGTCAAAAGATTTCCGGCCAGGCTTTCAAACTGATGTTCGACCTCGAGTTGCCGATAGTGTTTGTCAGCCGCGGCGGAAAGGGTAGGGAAGTCGCCACGCGTGAGACGCGGTGGCTCGGAAATGGCCTTAACAGCCTTCGCTTGCACCGCTGGTGGCCGGTATAGATCCCCGACTTTTTGACCCTCACCCCTTGGCGGTCGCCAGGCGTGGGTGACGATGCCGGCCGAATCCAACAGGAGCAGATTTGCCGAGCGGCCCGTGAGTTGCGCCACCATTACACAATTCCGAGCATCGCCCAGGTCTTCGTTTACGGAAAAAGAGAATCTTACTATGCGCTCCTCTTCGTCCTTCGTTACCGACAGGAGATTGCCTCCCCCCAGGCTTGCTCGCATCGCCTGAGCAAAGGGGGAAAGCGAAGTCGAGCCCTTCTCCAACTCACGAGCGTTTCGTTTAATTAAATAGAGACGAGGCGTCGCCGGTTCGATGCTGATGAAGAGGTAACCCTCGTCTCTGAGGCCGAAATCAAGCGCCAAAGAAAAGGCTGACAACTGGAAGATCTTTCCCAGGAAACGACCCAAAAGCAACTTGTTCAGGTCGCCGACAATTTCTTTCAGTGTTTCCTGGTGCACGTGGATGCCACTTCCTGATGGCAAGCTTGGACCCATCGGAGCCGGGCCATTCGGGTTCAAGCAAAACGGCCCTGCTCCGGCGTGGGAACAGAGCCGATTCTAACGATACAGTGAAGTCACACCCGAATTACAGCCGTGCGAGTGAAACGATCGTGGGCAGTATGTTTGTCAGAGTCGACCAACGCATACATGAATGCGATGCCGGCGGACAGGAGCGACAGCATGTAGACCAGTGCGCGCCCGGCCGACTGGCTGCCTGTTGGGATTAAGCCTGTTCGGGCATCGACCACCCGCAGTGAAAAAAGCTTCATCCCTATCGTGCGTCCCGTGAACGCTATGCTAACCGTCAGATATAGAAAGCCGACCACCAGAAAGGTGCCCGCTGCAAATCCAATAATGCGGGGGTTGCGCCATTCAAGGTTCGTTAACTGCGTGAGCGCCAGGAAAGGCGAAGAAAGAAAACAAACAAATAGTAGATCTACCAGGGCGCCGAACATGCGCAAGTAGAGAGGCGCAGAACGGTACTCGCGAATCTCAAGTATCAGGGACCTCGGAATAGAATCCAGGTAGTTGAGAGCGGGGTCGTTTTGATCGTCGATGAGTCTTCTGGGCTTTCTTGGCTCCTGCGGAATGTCGGTTGTCATGACTGACGGCGTTGGCACAACCGCGAGGTTGTGAACCTTTTCGGGTTTCGCAATGTCGGCGCTTTCGACGTCAGCCGGCGCCACATCGATTTCAAACTCGGCTTGTTCGTCGTAAGCAACTGCGGTGGCCACCAGCGAATGACTTGTGGGTTGAGAGTGGGCTCGTTCAATGCGTTGTAAGGCGGCCACCACCAGTGGGTTCAGACGTGGCGCTTCGGCTTGGGGAAGGAGTTCCAGCATGGGTGCTGTGTTAGGTTCGAGTTCACCGAACAGCGGCTCAGTTCCCCCGGCCTCGAGAATCGCTTCGCGCGCCCGCTTTTCTTGTACTTCACGCACTCGTTCCCCTAACTCCTTACGCCATTGCGGGATGGCGGCTCTGTTGACGCCGGGAAACTCAATTAAAGAACGACTAGCCCTCGTTGTAGCCGGTTCCTTTTGCATAGGGGTTATTGTTTCTTCCACCACAGCCATTTGTTCCGACTGAGCTTGCCGGGAAGGTTCCACTGGGCTCTCATTCTGGATCGCGCCACATTCCGGGCACCTCGCCGAACGCTCTTCGTAAAACGCGCCACACGCGGGACATCGCATAACAAGCTGCCTCCGAAGGGGACGGTCTGCGCTAGCTTTGGTGTCTGACCAAACTGACTCAAAACCGGCCAGACTCCTGCGTAGTCGGGCCGCATGGTATCAGGAACTACTTTAAGTGGTCAATCAGAAAATATAAGAGGCGTTGGAGTTGTCCGTCGGACGGAAGGAACTATGCTGCGGGAAGGATGCCTGTGGAAAACCTCAGAGTGGAGTGCGGCCGCCAAAGCCTGCGTCCATGTCGTGCCACCATTCGAGCTCATCTCCCTCGCCAAGTTGCCAGCAAAGCAGTACGACTCGGCCATCTCTAAGGGATGGGAAATCGATGAGGCCGCGATCGAAATCCTTCAACTGAACACCCAGAACGTCCAGTTGCGACATTTCTTCAGTCAAGTGAGTGAGAATCTTGGCGTATTGCATGCCGTTGGCCATTCCGCCGCCGCCCTCTTCTGCTCCTTCGGCAGCCAGCTTTGCGTCATGGCGGTATGCGGCCAGGCGACGGCGGTAGCGCCGAATTTTTTGCAAAATCTCGCGCACTGATGGCAGAAGCGCGTTTGCTTCTTCCACGGTAAAAAGCTTCATACTCAAATCCGAAACCTCTGCCCCAGATCATTAAAACCGTTTAGAACGGGACTTGTCCCCCCGCGCCGGTGGCACAAGTGCCATTTCTAAACGACGGTTCCTGTGGTATGTCTAAATCAGTGTTCGTCGGTTATGCGAATAAAATCGGCAGCCGTCCCAAACTCCTCGGCTTCGTCCTCAATACTCGTCTCCAGCACTACTCGCAAAGTCGACTGATACCCGTCGTCCGTAGCTTCATGAATCTGGAGTTGTTCATGCAGGTACTGCGTGGGCTGCTGCTCGTGGATCTCACGCTCGTCATAGCGTGGGCCATGAATCACTTCCTTGCGCACTCGATCGGCTATTTCACCCAGGTCAATAAAATAGTCGGCAACATCGATTAACTTCGGAGCCGTATTCGAACGAAAACCGGCGACCTCAACCCGGCAACCTTTATAGGCAACTGCGTTTACCGCATATACAAAGTCTTCGTCCCCGGAAACAAGCACGGCGGTGTCATAACGACCTGCAAGTGACAACATGTCAACGGCAATTTCCACATCAAGATTTGCCTTGCGACTTCCGTCATAAAACGTCTTCAACTCTTTTTGAATTACGCGAAAGCCATTGCGTCTCATCCAGAGCAGGAAGCCCTGCTGTCTTTCTGCTCCAATGTCGACCCCGGTGTAGAAAAAGGCCCTGAGCAATCGCCCGTCTCCCAGCAAAACGCGTAACAGCTTGTTGTAGTCAATATCGATAGTGTGGAAGCGGGCAGCATGAAACAGGTTGTTACCATCAATGAAAACGGCCACTCGGCCGCGGTGTCCTAGTTGCCACGAAATATTGTTTGTAGGATCAAAATTGTTCATCTGATAGGCTACTCCCAATAAACTTCTAAAACCGTTTCTAGAATGCTTTTTTGTGGGTGATTGGTCAAGCAGACTAAAGAGCTGCCTCAGGCTGAGGAGACTATTCAGCGGCAACTGTCTCGCCGGTGATGCCGTCAATATATGCGATTTTGACAGGAGCGTTGCTCAATTCCATTTCCCAGGCAAGATGAAACTCCAGCGCGTCCGGCTTATCCTTCGCTGAAAGAATGTAGATTACTAAACCACGAGGAGTTATCTCGCTGGCCGGCGGAAACTTAAAGTTCACCTTGATTCCTTTGGCGTCCGTATATGCCAGACTGTTCTCGCGCATTTGTTGTACGACGTCTTCAGCCTTCAGACGAACATTAAAACTTGAGAGCAACGTTTGGATTCGGTCTGTGTCAGGTATGCAGGAACTGGTGAGATTGAGAACGCGGCGTTCGGCGTTGAAAAGAATTTGTAGCTTGCCATAGTTTCCGCGGATCGGATAACGAAAAGGACGTTGTTCATAGTTTGCAAGTTTCGAACCGTCCGGCCGATCCACGCGTTCGACCAGCGAGAGCTTCGCCGGGTCGGAGCCAATGAGTTCCGGCCACTCCTTGATAAATCTTCGTAACGACTCTCTGGTTTCCTCTTCATTCATGACGGCGGTCGCTCCGACCTTTGGTAGATACAAACTGCCGTTCGCTTTTGGAGTGATGCTTAGAATTGTCGCGGTGACTGGTTGTAGCTGCGCCGCCGTCGCGTCGGAGGTTCCCGCCTGCACAGCGAGTCGATTCAAAGCAACGGCAATTGATTCTTTTCTGCGGCTGTCTTCAGTGAATAAGATCGGATAGAGCGGCTCGTTTCCCCTTGGGCCAGTTGCGCTCGGTGGTTGCAATGCCGCACAACTCACCAGCGCCATAGCCGTTGCCATAAGAGAACCGGCTAACCAGACTTTATGGTCTGCCTTAAGAGCGAGAACGAAAGTCCTGGTTATTATGGTTAACATGTCGATAGAAAGTTTACCGCGTCGTATAATCAAAAGTCTTGGAGGAGCTGTTGCCCAAAGATAACGAAAACGTTTCGCTTCCAATCCTGACCACCGATGGGCCTGGAGACCTCACCCCTGACTCCGCCCCTAAACCATTTGCGCCGGCCCAGATGGTGCGATGCCACGAATGCTTACGAGCGAATCCGCCTACTCGAGTCACCTGCCTCTATTGCGCCGCTGTTCTGCCGCTGAGTGAAACCACTGTCAACTTGCAGAAGCCCGCGCTGAGGCCCCTGGAAAAATGGGAACAGGGATATAACAACATCCTTTTGCCCCGGCCCGCAAATAATGCTGGAGATCTTGCCGATCCAGAGCTTCGTGAGGCAGCTGATCTTTTGCGGCTGCGTCCGTCAGACCTGGCGCTAATTCTGTCTATGCGGACACCGCTGCCACTCGCGCGTGCTGCAACGATTGACGAAGCGTCACTGGTGCAACGCCGGCTGAGCAGCCTGGGAATCGATACGCGCATTGTGCCGGATATGGAACCCGGAACGGAGACCGGGCCCATCAAGGTGCGTGCTCTCGAAATCGATGACCTGGGAATATATGCGTTTCAAACCCCCGAAACTCCGACCATCCGGGTTTCATGGTCTGACGTCATCTTGTTGGTCGTTGGGAGACTGACCGTCAAGCGGGTTGAGTTGAAGGAGCAAAAGGGCACTCGCGCCGAAAATCGTATTTTGGATGCAAGTGAGTTCGTGACTGATGAAATGGCCGTCGACTTTTATACCAGGAAACAAGCGGTCCCCTATCGCATCACAGCTAACAGCTTCGATTTTTCATGTCTTGGGCAGGAGAAAGCCCTTCTGGCTAGTGAAAACATTGCGACCTTGCTGAACTTCATTCGCCAACGCGCCCCTCACGCTGAATACGACGACTCATTCAATTCAATGCGAAAGGCTCTGGACGCCGTTTGGCCTCCTGAACAGCAAAATGAATCGACAGGTTGGCGCCTAGAGCGACCGGGGAAATACAGCATCGGCAGCGTCACAGAGCTGAGCAACGAAATGCAATTCCTGCGTTACTCGCGACTCCGCTATCATTTCAAGGTCGAGAAGCTGACAGAGACTAATGACCATGCGTAAGCCGACTGGATCGAGACCACCCGGCGGCCAACACAAATCAGCTGGGTGGAGATCTCGGGTTGACGAGGGATTTGACGAGCGAAATGATTTTGATAGTGGCCGGGTTTTGAACCAGTCCGACGCAGTCAACTCGATTTACGGACTGATTCCAGTGCTCGAAGCCTTGCGCGCCGGCGGCAAAAAGCTTGAGCAGATCACGATTGCTGAAGGCGCAAAGAGTGAGCGCTTACGAGAGTTGCTCGAATTAGCCAAGCAGTCAAGAGTGCCGGTACATCGTGCACCCAGACTCGCTCTTGACCGCGCGCTGCCTGGCGTGACGCATCAAGGAGTAATTGCCAGGACTGCCGCAGCGAGTTATCGGGACGCCGACGAGCTGCTCGAAGAATTGAGTTCTCAGGTTGGTACCGCCACCCCGCCACTTATCCTCGGTTTGGACGCGGTAGAGGATCCGCGCAATCTTGGCGCAATTCTGCGGACCGCGGAGTGTGCCGGTGTCGGCGGAGTTTTCATACCTGAGCGTCGCGCTGTCGGGTTGACGGCGACAGTGGCCAAGGCAGCCGCGGGCGCGTTGGGGCACATTTCGGTGGCGCGCGTCACAAATTTGGTCCAATTGATAGAGCAGTTGAAACAACGTAACATCTGGGTTGTTGGCGCCGCCGCGGATGGGGCTTCCGATTACACAGAATGGGATTGGACTGTACCCAGCGCGCTGTTCCTTGGAGGCGAGGGAACTGGCTTGCATAGACTTGTACGGGAACGATGTGACACCTTGGTTCGTATTCCTCTGCGTGGGCGTATAGGATCACTTAATGTTTCGGTAGCAGCGGGTGTGATTCTTTATGAAGCCTTGCGGCAGAGAAGGGCGCGAAAGCCCAGTTAGTTTTTTGGAGTGCGCTGACCATACAAGCACGCCAGCCGGGCTGCCCGGCCGGGGACCCCGCGTCAGCGCTTTGGTCAGTTGCGACTAGTCGCAGCCTTTGGCGAGTTAGCATTAGATGAACATTGCGGCGTCAAGCCACCGCAGACCAAAGCGGCTACTGGCGGGGTCCCCGGCGAGCAGCCGCGCTGGCGTGGTCTCATCGCCGCACTCCCAAAGCGTTCAGGCCGGAGGTTGATCGGAGGTAAGAATGTTTTGTCCTAAATGTGCAACCCAGAATCTGGAAGGCGCAAGCTTCTGCCGCTCCTGCGGGGCCAATATCAGTCTGATCCCACAGGCGCTTTCCGGGCAGTTGCCCAAAGCGAGGCAGGATGAAGAATTCGATATCGGCAGGCGTGGTCGCAGACGGCATGGTCGCGAACCGAGCTTGGATGATGTGTGCAAGAAGGTCTTCATGGGCATCGCATTCATTATTATCTCGATCTCTCTTGCATTTTCGAGAACGGGAAATGGCTGGTGGTTTTGGCTGCTAATACCTGCGTTCTCACTGATGGGCACGGGCATAGCTCAGTATATTCGGCTCCAGGAACTTAAGAAGCAGTCGTTTCTGCCTGGCACTCTGGAACAGCCCTCAATGCACTCTCGGCAGCGTGTCGATGCGTTTCCGACCCGGAGCACCGGTGAACTTGTCGCTCCCCCTCCGAGTGTGACCGAAGGAACAACTCGGCATCTTGGCGCGGAAGCACCTACGCGACATTTAGACGAGTCAAGCTAAGCGCCCCAAGAGCCATCTGAGATCTGAAATTTGAGATCTCAAATCTAAGCGATTAGCAACACACTCCGCAAAAGTCTTTCTAATGGACTCTCCGCAAAAGCCGCGCATTTGCATTTCAATTTGTGAACCAACGATTGCCGCCCTTGAGGATGCGATAGCAGCAGCTGCCGAGGTTTGCGACCTGATTGAAGTGAGGCTCGATTGTCTCGAGCCGCTCCAGCTGGAAACCGGCGCAAGTTTAATTACGAAGGTGCTTGGAAAATCGGCTTGCGAATCGATTCTGACATTCCGGCCGGCTGAACAGGGAGGCCGGCGCCAGCTTGATGATGAAGCGCGGCAAGCGTTTTGGTCGGACGCGATCTTTTCGGAAAGCCTCTTCGACGTGGAACTCGACCTGGCAGAGCGTTTCAATTCCACTGGCAACTCCTCGCCTCTCCCCATTGATTGGAGGCGAACAATCTGTTCTCAGCATGACTTTGCCGGCGTGCCCAGGAACCTGGATCAAATCTACGATCGCATGGCTGGCACCCCCGCGCGCATTTTGAAAATTGCTGTGTTGGCCAACGACGCGACCGATTGTCTGTCGGTTTTTCGATTGCTTGAACGTGCGCGCAGCGAAGGTCGGGAGATGATCGCGATCGCGATGGGAACTCCGGGTATGGCCACTCGTATCATGGGACCTTCTCGCGGCGCTTTTTTGACTTACGCCTCGCGGGAGAGTGAGACAGCAACTGCGCCCGGGCAAATCTCTGCCCGTGAGCTCAGGGAAGTCTATCGAATTGAAAAGATTGATCAGCAGACGCAGGTTTTTGGGTTAATCGGAATGCCAGTGTCGCATTCCGTCTCCCCGCGCATGCACAACGCGGCATTTGCTGCCGTAGGACGGAATGCCGTCTTTATTCCCTTCGAGGTTCACGATGTCAAAGCGTTCATCAAGCGCATGATAATCCCGCGCACACGCGAACTTGATTGGGACGTGAGGGGCCTCAGTGTTACGGCGCCGCACAAATCTACTGTGATGGAGCAACTGGATTGGGTCGAGCCGGCGGCACAGGAGATAGGTGCTGTAAATACCATCATAATTGAGGGCGACGAATTACGTGGCTACAACACTGACGCTCGAGGTTTCATCACACCGCTAGTGCAAAAGTTTGGTGACTTACGCGAGGCGCGTTGTGCAGTGATCGGAGCGGGCGGCGCAGCGAAAGCAGCACTCTGGGCCTTGAAGCAAGCGGGTGCAAAAGCGACGCTGTTTGCGCGAAATGTAACAAAAGGAAACTCGCTGGCTGAACGGGTTGGCGCAGCCTCGATGAGCCTTGCAGAGGCAAGCTTCGAGGGCTTTGAGGTGGTGATAAATGCGACACCACTCGGAACTGCAGGGCAGTTTCAGCATGAAACGCCCGCAAGCAGCCAACAACTTCGCGGTGCGCGCTTAGCGTATGACTTAGTTTACAATCCAACTGAGACGAGATTCTTGCGCGAGGCGCGCGATGCTGGGTGCGAGACACTTGGTGGGTTGGCAATGCTGGTGGCCCAGGCTGCCGAGCAATTCAGATTGTGGACCGGTGAGGCCGCTCCCGAAGATGTGATGTCTGAAGCGGCCCAACGGGGGCTCAAGGGAACGTGATGGGGAGACAAAATTCTGAGATTTCAAATTTGAGGATTTCAAATTTCAAATCTGAGATTTGGGATATTTGACGATTTGACGATCTGAGATCTGAGATCTGAGATCTGAGAAATTGTGAGAAATGAACGACCGTTACAGCAGGCAAGTTTTGTTCAACGGAATTGGCGCCTCAGGCCAACGCAGACTACTGGAGTCGCGGGCCCTGATCGTTGGTTGTGGGGCGTTGGGTTCTGCTCATGCGGAGAGCCTTGCCCGGGCAGGAGTAGGAAAACTCAGAATTGCCGATCGCGATTTTGTCGAAGCTTCAAATCTTCAGCGACAGACAATGTTTACTGAGCGCGATGCCGCCGAGCGCACACCCAAAGCGATTGCCGCCGCAAATCACATCCGCGAGATAAACGGCGAGATTGAGGTCGAGCCGGAGATCGCCGACGTCAATCACTCAAATATTGAACAGCTCGTAAAAGACTGCGACGTAGTGTTGGATGGGACAGACAATTTTGCCACCCGGTACCTGATCAACGATGCCTGCGTCAAACACCAGATCAATTGGATTTATGGAGCGGCAGTTGGGTCTTATGGCGTAACGATGACCATTCAACCGCATCAAACACCTTGTCTGCGATGCGTCTTTGAAGAAGCGCCACCTGCGGCCAGCGCGCCCACGTGCGATACGTCGGGCGTAATCATGCCGATCATAAGCGTGGTCTCCGCTGTTCAGGTTGCTGAGGCTTTAAAACTGTTGACTGGGCAAAACGAGAACCTGCATCGCTCCCTCATGCAGTTTGATGTGTGGCGAAATGAATGGCGGAAAATCAATCCTGGTCCACCGTCCCCCGAGTGTTCCACGTGTGGTCTGGCAAACTTCTCCACGCTTGAAGCTGCCTCCGGAGACTTTGCCGCGGTATTGTGCGGTCGCAATGCGGTTCAGATTTCGCCGGCGCAAGCGACGCAACTAAACTTTGAGGAACTTGCGGAAAGGCTTCGAGTCAGCGGCGAGGTCAATTTCAATAACTATCTGTTGCGCTTTCGCACTGGAGACTTTGAGCTGACCGTTTTTCAGGACGCGCGATCGATTATTCGCGGTACTAGTGAAATCAAGATGGCCCGATCACTCTACGCTAAATACATAGGAAACTAAACTTTAATTATGCTTCGAGCTAAAGTAGGAAAACATTTCACACAACGTCTGGCGGGCTCTTTGGCTGCCTTAATCTTAATTGCCGCTTCAGCCCCCACAATTTATTCAGGGCAACCTATCATCTGGGAAACAGGTGGCCGCGCTGAGTTGCTGAAAGGTGACGCGCGCGGCGTTTCTATCAGCGACACCGGCGTGTTAATGCTGGCGCCCCGTTTAACCGAAGTATTCAATACCGAGCAGGCATTTGTTTGGTCCAGCGCAGTCGATGCTCAGGGCAATGTTTATCTCGGCACCGGTCACGACGGAAAGATCTATCGCGTTTCTTCCGAAGGCCGCGGCTCGTTACTGTATGACGCTGCGGAACTGGATGTGACGGCGATCGCAGCCGCTAGAGACGGCGCGATCTATGCTGGGACTTCCCCCGACGGGAAAGTCTATCGCATTACTCCGGATGGCCACGGGGAGGTCTTTTTTGATCCTGGCGACAAATACATTTGGTCCCTGGCGGTCTTAGCGGATGGATCGCTGGCTGTTGGTACCGGCGACAATGGCAAGCTCTATCGTGTCCGCACGGCTGGCGCCAAGCCAGAGTCGTCCTTGCTGATTGCGACGAACCAAACTCATGTCATGTCACTCGCGGTTACAGCGCAGGGTGATTTGATAGCAGGAACAGATCCTGGAGGTCTGGTTTTGCGCATCTCGCCCGAAGGGAAAGCATTTGCCCTATTCGACGCGCACCTGCGCGAGATTCACGCGTTGGCTCTCGCAGCCGATGGCTCGATTTATGCGCTCGCCCTCAGTGAGGCTGCTTCGGCGGTCCGGCAGCAATCGACTCCGGCGCCGGCGGCTCAACCCACGGAGGGGGTGCCGACTACGTCTGTAACAATCACTGCGATTGACGAAAGTGGTGTGCCGATTCAGCAGCCGGGTCAACCGGCGCGCAGCCGCACAGATATATCGAGCGCACGAAGCGCGGTATTTCGAATTCTGCCCGACGGTGCTACCGACGTAGTCTGGAGTTCACCTTCAATTACTGCCTTCGCCATAGCTCCGGCACTGCAATCCGGGAGCGTCTTGATTGGAACAGCCGATAGAGGCCGCGTCTATTCCGTCACCAACGATGGCCGCGATACGCTTCTCCTGCAGTCGAGCGAGGGACAGATATCGTCATTTCTGGTGCGCGGCAACCAGGTGTATGCGGCCTCCAGCAATCAGGGAAAACTGTTTCGCTTCGGTCCGGAGTTGGTGGCTGAAGGTTCGTATGAGTCGCCAGTGCGTGATGCAAAACTGACGGCCTCGTGGGGAAGAATCTGGTGGCGTGGGAGTGGCAACGTCGACTTACAAACTCGAACCGGAAACGGCGAGCGACCTGACGCGACGTGGAGCGAGTGGAGTAGTTCATATGGCGATGCCGCAGGGAGTCCGATTTCCAGTCCGCGCGCGCGCTTTAGTCAGTGGCGAGCCACGCTGCGTTCGACGGGATCCGGCCAGACGTGGATGGAAGATGCAAGCCTTGCTTATCTACCGCGAAATGTAGCGCCAGAGGTCCTTGGCATTAGTTCGCTGCCAATCGGTGTCGGGTTGCAACAGCTAGCCCAGCTCCAGGTTGATCCAAACGTTGAGTCGTCGGGCCTCGATCCTTCGCTGTTTGGTGCTGTTGCTCAGGTTCCCCCGCGACGGCTTTTTCAGCGAGGCGCGCGCTCATTTCAATGGCAGGCTGAGGATCGAAACGGTGATACGTTGGAATACGCGATCTATTATCGACCGCTAAACGAAACTACGTTTCGGTTGTTAAGGGACAAGGTGCGCGACAACTTTTATACCATCGACGGCGCAACGCTGGCCGATGGGCGCTATATCATAAAGATTATCGCGTCTGATGCTCCGGACAATCCGCTCGGTCAGGCTTTAACAGGAGAGCGCTTAAGCGAGCCGGTTGACATTGATAACACACCCCCGGTTCTGCACGCCGTTGCAGCGCCTCAATCTGGTGGCGGTAATCGAGTTGTCTTCGAAGTTGATGACGCCACCGGCAAAGTCAAGCGAGGCGACTTTAGCCTTGACGGCGCGCCATGGACGCCGTTGTTTCCTGACGATGGAATTGCCGACAGTGGCCACGAACGGTATTCTGTCAATCTACCGGCGCTCGCGCCTGGGGAACACACCGTCAGCCTGCGCGCCTTTGACGGCAGCGGCAATGTGGGCACGCTGAGCGTCACTTTACGGCGCTAATCGGAGCCAGGTTGTATTGCACGATACGGTGCGAACTGGTGCGAAACGGTGCGAAAAGCCGCATAAATGCGCTGTTGCGGTTGACATATTGAGAGCGGATTATGAGATTCGGCCAGTTAGCATTTCTGGCATCGTTCTTGCTCGAGTGAGGTCAGCGCATCTCTTACTCTCCCTCCCATGCGCGCTTGATAATGCATGAGGAGGAATGAAAACTCGATGTTCAACTTAAAACGAAAACTGGCGGCGGTGGCAATAGGCTGTTTCATAGCGACAGGTGCGTTTGCCCAAAAGAGGGATGAACGTCCGCCCAAACAGCCAAATACCGTGGTCGTTGCCCCAAAAGGCGAAAAGCCCCCACCGAGCAACAACAACCAGGGTGGTGACAAAAAACCGCGCGATAAGAAGGGGAAAAACTGAAACGCCCTTTCATAACTGCTGACAAATTCGAAAACCCGCGCAACTTTGAAGTTGAGCGGGTTTTTCTCTGAGATCTCAAATCTCAAATCTGAGATCTGAAATCACTACTGTCCCAACGTTGATCAATTCAATGGTCGTATCTGGTTGGATTTGATCTACTTAACTCCGATGGAGGTTGGAATCGATTTCAATTCATCGAGATGAACCAAAACGGCTTCAGCCTGTATGAAAACAGGCACGGTAGTGACCGATGCCACACTCAACTTTAGCCGCGCCGCTCAACTACAGAACCGTGAGCGGGCCGGGGTCCCCGGCGCGGCAGCCGCGCTGGGGTGGTGGTAGCGACCGGATGCTACACTCAACCTCACCGCTTTACTCAAGGTCAAGGTTCGTCTTGGTCATACAAACATAGTTGATGGCCTTGATTAAGTCCTGTTCAGCCATAACTTCTGCGAGCGAGTCGGCCGTTGAGTGTAGCATCCGGTCGCTACCGCTCACGGTTCTGTAGTTGAGCGCCGTCTTGCATGAAGTGGAGTGGCAGCGTGCGGTGCTGACAGTTCGTGGTTAGAAGCCAGACCCGAACGGATCCGGCGACTGGGCCTACACATTTACATCAGTACCAATTGTGATTAGTTGTCAAAAAGGTCAGCGGTTTTCCCTTTTACACCAGTAATCACCCAGACTCAAGGCAGCGTCGTCGCCAAATGACTGATCCTGTTCGACAAACGTTGGGACAGCACTAATCTGAAATCTGAGATCTGAGATCTGAAATTGGCGCCCGCTAGAAGATTCGCACTTCTGACCCTCGCGTGTGAAACGCAATTAGAGCGTTATCCGGCGATATCTCCAATTATCATTAAGTCAGGGCGAGGCCGGCAGCTCCGTCAGATTCATTCTTTCACCCGTGTGTCTGTCGCGATCCAGTTTACTTCCCAGGTCTTACCTCCATCATCCGAGAATGCCTGTTCAAAACGGCAAGAATTCGGAGTGATATCCGAGATAACAAATCGAACAAAGATGGCTCGGCCATTAAATGTTTCCTGGTCGAAAAACTCGCCACGCCCATCTTTGAAGCCCCCGATCGTGGGTTGGCTCATAGTACCACCGTTGCTGCTGGCAAAATTGAGGCTCCACTGGCGGGATTGCGGATTGTATAGACGCAAGGACAGGCCTTCAAAGTGACCTGCTGGGCCATCGGCCTCGAGCTCCACCAGATTGGCGCGGCCACTCCAAACCTTTCGGACAACGGTAGTACCCTCATATTCGACCCAGGTAGTCGAGCCGGTTAAGGGATGCAGGAGGCGCCTTAAGTGAGTTTTCCAGGTACCGATCTCGAAATCAAAATCGTGTTGCCCATCTCGTTCCTTGAGAGTTTTTTGAATGTTTGTGCTCGACGCGTCTGAATTCGACTGGACCCCCGCGTCTGCAGCTTCGGCGAACCCCGCGACCATCAGTACTGCAACTGCGACGTATCTCCGCATAACCTGAGTCTCCTTGTTTGAAGTGGGTCTCGTCTTTTATGCGTCTTTACGGCTCCACTACCAATGGACGAGGTCGTCAGGATCTTCCACAACGACAACTTTGTACTTTTCCAACATCGGCATGAGCGTGTTCTCCAGTTCGCGCTTCCAAAGTTCCCCTTCATAAAACTTTGCTTTCATTGGCTCGCGCGAAAAGAGATCCGGGAAGCCACGCATGAAAAAGAAGGTATCGGGATCTTCGACGGAAAGAAATGGGCCCAGTATTTTCATTCCGATTTCTGCGTGTGCCGGGATAGACTTGGAGCGGAATGTCTCAAGGAACTCGGTGCGTCTGCCGGGCTTGGTCCTATAGGTACGCATTTCGATAATCATTTGCAGTCTCCGCCAGCATGCTTGCGCGCCTCGCGCAAAAAAGCAAGAATGCACTTTGCGGTAACCTGGTTACATTATGGAAACTCACCCTGCGATAGAAAGCGTTGGTATTTCGCAAGCACCTGTGCTGACGAAGTGCCCTCTTACCGCGGCGCTGAATGCTATCGGCGGCAAATGGAGCTTGATTTGCCTCTATTGGCTGGATTCCGGCACCCGCCGGTTCAACGAACTGCACCGGCTAATGCCTGACATTTCCCACAAGGTCCTGGCCGCGACGCTCCGCGGTCTTGAGAACGAGGGACTGATTTGTCGCACGGCTTACGCGGAGGTACCTCCTCGAGTTGAGTACCGCATCTCTGACCATGGAGAAACCGTGCGCCCGATTATCCAGGCCGTTCGAGCATGGGGTCACGAACACCTCGACTGGAAGCGGCTAGAGGCCGAGACGAAACACTCCTCAACGACGTCCACGTGATTGTGCAAGCGATCAAATTGCCTTACGTGCGGCGTTGCCTCAAGCTGGCGCCGACGTCGAGGAATGACCAAGCGGGAGACGCGTCAGCTCGATTGGCTTGTTGGGCAGTCCTTCGGGCTCGCCATTAGCTACAGAGTCAGTCACCGGTGCGAGCACGGCTTCAAGAAGCGGCCGCATCTGCGACAGCTGCTTGATCCGGATGGCGATGTCCCATGCGCGCTCAAACTTCTTCCACCCCGCGCTATAGAAGAAGTGTTTCAGCCGGTGCTTTACCGAGCTGTGGGCCGACGCCGCTTCAAAGATGGACCGCCACCGATAAAACTCTTGATACGCCCGGTCGTACCCGCGCTTTAGTTTCGTCGCTGACAGGCCTGAAGGGCGATAGACAACATGGCGCGTGTCGTAGAGGTCCCAGTTCCGCGTCTCGATCCGGTTACGTGCGGCCATGTCGGTAAACAAAGCTGTCCCGGGGTACGGCGTCAGAATGTGGAAGGTGGCCGTGGTGATTCCAACCTGGACGGCCCAGTCTACGGTGCGAGAGAAGACGTCGCGGTCATCTCCGTCCAGGCCGAAGACGAAGCTGCCGTTGATCATGATGCCGAGGCTATCGAGCCGGCGCACGACCTCGCGATAGCTGCGGCCGAGGTTCTGGCGCTTGCCGGCGCCCTCGAGGCCGCTGCTGGAGAGCGTTTCAAACCCAACGAACAGGCTCCGCAGTCCTGCGGACGCTGCCTCTTCGACAACATCGTCGCGCAGGATCGAGTCGACTGTTGCGGCTCCCTGGAAGACGCGGCCCATCCCTCTCAGGCCGCGGAAGAGATCTCGCGCGAAGCGGCCATTCCCGAAGAGATGATCGTCCAGAAAATAGAGATGTCGGCCGGGAAGGCGGGCAATTTCGGCAAGCGCATCGTCCACGAGCTGCGTGTAGAAAGAGCGCCCTCCCGCGAAGAAACCATCCTTGTAGCAGAAGGTGCAATGATGGGGACAGCCTCGCGAGACGACAATCGAGTTCGGGACCAGGTAACGGTGTCGCTGAATAAGGTCCCGACGTATGGGCGGCAGCGCTTCCAGAGTACGCACTGCCGACTCGTAGCGGCGTTGTGGCGCACCTGCCGCCAACTCTTGCAAGAATTGCGGGAAGGTGTGCTCTCCGGGTCCGATAAAGATCGTGTCCGCGTGCGGCGCCGCCTCATCCGGTAGCGATGTGACGTGAAGGCCACCGAGCACTACGTAGCATCCACGCGCACGATAGTGGTCTGCGATCTGGTACGCCCGATATGCGTTAGTGATGTATACCTGAATGATCACCAGGTCTGGTTGGTCGTTGAGGTCGAGCTTCTCGACGTGCTCGTCTTGCAGAGAAATCTCGAGGTCGGGATCGAGATATGCGGCGAGCGTTGCCAAGCCAAGAGGCGGAAAGAGCGAGTATTTGATCGGCCGCCAATGAGGACTCGTTGCTTCAGTCAACGCGGGAAGAATCAACTTCACGCTTCTAAGCGGCCTTCTGAGCGCCCTTCGATGCAATAGTCTCGCGTTCAAAGCCGCCTCCTCTCTCTGGCTGCCAGCGTCAGAGTTCAGGTGGCCGCGAGAGTCGCGACAACCTGAGAAAATAAGGACTTGCTTCGCGGCGAGAGTTGTCAGGTCAAGGGGCGGAAAGAACGAGTACTTCATCGGCCGCCAATAGGGTCGCATCTCTCCTTTGGCTGACAGCCCGTGCACCGCAACGATTTCTCAAAGTTCAGTGCATTGTAAATGACTTTGCGTTACAAAGTCAACAGTTTTGGAACTTTTGGTGGTGCCCTATTCTCATTTTTCTCTGTGCAACCTCCGTGTTCTCTGTGTCTCTGTGGTTAACAATTCCAGCAAAAACTCACCACA
>DASXQM010000351.1:0-23187 GCA_036507195.1 Pyrinomonadaceae bacterium | reverse complement strand
CGGATGACGGCAACCTTCAGGTAACAACTGACGGCGGAAAGAATTGGACGAACATCGTGGGAAATATCTCGGGCCTCGCGGCTAATTCTCCCGTCTCGCATGTCGAGCCTTCGCGTACCAGTACCCAGGCAGCTTACGTGGCTTTCGATCGCCACATGTTCGACGACTTTCGTCCCTATATTTTTAAGACCAGCGATGGTGGCAAGAGTTGGCAGAGTATTGCCGGCAATCTTCCACCAAAGGCTTACGTGCAAGTCGTTCGCGAGGATCCGAGGAATTCCAACCTGCTCTATGCGGGCACCGAACTTGGTTTGTTTGCTTCCTACAATGGAGGCAGAGAATGGATCGCGCTTAACCTGAAGAACCTGCCAAATGTTTCTGTTCATGACATTCTGGTGCATCCGCGCGAGAACGACCTTATTTTGGCAACACATGGTCGCAGCATTTGGATCCTTGACGATGCCTCGCCGATCCAACAGATGACCTCAGCGATCGTGAATAGCAATGCCCACTTGTTTCCTGTCCGGCCGGGTCTCAGATTTGCTTCTCGCTTCACGCGTTACGGAATTGGAGACAAGACATTTGCTGGTCCAAATCCCGCTTATGGCGCATTGATAACCTACTATTTGAAAACCAAACTCGATGATAAGACAACCTTCAAAGTTCAGATTAGCGATCAGAACGGAAAGTTGGTGCAGGAACTCGACAAGCCTGCGAAAGAGAAAGGGCTTAACCGCGTGAGCTGGAACCTTCGCTATGGCGGCGCGGAGGTGCGCCGTCCACCGACTGAAGAGGAGACAGCTTTCGGCGGCCCCCCGCGTGGTCCTCAGGTTTTGCCGGGCACTTATATTGTTAAAGTGATAGTTGGTGATAAGACCTTCGAGCAGCCAGTCGAAGTGCGTCTCGATCCGTCGATCAATGTGCCGCTTGCCGATTTGCAGGCGCAATTGGATCTACAGATCAAGCTTCGCGACCTGCAGTCTGCCGCCAACAACGCGCTGCGTTTTCTCGACAGCATCGAGGAGCAACTGAAGCATACGCAGACGACCGCCAGGAATCTAAACAAAGAGCCGGATAAAGACATGATGAAAGCACTGGAAGATTACGTAAAGCTGATCGACGCCCTCGAGGATCGCCTGGCGCGACGCTCAGAAGGTCTGGGACTCGCCGGCAAGTCGCAAGTGGTGAATAAAATTGGGGACATCTTTTTCGGGTTGGATGGCACGAATGCGGCGCCCACGCCCGCCCAGCGCCAATACTTTCAGGAGATCCAGCCGGAGTTTCGTGAACGCATGGCGGAAGTAAATCGCTTCATCAACGACACGGTGCCACAATGGAACGAGAAGTTGCGGGCTTGGAATCTGCCGACCTTGACGACGCGCAAGCCTGTTGATTTCTAATGTCTGGACAGACTGTAGTGGCAGGCCAGCAAGCCCTACCAGAAACTCAACCACTACGCCAGCTGAGTAGTGTCCTGATTTGGTTTTTTGTAACGTAAGCTGTTAGCTTGCGCGCTCGTTGAATGCCATTCAATCACCGTAAACTAACGGGCGTGCGTTACAAATTAGGACACCACCCGCGGCTGAGAATCCTGTGCCTTGTGGACTGCAAGTGATATCATCCTTCGCAATCCAGACTCCCCGCCACGATCCTTTAGGGGGCGAAACGAAAAAGAAACTGTCGTCTCTGTAACGATTGTCCTGACATTAGGCGCCGTCCGGTGTCGCTTCCTTTAATGGAGGAGTTTAATGAAGTACGTCAACGTGCCATTGCCGCTTCTGCTTATGGTATGTGCCGCGCGCGCTGGCGGGCAGAATCCGCCGAAAAAAGATCAAACCGAGAAGACGCAGGATGTAGTAATCGTTACTACCAATCTCGTTCAGGTAGATGCAGTAGTGACGGATCAGAGCGGTCGGCCGGTAACCGACCTGCAGCCCGAGGATTTTGAGCTACTTGAAAACGGACAGGCTCGACAAATTACGGCGTTTTCTTACATTTCTCTGACTTCCGAAGGGTCGTTGCCGAGTGGGACGCCCACCAGCGGAGCCGGCGTAGATGGCGCCAGGAAAAGTGGGCCTCCACTTACCCTACATGCAATACGACCAGAAAGCGTGCGCCGGGCTATCGCCATTGTGGTAGACGACTTTGGTCTTTCCTTCGAGAGCATTGCAAGACTTAGGAGCGCGCTCGAGAGCTTTATACAAGAGCACACGTTGCCTACCGATCTCATCGCTGTAATTCGGACCAGCGGCGGCGCAGGCGCACTGCAACAGTTCACCTCAAGCAGGGCCCAAATCATTGCAACCGTCAAACGGATACGGTGGTACCCGATTGGGCGCGGCGGCATGTCAGCCATAGACTCTTTCGGCCCGATCGATAACGACGAGAACGGGCTCGAATTAAAAGGATACAGCGCAAATCGTCCGCCTGATCTCTCGAGCAAAGAGTTCTTTGGCGGGTCGCTTGGTGCACTGGGCTTTGTTATTCAAGGGCTGTCTCGGTTTCCAGGGCGGAAATCGATCGTGCTGATTTCAGACAACCTGCCCGTTACCAGCAGAGAAGCGCAGGTTAACGGCATCGCACGCGCTCTCGATAAATTGATCGAGCTTGCGAATCAGTATTCGATCGTGATCTCCACGATTGACGCGCGCGGTTTGCCGAAAGCCGGGTTAACTGCCGACGACAGCCAGTACAACCTGGCCGCAAACCAGATGAATGTGAGGGGTCGCGAGCGACGGATGAAGTTTACCGTTCAGCAGGATGCATTAAGTTATCTCGCTCAGCAAACGGGCGGTATGTTCATCCACAATAGTAACGATCTAACCGGTTCCCGTGGTTGTTTCTAAAGAATCGAGCAGCGGTGGCATCGTCGCGGAAGGCAATTTAAGACTGGGCAGAGCACTGACGGCTGGGGAGTACTTCCTGCAGGTAATTGTGACTGACAAGTCAGCAGCGGTCGAAAAGCAACTCTCGGATAGTGGATCGATTTCGAGATCGTTAACTGAGGTGAACTATGATTTCACACTGGCTGAAAGCCTCGCTGCTTGTTTCCCTGATGCTGGTTATAGCCTTCGCGCAAGGGCCACCCATTGAGACCGGCCCATTCCGGAAGCCGGACCTTGTCGAGCTGATTAAACTCGATCCAACAATCAAACTCGACATCCGCTACGCCACCAGAAACAACTTCCTCGGCAAAGCTGTCTACAAAGAGCCGCGCGCTTTTCTGCAACGCCCGGCCGCCGAAGCGCTGGTACGAATTAATCAGAGTCTCAGAAAACAAGGCTACGGTCTGGTTGTTTTCGACGGTTATCGCCCATGGTCGGTGACGAAGGTTTTCTGGGATGTCACGCCCGAGGATAAGAAAATCTTTGTGGCGGATCCCAATAAAGGTTCGCGCCACAATCGCGGCTGCGCGGTTGACTTATCTCTTTTTGAGTTGAAGACCGGCGCCGAAGTGAAGATGCCCAGCGATTATGACGAGATGACTGAACGCGCGCACATCAACTACGAGTGCGCGACGCCGGAAGCGAAGCGTTTGCGCGAACTGTTGCGCACGGAAATGTTCACGGAAGGGTTTGCTGTCTACGAGCCGGAGTGGTGGCACTACGACTATAAGGATTGGAAAGAGTATCCAATCATGAACGTTAAGTTTTCCGAGATAGGTAAGTAGAGCGCTAGCTTAATGACTCAGCTCCCGCTCTTCGACTCAGCCATCGCCGTGGAAGCCGTCATCCTTCGGGTCAAACGAATGTTGCCGTTTATCCCACTTGCGGAAATTGAGTTTCCTCCCTTGCCAATCTGAGCGCTGTAGCTTCCGTGGTTGCTTTTCTCCACCACAACATTAGGCAAATCAGAGGTCACGTTCCCGTTCATTCCATGGGCCTCGAGATCCGCATTGACATCGTCACTAAGTCGTAGTTCGATGTTTCCATTGATGCCATGGATATCGATGCCTTTGTCCAGTTGTTTCAGACCAACCGAAATACTCCCGTTGATTCCATGAAACTCAGCGGAGCCTGCTGCCTGCGCGATGTCCACTTTTCCGTTGATGCCGTGGACTTCAACCGGGCCATCAACCTCGGCGACCGTGACCGAACCATTCACACCGTTGGCTACCAGGGCGATCTGCCGCGGCAGCCTTAGCGTTACATGTTCCCTAGGACTTGAACCAAAAATCTGCGAAAAAAAGCCGCTGTCACCCTTTTCGCTACGGATTGTCAGCCCAGCCGGCGTGCTGTCGATATTAATCTTGCGGCGGTTCAAAACTTCCTGGCTCGCGCCCGTGCGTTCAATGTAAACGTCGGCGGTCTTGCTGTCGGAAGTTTCAATCTTCACCCAGCCGTTGATGCCGGAAACCTCCACGCGCGCTCCTGGTGAAAGCTCATAACTCTTGCGAATTTCTTCGCGCGCGTCGCCTGCCGATTGCCTATCATGAATAACCAGGGGCCAGCCGCTGCCATTTCCTCTTGAATACGAACGCACGACACCCGCAATACCAGCAATCCCTACTAAAAGTACAACCAGGATTATTCTCTTCATATTTATGGTTCCGGCCTTTCAAGAAGTTCGAGTTTCCTATGCTTTAACGATCAGATGCGGCTTTTGGTTCACTTTTTATCCCTAACTAAACTGGTCAGACTGGCACTGAGGAGCCCAGCGGGCCCACAATCATACAGAACCGTGAGCGGTAGCGACCGGATGCTACACTCAACCTGAAATTCGACGATTTCGCCGCCCCCGAAGACACAGCTGAGTGCTTGCATCCGGTCGCTATACCGCTTCCGGTTCTGTATGGAGCCGGCCTACTGCCAGGTAACGGGATCCCGCCAGTTGATTTCTTGACATGAGCTTCGCTTGCGACATACAGTCAAAGCCTAATCCGGACTTTCAGATTATTCGAAAAGCACGAGCAAATCCGCACAATTTCTTTAGAATCACGCGGTGGGCGAGGGGCAACAGTGGAAAAGGACTCCAGGGACCGTACCGTATTAATCGTCGAAGACTCCGATGATGCCAGGTATTTCATGCGGCTCTCGTTGGAGCATCTGGGTTTCCTGATAATTGAAGCAGAAAACGGCGCCAGGGCTGTAGAAATGGCGAAAAGCGAGAATCCCGACATCATCCTTATGGACTTGAGCCTGCCCATCCTTGATGGCCTGGCCGCTACGGAAGAGATACGCGCCATTGACGGACTGGGCGGCGTCCCCATCATCGCCGTCACCGCTCATCAGGAGATAGACTTTCGCGCCGGCGCGAAAGCTGCCGGCTTCGATGCTTATGTAACCAAACCCATCGATATCGATTTTCTGAGCGAGCTCATTAAAGGCCTGCTCGCTTGATAACCGCATGAGTAACGAGGAACGAAACGCGGATGGCGCGGACTTCGCGACGCTGCTCGATTTTCTTCACGAAACCCCAAACACGCTCGCCAGGCTTATTGACGGACTCTTACTCGCCGAACTCCGCTTTAGGAATTCGGAGGTTGAATTCTCCGCGCTTGAAAATCTCTGCCACCTGAGAGACCTTGAACTACAGGGCTACACGCCGAGAATTCGCCGCATGCTTGACGAAAGCGATCCGGTGCTCGCTGATTTCAATGGCACGCGGGTAGCCGCTGAGGGCAACTACAACAGTCAGCAGCCAGACCTCGCCCTGCAGACCTTTCAGTCGGCGCGAAGAGAAAACGTGCAGGAATTGAGGAGCTTGACCGGGGAACAACGAAAGCGGGAAGGCACACTTGAAGGAGTTGGCAGAATCACGTTGAGTCGATTGGCTGAAATGATGCGTGAACACGATGAGGGACACATCGAGGACTTGCGCGTCCTGAGGCGACGGCTGGAGAGAGTCAGGGACCAGCATCGCATCAGCACCGGGAGTGGTAGCGACCGGCCCGAAAGAACCGGTAACGGGATGCTTTAAGTTGAGTGTAGGGTCGCTACCGCTCCTGGTGCTGACTGAACGGCATAACTCAGAACTCTCTATTTCGTTTCAAATCGAACAATGGTCGCGCCCAAACCGCCCGCTTCGGGAGGCGCATCAGTCCAATCGATCACAAACGGGGTTCGTCCCAAGATTGCACGGACCATTTTTCGCTGCACGCCCACGCCCTTGCCGTGAATGATTCTCACGCTGCGAAAACCCAGGCGCCACGCTTCCTTCAGATATTCCTCAACCACCGCTTTCACATCGCGCGGTTGGATAGTATGAAGATCGAAAACGTCAGTAATGGGAACTGTCACCGGCTCGGGAAATGGATTGAATGGATCAATCCCATCTGATGAATCCGGGTCGTCGAACATTGGCTTCTCATTAGCCATCATTACCCTATTAAGTGTTTACCATCATGAGCAACGTCATTTGCATGCGCTTCTGTGACCTGCCTGGTGCTGTGGGCCAAACTACCAAACCGCCGATTGCCCGTCGCTGCATTATTTCTTTGGAGCGACATAACTTCTCCTGGCTTTAACGACCAATTTTCCCTGCGACTTCTGCAATTCGGGCGTGACATCGATCTTTAGTTTTCGCAAAGTGCCGTCACGCTTTCGATTTGAAGAAACAAAGGCGAGGCTGTAGCGTGTGCGCAAATGATCGATCAGTGTTACGAAGGTTGTATCAAGCTGTTCAGGTTTGTCTTCCAGCACTTCACCACCGGTTTCATCAGCAAGTTGTTTGATATCCAACGCCGGGGCGCCGAAGGCACCGGCCATGCGCGTCCCCCAGACCATCAGCCCGTTTTCCATTCGCTGTCCCGGAGTCTTAGGCACCAGCCCGCACACGACACTACCAGATTCAAAAAGGGAGTTCTTGGCTGCTTTGCCGGAGGGTCCATGGCCGCAATCGAAGTTGCGCGTAATCGCAGTGATCACAATTATTACACGCCGGCCGACGGGATTGCCGGAGGTCATCATGTAATCTGCGGCTTTCGCAATGGCTTTGTTCAGGCAGTGATCGGCCCATTCGTCCTGCTTTGGGATTCGCTCGAGCGCGGCTTCGACTTGTGAGCGATCGCGCGTGAATTCCTGCAGTAATTCTGCGTTGTCCTCATAGGTCATCACGGCCACTTCGTCTGTTTCCTTCAGACGCGCCAGCGCCGCGCTCGATGCTCGGTGAACTTCGGTGCCGAACGGATCAAGGCATCCGCCTCGGTCGATCAACAACAACACCGAAAGAGGCAAGCTGTCCTGACTAAAATGCGTAACCTGCTGTTTCGTCCCGTCTTCCAGAATCACAAAGTCAGTTTGCTTTAGATGGCCCACTACGCGCGCAGTCTTCTTTTGCAAAACCAGCGCATCCACGGTCACCAGGTCAACATCGACCTTCACGACCTCGGCTGGCTGGGCGGCCGGCATCTTACGATCATCAACGGTCCTTTCGCGGGTCTGTGACGTAATCCGCGACGAGACGTAAAGCAACAGGAAAGGTATTAAAAGTGGATAGAGATATTTGTATCTTGTTAGTACTGGGACTAAATGTTTCATAAGCACTCCAAAATTCCGGAATTCGCAGGCCGAACTCGTTTTGGGGAGAGTGCTATCGTGAGGACAAAATGATACTCCCTAACTGCTCTGGCAGAAAGAGGTTTCGCCGAGGGTGGTAGCGCAGGATGTAATCCGGAAAACCCGGATATTGCCCATACTTTTGGATGAGCGTCTCACGCTTTGGTAGTGACCTAATTTGAAATTCTCTGTGCAACCTCCGTGTTCTGTGTCTCTGTGGTGAGTTTTTGCTGCAATTGTTAACCACAGAGACACAGAGAACACGGAGGTTGCACAGAGAAAAATGAAAATAGGGCACTACCCACGCTTTGAACTTGGCGCGCAACTCGTTTAAAGTATGCGGCGTCTACCCACAGTTTTCCGTACTGAGTTTCCAGTAACAACGCCATTGAGTTTTCCGGTTTTCACCGCACCCCAGGAGATGATCCGATGAAGAGAAATAGGCTGCAGTTTTTAGTTTCCAGTTTTCAGCGATCGCTTCTGCCGTTGGCACTCGTGGCCTTAGCGCTGTCGGTCTTGTCAGTTTCGCAGTTAACCCCGCAAACACGAGCACAAAATGGACAGAAGACATCCAGCGCGCCTGCGGCTAATGAAACGTCGGGCGCGGCGGCGATCGCCTATCCCGAATCCAGGCGAGGTGATACGGTCGATGACTATTTCGGGACGAAGGTACCTGATCCGTATCGCTGGCTCGAAGCCGATTCGAACGTCCCTGAGGTGGCTTCATGGGTCGAGGCGCAAAACAAAGTCACCTTCGCTTACCTTGAAAAGATTCCTTTCCGCCAGAAGATAAAAGACCGTCTGACCCAGCTCTACAATTATCCGAAATACTCTGCGCCCGCGCGTCGCGGCGATTATTTCTTCTACACGAAGAATGATGGTTTGCAGAATCAGAGCGTCTGGTACAGGCAGAAAGGTCTTGACGGCGCGCCGGAAGTTCTGCTCGATCCAAACAAACTCTCCGCCGACGGCACGACGCGGCTGGGACAATTCTCGCTTTCGAAGAACGGAAACTATCTCGGGTACGGAGTGTCACAAGGCGGCTCTGACTGGAACGACGTTTACGTGATGGATGTTAACTCTAAGCAGCTGCAACCTGATCATCTCCAGTGGGTCAAAGTTTCAGCGGTCTCCTGGCAGGGGAACGGTTTTTATTACAGCCGTTATCCCGCACCCGAGAAAGGTCATGAGCTCACCACCAAGAACGAGAATCATCAGGTCTTCTATCATAAGGTCGGCACGCCGCAGTCAGAGGATGTTCTGGTTTATGCGGACAAAGCGAATCCGCTGCGTTTTCACGTTGTCACCACGAGCGACGATGAGCGCTACGCGTTCCTGTCAATTTCGGAAGGCAGCAAAGGAAAAAAGGGAACTGCGCTTTTTTATCGCGATGTTTCACAGTCAGGTAATACGTTCACTCCAATCATGGCGCAAGTTGGTGACGACGACTTTTCAGTGGTCGACAACATCGGCGACAAGTTTTTGATCTTCACCAACCACCAGGCTCCCAACGGCCGAGTCTTTTTATTTGACCCCAAGAACCCGGACGAAAAGAACTGGAAAGACGTCATACCAGAAAAACCGGAGCCGCTCGATATCGCCAACGCTGTAGGCGGGAGACTCTTTATCGCTTACCTGAAAGACGTCACCGCCCATGCGTACGTCTATAGCCTCGACGGCAAACTGGAAAACGAGATCACGTTGCCGGGATTAGGGACCGTTGGCGGCTTTGGTGGCAGAGAAGATGATAAGTTCACTTTCTACACATTCACCACGTTTAACTTTCCGCCGACTATCTACAAGTATGACATCGCGACGAAGAAGTCGACCCTGTTCCGGCAGCCCGAGATTGCCGGCTTCAAGAGCACTGATTACGAAACCAAGCAGGTCTTCTACAACAGCAAGGATGGCACGCGCGTGCCGATGTTTATCGTCCACAAGAAAGGCATAAAGCTCGATGGGAATAACCCGACACTGCTTTATGGTTATGGCGGCTTCAACAGCACCAACTCGCCCGGCTTCAGTTCGCTGCGTCTGGCACTCCTAGAGCAGGGATTCGTTTACGCGTCCGCAAACATGCGCGGCGGCGGCGAATATGGCGAGAAGTGGCACGAGGCCGGGACGAAGTTGAATAAGCAGAATGTCTTTGACGACTTCATTGCTGCGGCCGACTATCTGATTAAGAACAAGTACACGTCACCGAGCAAACTCGCGATCCACGGAGTTTCAAACGGCGGTTTGCTGGTGGGCGCGGTAGCGAATCAACGGCCGGAGTTGTTCAAGGCTGTGATTCAACAGGCCGGGGTGATGGACATGCTTCGTTTTCAAAAGTTCACCATCGGTGCTAACTGGATTGCCGATTACGGCTCAAGCGACAACGCCGAGCAGTTTAAAGCTCTCTATGCCTACTCGCCCATACATAACATCAAAGCAGGAACCAGCTATCCGGCGACGCTGATCACGACTGCTGATCACGACGACCGGGTGGTGCCGGCGCATTCCTTCAAGTATGCGGCGGCGCTACAAGCAGGGCAGAGTGGTGACAATCCCATTCTTATTCGCATCGACACGAAGTCTGGCCACGGCGCCAGCAGCACGACGAAAGCGATCGAGCAGACTGCGGATATCTACTCGTTTCTGATGACGAATTTGGGCGTGACGCCGAACTTATGAATCCGCAGATTGCGCAGATTCCGCGGATTCTAACCAGTTAATTAATCTGCGGAATCGGCGTAATCTGTGGATTTACTCTTTGTTGTGCTAACTGGCAGAATGATTGTAACCACGAGGCCGCCGGTGTCCGCATTGGCGGCCTCAACGCTACCACTGTGCAGCCGCACGGCTCGCTCCGCAATTGCAAGACCCAGACCGACACCGCCTGCATCGCGATCGCGCGACTCATCAACGCGGTAAAAGGGACGAAAGATTTCAACCAGCGCATTCTCCGGCACTCCCACACCGTGATCGCGGACCTTGATCACGGCGGTGAGCTGATCAAGACACTCCAGTTTGACTTCAACCTCCGTGCCTTCGGGCGTGTATTGCACCGCATTACGCACAACGTTTTCGATGGCGCGACGCAGCAGCTGTTCATTGCCAACCATGGTGCAACTGTCAGCTGATTCGAGTTTTACATAGCGTTTGCGACTGCGCGCTTCAAAGTCGGCATCGGCTGAAATCTCTCTTACCAGCGGCGCCAAATCAAATTCGGTTTTCCGGACTACTTCGGCGCCACTCTCCAGGCGCGTCAGCGCCAGTAGCTGCCCAATCATGTCGTTAAGGATCTCGGCTTCGCGTTGAATGCGTTCGAGCGCCGTGGAGGCCTCAGCGCCGGATCGCTGGCGCGCTAGTTCCAACGCCACATTCAAACGCGCGAGCGGCGACCGCAGTTCGTGGGAGATGTCACCGAGCAGCCGACGTTGACTATCGACCAGCGATTCAATTTTTTCGGCCATGACATCGAAGTCGGAGCCGAGCGAGGCGAGTTCATCGCGCCGCTTTCCCAGGCTCGGCCCGACGCGCGCGCTTAGGTTTCCGCGGGCCAGCTCCCGAGTGGCCGCGCGAAGCTTGGTCACCGGCGAAGTCAAATACCTGGCAAGGCCGTAGCAGAAGAGTCCACCAACTAGACCTACGGCGAACACATGCATGATCGGGTGGAACAACCCTGGTGGCGTTCGGGCCGGCATTTCCGCGACCAGTACGTACTGATCGCCGCCCGGTGTGAGCGCGGGCCTGGCCAGTAAGGGAACGCCAGGTTCCGAAGCGACTTCCGGGAGTCGCGTTTCAAACACTCTCTTCGCTAGAGCAGGCGCGCCTGGAGGTACCAGGCGACCTGACAACTCCTGGAGCTGACTATTGAACAGGAAAGAGCGGATATTCGACTCGTGTTGGATGCGGTCCAGGTATGCGAGGAGCGCAGTCTGACCGCCGCGCTCAAACTCGTCCGCTGCGCTCCTGGCATATTCACTGAGCTTGGAATCGAAAGATCGCCGCATGGGGGGCTCTGAGTGTTCAGGCCTCATAAACTCGCCCATCGCAAATGTGCCGACGATTACCGTCACCATCACCACGGTGAACCAAATGAAGATTTTCAGAAACAGACTTCGCGGCAAACTTTTCACTTTCCGCCAGAGGCGCTCGCCTGCGCGTAGATGTAGCCCACGCCTCTAACTGTCTTGATCCTCTCGGTGGCGCCAAACTGGTGCCCCAACTTCTTGCGCAGGTTGCTGATGTGCATGTCTATGCTGCGATCGAAAGGCGACGAACTGCGCCCCAGCACCTCCTTCGACAACTCCTCACGCGTAATGATCTGCCCAGCTGCGCGCAACAACTTTTCCAGGAGGTCAAACTCGACGGCCGTGAGTTCCACATTCTCGCCGGCGCGAGACACGGCACGCGTACCACTGTCCAGTTCCACATCCCCAACGGTCAATTTCTTTGTGGCAGTCTCGCCGGCGGGTGCTTCCAAATTCGCACGACGCAGGATGGCGCGAATCCTTGCGACCAGCTCTCTGGGATTGAACGGTTTCGGCAAGTAATCGTCGGCGCCGATCTCGAGTCCCACAATGCGATCGACGTCGTCACCGCGCGCCGTCAGCATTAGCACCGGCACCTTCGATCCAATGCGTATTCGTCGCAGGACTTCAAAACCGTTAAGGCCCGGCAGCATGACGTCGAGGACCACCAGCGAATACTTACCGGCGATGGCTCGCTCCGCGCCCGTGTCTCCTCGATGCATTGATTCGATCTGAAACCCCTGCGGCTCGAGATATTCCG
This sequence comes from Pyrinomonadaceae bacterium, assembly GCA_036507195.1. Classification (GTDB taxonomy): domain Bacteria; phylum Acidobacteriota; class Blastocatellia; order Pyrinomonadales; family Pyrinomonadaceae; genus PSRF01. The sequence continues at coordinate 10,915 of DASXQM010000351.1, read as the reverse complement.
TCACCAACTCGCAAAGGGCAACGTCGTCGTCGATGATGAGTATTTGATCCATACCGTCACACCAAAGCGCACTCAAGAAGTTCAGAGTTCAACCTTTAGGTTGCTGGTTGCGTAACGCGCAAGCTAAAGCTTGCACTCTGAACTGCATGAGTGGATTCAAGCCGCTGAGCATTGTAGCCGAAACCGCGTCGCGGCCTTTGTAAAGAAGTGTCAACTGTGCGATGAACTTTAGGAAGCCTTGAACAATTGTCTTCGCCGCATAGCGGTGCGGCTTCGGCTTCGCCGTCGGATGTGAGGCGGTGGCTATGCCCCGCCGTAGAGGCGCCTTTTATATTTTTGGGCTATGCCCTTGGTACGGACTTTGGCCCAATAAATCCGAAGGGCTGAGCCCGGACCAGGAGCATAGCCCCGGAAATAATCTGGCTACTGTCGGCGGGGCATAGCCACCGCCTCACATCCGGCGGCAAAGCCGAACCTGACATGGCCCACGACTTTTGAGGCAAAGCTGAAATCTTTCCACTCCGAAAAGTGGCAACGCAGGAACGACAAGCTAAAGCTTAGCGGACATCTGAGGCGATTTAGCCATCTTTACAAAACTTTACATGAGGGTAACTGAGTCTTTACATCGCGCGCTTTGAAAAAGGCGTATAAGAGTGTGTATGCAGAGCGGCTCGATGGATAAACTGTCGGCCTATTAACTAGAAGGAGACGGACGAATGAGAAATCGAATCTTGGTGATTGCCGGCATTGCCGCGCTGATTATCGGCACAACGATTTTCGCGCTGGCCCACGGGTATCAGGAGAAGGGTCAACGAATGCACGGCGGCCCGCAGGACATGGTTGAGCATATTTCTCGCGAGCTGAACCTAACGGATGCTCAAAAAGAACAGGTGAAGACGATATTGGAGGCGCAGCACGCAACAGAAGAGGAGCGCCACGCCAAGCTCGACGATATTCGCAAACAAATCGATGCGGCCACTGCTAACGGCCAATTCGATGAGGCGCAAGTGCGCCCGCTGGCCAACCAACAGGCGCAGCTGATGGCCGATGAGATGGTCGATCATTTGCGCCTGCACTCGAAACTTTATAGCTTACTGACAGCCGAACAACGCACGAAGGCTGATCAGATGATGAAGAGACATGGCGAGCCGGGACGCGGGCCCGGACACGGTCATGGACCACCGCCAACGCCGCCTGGGTTCTGAAAAGAATTAACATCTTAGTCAAAAGGGGCACGGCCGGGGGTCGTGCCCTTTTTTGTTAGGCACTAACGTTGCACTACCAGGTCTTCCTAATCGGGTGAGCTTCCGTGTTGAAGAAGACAGTGTCCAGGCGAACGGTGTCCGGCGGCGCGAACAGCAGATAGAAGTATTTAAAGGTCTCGGCGAAGAGGAAGCTGTGCATGGAGTCAGCCTTCTCTTTAGTCACAACGCTCTTAAGACTCGCATAACCCTCATCTGTCCTGCAGTACTTTACGAAGTCAGCAAATAGCGTCTTACCCATTTCGAAATACCTGGGATCCAATGTGAAGTGATAAACGTAATAGGTCGACTCCACGATCTCCGGACGCAAGGGATACCCGGGATGAACTACCGCCCTGGTCCGATAGTTGAATTCCTCCGGTTCAATTCCGTTTTGTTTCCACATCGTGAATGACGATTGCAGTAAACGCTCAGCGTGGGACACATCCTTTGATAGCGCAAGCACGGCCGGGAAGAAAGCATCCAGGGCGCCGTAAGTAGTTGCTGTGCGCTTGCCTGTATTCATGTCGGCATGACCAAACCAATACTCCCAGTCATCCGAGCGGTCAGAATCACGCTTGAACGTATCGGCGAGATAAGTATTGATTGCATTGATGCTTTCCCGCCACATCTCTTTGCAATCCTGATCATCGAATAGCAACCAGCTTTTCAATAGATACTCGTAGTAACTGTCGATAGCGCCGCTAATATGGCTGTCAGTGCTTTTCCACTCACCTGTTTCGACGTTTATCTTGTCTCCGACCAGCCCAATAGCCGAACGCCGTTTGTAGGTTTCAACTAACGCCCGCTTCGCCTTGTCGTAAAAGATCGGTTTCTTTGTAAGTTTGCTGAGCGTGCCAAACTCCAGCAGCAGCGTACCGGTCTCGGCTGGATTGCTGTCAGGGTCTCGCACTTTGCCTGTCTTGAGATTCACAAACCGGTAAGGCATCCCGGTCGGAGATTCAAATGCCGGCAGCAGCCGGGTTCCCAAATCTTCGGCGAGAGCGAGCAGCCGCTTGTCGCCAGAGAGTTGGTAACTGGAAAGCAAACCGCCCAGAAGGCGAATTGTGATTTCAAAGTTCTGGACATAGATGTCTTTATCGAAGGAGAGATTCCGGACGATGTATTCGCGAGTGGTCTTCGCTTCGTCTCTAAGGCCCATCATGATCATGGTGTCAAGCGCATCGACTGGAGTCATCAGGAGCGATTGGCCATACCAATCGTGATAGGTCTTGCTCAGCGGGCGAAGATCGTCATGACCCCACGCGTATTTCTTGTAACCTTTCCAGGCGTGAATAAACTCTTCGCGAACTTGCGCCGCGAGTTTTCGATCTCCGTGCTTTTGCAAGTAGCTGGGAATGAATCTGAAGGAGCCCAGCTCTCCAGTCGGAAACCGGAGTCTTTGCTCAACGTATTTCAAACCCAGACAGGGCCTGCCTGCTGCTGAGTTTGCTACGGTTGCTTGGTCCATCGCGGACATTGAGCTTGGTGGAATCCTGCCGACAACGCAAACTGAGTTCGGGGTAACTTTGGCAACTACCGCAAACAGTCCTTCAAAAGGATTGTTGTAGTCGTCTTTAACGTCAACGTAGAGTACGAGGCCAAGCGGCACCTGGCTTCCACTCCGCTGTTGCACTGTCCAGGAAGCGAAATTTTTGAAGTGTTTGAATTCCGGAGCGGTCGTATCCCAATAGTGCAGGGGGAACGTCTTTCCGCGAGGTGTGATTACGGTGATTGATGGTTTGCCATCAGGGCCGGAAATCGAAAAGTTGTAACCGCCTACCCCCGAGCAAATTCTGCTCGGTGTTCCAGACCGAGTCTTCGAACGACGGCATTTCTCAAGAGAGAAATCAATTGGGACGGAATCAAAGTGCCATTGACCTGTTGCCTGGGCCGAGGCCAAACTGGCAGCGCCGCCGATAAATAACAGCGACAACAAAATACGCAGTTTTGTGTTCAACGCCATGTTTCGCATTACACCGGGGCTTTGCACAAAGTAAGGGAAATAGCCAGCGACCGTATCAGAACCGAGTAGCTTTGCTCGTCTGCGACAAGCAGATAATGAGATGAAACTTTTCGCCTGTAATAGAATCAACAACTTACACGTCAGTTTCTAAGAAGAGCGGTAGCGACCGGCCCCAAGCTCAACCCGAAAATAGACGCGGATGCTTAACGGTAGAGCCACGAAGCTGTCATTCGCCAACTAAACTTAGTAATCTCAAGTTGAACTCAGGGCCGGTCGCTACCGCTCCCGGTTCTGATAAATGCGCTAGAGCAGTTTTTGCGCAAAGCTTTTTCACCGTAAACTGCACGAGAATGTAGAAGGGTATCAACCAATTACGCGCCTTATGCCGGGCTTCCAGAAGGCCGATCTACTCCATAGACCAAAACTCTAATTCCCAGAATTTCTGCTTCGCCCTCGAGCTTCTCGCCAAGTCGTTCAGCGACCCGGATCGACGGAGCGTTATCCGGATGAATACAACTGATGACGTGATCCTTATCCAGCTCAGTGAAAGCATAAGCCAACGCGCGGCGGGCGCCTTCCGTTGCGAAGCCTCTTCCCCAGAACTCTCTTCCGAGTGTCCAGCCAATTTCGAAACCGGGCCAGCCCTCAGGATTAAAAAAGCCGAGGCGACCGGCAAGGCGTCCACTGCTTTTTTCCTCAACCGCCCAAGGACCGTAGCCCCGAAGCCGCCAATGGCCAATCATGAGCGCCATATGCCGCCAGGCTTCCGTTCGGTCGAAAGCCTTGCCGCCAAGAAACCGCATCACCTCGGGATCGGCGCAGATCTTCGCATAGTGTTCGAAATCGTCATCACGCCACATACGCAGGATGAGGCGTTCAGTTTCAAGAGTGACTTCAGACATAAGGCGGGATGTTACTTCTTCTTCCAGCGCACGCCGTCTTTCGTGTCTTCGAGGACTATGCCGCGGCCTGCGAGTTCATCGCGAATTTCATCGCCGCGGCGAAAGTCGCGACGGCGTCGAGCTTCCTGGCGCTCGTCGATCAGATTCTGGATTTCGCTGTCCAGCATTCCCTGCTGGTCGGTCCCAAAGATGTTTAGAACGGAATCGAAGCGTTCCAAGAGATCCAGCAACTCCAGTTTGTTGTTCTCCTGAAGCTTCTTTCTCGCGAGAGCGGTGTTGACGACGCGCGTCAAATTATGAATAACAGCCAGGGCGACGGAGGTATTTAGGTCGTCATCCATGCCCTCTTCAAATTCCTGAGCAGCGCGCAATGTTGCCTGATGCAACTCTTCGTTCAGGCCGGGACTCGACTTCGCTTCACTCAAGCGCGCACGGAAATCACGCAGGCCCGCCAGCGTTTTCTCGGCACCGGCAAGTGCGTCGAAAGTGAAATTGATCTGCTTGTTGTAAGGAACGCTCAAAAGGAAATACCGTACCGCACCGGCTGAATATCCCTTCGCTGCCACGTCGCGAAAGGTGTAGTAATTGCCCTTGGACTTCGACATCGTTTCGCCTTCCACTTTGAGGTGCTCGAAGTGGATCCAGTAACGAACAAACTCCTTACCGGTAGCGCCTTCGCTCTGCGCAATCTCGTTCTCGTGATGCGGAAATACCAGGTCGATTCCGCCCGCGTGGATGTCGAAAGTTTCACCCAGATACTTCATCGACATTGCAGAGCATTCGATGTGCCAGCCGGGCCGGCCGCGCCCGATTTGCGCATCCCAGCCCGGCTCAGTGGCGGATGCAGGTTGTTTCCAAAGAGCAAAGTCGCGCGCGTCTTCCTTGTCATAACGATCGGTGTCCACGCGATCGCTGGCGCCGGCTATGTTGCCCGCGAAATTGATCTTCGAAAGTTTGCCGTATTCCGGAAAGGAAGCGATACGATAGTAGACGGAGCCGTCTGATTTATACGCATGGCCAGTTTCCAAAAGTCTTTCAATCAAACTCAGCATCTCGGGAATGTGGCGCGTCGCGCGCGGTACTATCTCCGGTCTCTCACAACCGAGCGCATCAAAGTCTTCCCAGAGCGCATCGATGTATTTCGCTGTGTAGTCGTCGATGTCGAGTCCCGCCTCCTGCGACTTGGCAATGATGCGATCCTCAACGTCCGTGATATTCATCACGTGTGTGACCTTGAACCCCTTGAATTTCAGATAGCGGCGCACAATGTCGGCAGCGATTGCTGAACGGAAGTTACCGAGGTGACCGTAATCCCAGACAGTTGGACCACAATAATAGAAGCGTACTTCGCCTTCGCGCAGAGGACGAAATTCTTCGATCTTGCCGGAGAGTGTGTTGCGAAATCTAAGCATGCCGATGGTTACTAAAGATACGCGCCCTTGGGAAATCAAGGGCGCATAGTTAGAAGTCTAGGTAAGGATTGATGCCTAGTCAAACCAACCCTGCGAAGACTTTTAGAGGTGCCGTAGGCGATTCAGAACCGGGAGCGGTAGCGACCGGCTTGAAGCTCAACTAACAGTTACGAGAAATTCAGCATTACGAAAATAGCGACCGCGTGTTGCAGAAGCCACGATAGTGACGGCAGCGATGGATTGGTGTTGAGTGTTTGGCCGGTCGCTACCGCTTCCGGTTCTGATGCTCGCTCAACCTTTGAAGTGCTCCCAGCCGCCAGGTTCGAGATTCCAGGTGCGCGAGCCTTCTATGATCCGCACGCCATCCGACGGCTCTCCAATCTCACCAATACGAGTTGCGGAAACGCCGTCCACTCGCGCCGGCAGTTTGGCAATATTTTCTGGTTTGACGGTGAACAGGAGTTCAAAGTCTTCTCCGCCATGGAGGGCGAGCATCAGCGGATCCAGCGCCCGGCGCCCACTCAGCTCTTTTACTAGAGGATCAATGGGAATGCTTGAAGCGTCGATAAGCGCGCCGACTTTGCTTTCAGCGCAGAGATGATTTAGATCCGAAGACAGCCCATCGCTAATATCGATCATCGCTGTGGCAAGTTGCTTCTCTCCGAGCAACAGACCCCAGCCCACGCGAGGCTCAGGCTGAAGCTGACGCAGTAGCAAGTGATCAACCGGATGGCGCTCACCTGCTGGTTGGTCGATCGAAGAAGTAGGAGTTTCTCTCCTCGTTTGCGAATGCAATCGTGCGCCGCGCTCAATCAAACGCAGGCCAGCCGCCGCATCTCCAAGAAAGCCGGTCACGTAGATCTGATCGCCGGGTTCCGCACCTGAGCGATACACTTCACGTTCATGGAGACATTCACCAATAACAATCGAGTCGATGACGATCTTCTCCGGTGTGCGCGACACGTCGCCGCCGATTAGCCCGACCCCGAAACATGCGGCTAATTGGAAGAACCCTTCATAAAACTTATCCAGGAATTCAGACCGCCAGACGTCATTCGGAACGCCAATCGACAAGAGCGCCCAACGCGGACGCGCGCCCATTGCGGCAATATCGGAAAGGGAGACAGCCAGGGCTTTGTGCCCAAGAAGATGAGGATGCGTAGTATCGCGACGGAAATCGACATCCTCGACCAGCAAATCTGTGCCGACTACAACGTCACTGCCCACGAAAGACTTGAGAACCGCCGCATCGTCTCCGATCCCGCGCACCAGGCCAAAGGAAGGCGCTCGCTCCTGCGCTAACACCCTGATCTTCTTAATGAAGTCGAATTCGTTCATGGCTTGTAGTTCACAGTCCAACCTTTTACGTTGCAGCTTGGCGAAAGACGCAAGCTAAAGCTTGTACTCTAAACTCACAGGTTGCGGCGAAGTGAATCGAGGCCGGCTTCGATGGTTTCAATGGACGTGGAGAAAGAAAAACGCAGGTGACCCTCCCCGTGTTCGCCGAAGACAATGCCGGGCACCGTGGCGACTAGCGCGCGGTCGAGCAATATCTCAGCGGCTTCACGGCTGTCCCTGCTGACGCGCGATACATCGGGAAAAGCATAGAAGGCGCCCGCGGGCTTTTCACAAAGCAGGCCCAGCTCATTGAGCCCAGCCAAAAGTAAGTCGCGCCGCTGAAGATAAGCTTCGCGATTTGATTCAAGCAGGTTTGATTCGGTGGTAAAGGCCGCAAGCGCAGCCCACTGCGTTGGCGTAGAAACTCCGTTGGAAGAATAGAGTGTGGTTTTGCTCAAACCGGTCATCCATGGCTCAGCAGCTGCTGTGTAGCCTAGGCGCCAGCCGGTCATTGCATAAGATTTAGAAAGTGTGAACACGCTGATCGTGCGCTCAAACATTCCTTCGATCGAGGCGATGGAAAAGTGCTCGCCGTCGTAAACCAGATCCTCGTATGCTTCATCCGCGATTACGATCAGATTTCGCTCTTGCGAAAACCGCGACACGGCTCGCGCTTCCTCCCGAGTGAAGACGACGCCGGTAGGATTCTGGGGAGTGTTGTAGTAGATCGCCCTGGTTCGATCGCTAGCGTAGTGCTCCAGCGTTCTCTCGAACCCGTGCGCGCGCGCCTCGCTTGTGGGCACAAGAATAGCCTTGCCCTGGCAATGAGCGATTAGGTCTTTGATCGGCGTCCAGTAAGGCGAAAAGACCAGGACCTCTTCGCCGGGATTGACTACTGACTGAAACGCGCCAAACAATCCCTGCATTCCGCCGTTCAGGACAATCACGTCGCCCGCCTGCGCCGGTATATTGTTTTTTGTGCGCAGCTTATCGGCAATCGCAGCGCGCAGCTCTGGTATCCCTGACGAGGGTGAATAGCGAGTCTTGTTCTCGCTCAGCGCGCGCAACATTGCTTCCTTAACGAAATCCGGGGTGTTCAGGTAAGGCTCACCGCCCTCAAACTGGTAGACGGTCGCTCCCTCCGAGCGCAGCTTCATTATCCGGTTACGAATACTGACGATGTCGGAAAAACCAATGTCGTCCAGTCGAGAGGCGAGGCGGAAAACGGTCGGGGAGGCTGGAGACGCTGAGGATATTGTCGTCACTATTGGAAATAACCCCCGGACAGTGGCAGTGGAAGCTGAGTAGAACGCGGATTATAACTTGGCAGCCAAAGCCCGTCTAGCGAGACCGTTTTTGATCAGCCGCGTTTTGGATCAGTAGGGTATCCAGCCTGGAGGCAATTTCGCACCTTAGGCGATACCTTTAAGAATCAGTTTTAACTCAGAGTAGCTAAGTGTAAGTATTGACACGTGAAACTGCTGGCAGTAACATGTCGGCTCGCCGGGTTCTGGCAAACTTGCCATTAGTCTCCCTTAATTTTCTATCCTGCAAATTTCGCCAGGAAGAACGTTTCGTCGACAGTTATTGGATCATGGGACGTCCTGCCGTAGCCATACCTGAAAAACTCTTCTTCAAGATAGGTGAGGTATGTGAACTTGCTGGTGTGCAGGCGCATGTGCTGCGTTATTGGGAGTCGGAATTCCCCATGCTGGCGCCCCAGAAAAACCGCGCTGGTCAGCGGGTCTACCGGAAGCGTGATGTGGAAATTGCCCTGCGAATCAAAGAACTGCTTTACGAAGATCAATACACTATCGCGGGAGCCAAAAAGCGGCTTGCTAACGACATGCGAGCCGGCGGCAAACTCAGAGTAGTTTCGCCGGAAGATGGGGTGGACGACTCCGAGCGAGACGCTTCGCAGGCTGCGGCCCCGAGAGAAGAAACCAGGTCAGCCGCAGCTCATTCAACCGCTGCAACAAGAACTGCTGAAGATCGAAAGTCGTTGCGGCGAGTCGCAATGGAAATGCGTGAGATTCTTGCGCTGCTTGATGCCCCCACGAAAAGACGCTGAGCCCCGTTTAATCTGTCATAACACGAACTGTTAGTTTGCGGCGCCCGCCATCAGAGTGAACCCCTCAAACTAACCGTTTGCGTTACAAGTTTTTTGCGGAGATACTAGGAGCGGTTTTACGGGACGTGGCGCAGCCTGGTAGCGCGCACCCTTGGGGTGGGTGAGGTCCCGAGTTCGAATCTCGGCGTCCCGACCAGTTTGGGCTTTCAATCAATGTTGATTGGAAGCCCGTTTGTTTTATTGGCCACGGATTAACGTGGATACAGAACGGGGAGCGGTAGCGACCCGATGCTGGCATTCGAGTCGGCTATGATGTTCGTTCTTTACAACCAGGCGATCCCCAAACCTTGTTTGCCGAGTTGAATCTACCATCGAGTCGCTACCGCTCCCCGTTCTGTATCCGCGTTTTATCCGCGAAAATCCGCAGCCGCCTCTTCCTTTAAGTCAGTGACCACAATTGGCGAAGCGAGCGTTTTATGAACGGGACACTTATGCGCAATTTCCTGCAACCTCGCATGTTGCTCCGCGCTCAGGTCTCCTTCAAATGTGACTGAGCGCTCAATGTGATGTACGTATCCTTCCGTCTCTTTGGTGCACGCAACACAGTCAGCCGCATGAATTCTCTGTTGGCGGAGACGCACTATTACACGTTTCAGCGGCCAATCTTTTCTTTTCGCATAGAGCTTCGTGGTCATCGAGATGCAACTGCCAAGCGCGGCCAGCAGCAGCGTATAAGGATCTGGACCAGCATCTTCACCGCCGGCCTCAACAGGTTCGTCTGTGATGAGCGTGTAGCAGTTGCCATAGCTAACTTCGTTTTTCAGGTTGGCGAGAGATGTGACTATCACGTCGCTCATTGCGGAACCTCCTGGGCTGGTTGTAGTCGGGCGTTGTTTCCTATTACCCGATCGCTACTCCATTTATGAAGGGCGCTCCCGGTTCTGATATACGCGCGCCGGATCTTGCGTTGGAATACGGACATTCTGCGCCTACTGGGCGCTTGCAGTCATCTCTTTTGTACCGCTAAACTCCATGCGCTCCAATCAAGCAATGATTTTGCGTATCGATGTTTCGATTTGCCGAGGCTGTGGAATGAAGATTCATGAGTATCAAGGTAAGGAACTGCTGAGGAAGTTTGGCGTGCCGGTGCCACGTGGAATCGTAGCGCGCTCGCCCGAAGAGGCGTATCAGGCAGCAAAAGAATTAGGGACAGATGTAGTGGTCGTCAAAGCCCAGATCCATGCTGGCGGTCGTGGTAAAGGGGGCGGCGTGAAGCTCGCGAAGAGTCCCGAGGAAGCGCGAGAGATCGCGCGGCAGATGCTCGGCATGAAGCTGGTCACACACCAGACTGGTCCAGAGGGTCGCGAGGTGCGGGTGCTGCTGATTGAAGAGGCCTTGCCCATTGATAAAGAGTTCTACCTGGGCATCGTTCTCGATCGCGCCTCGGGGCGTCCGGTGTTTATGGCTTCAGAGGCCGGCGGCATGGATATTGAAGAAGTCGCGGCTAAGACGCCGGAAAAAATCCTTAAGGAGACTGTGGATCCCGCCGTTGGCTTTCGCCCTTTCCAGGCGCGCAAGCTGGCGTTTGGCCTTGGTATTCCTTCCGAGCTGGTTAACCAGGCAGCGAAGTTTATGCACTCGCTCTACAACGCGAACGAGCAGATGGATGCCTCCCTGATGGAGATTAATCCTTTCCTGCTCACAAAGGACAGCCGCCTGATTGCGCTCGATGCAAAAGTAAACTTTGACGACAACGCTTTGTTTCGTCATAAAGAGTTTCTCGATCTGCGCGATCTCAATGAAGAAGAGCCGCTGGAGATCGAAGCATCAAAATACGATCTCAATTACATCAAACTCGATGGCAACATCGCCTGCATGGTCAACGGCGCCGGGCTCGCAATGGCGACCATGGACATTATCAAGCTTGCGGGCGGCGAGCCGGCAAACTTCCTCGACGTGGGAGGCGGCGCTTCGCAGGAGCGAGT
>DASXQM010000350.1:0-36186 GCA_036507195.1 Pyrinomonadaceae bacterium | reverse complement strand
CCCTGGGGATCGATCACGTCGTAATCACCATAGCTCATGCCTCGCGCCATCAAATCCATCGCATTGTAAAGATCTGCGAAGAGATCCCAGTCAAAGTCAGAATTATTCCGGAACTCTACGAAATCATTGAAGGTCGCGTGGAGTTTAGCCGCATTCGTGACGTGCAGATCGAGGATCTGCTGGGGCGCGACCCGGTGCAACTGGATCTTGATTCGCTCAATAAGGAATTGGCCGGTAAAACGGTAATGGTCACCGGTGCCGGAGGTTCCATAGGAGCAGAGCTGGCCCGGCAGGTACTACGCTTTTCGCCAGCTCACCTGCTATTGGTAGAGCGCGCCGAGTTTGCTCTTTTTGATGTAGACCATGAGCTGAGGGCAGCCAATCCTACGCAGTCAATTGTGCCCTTGGTGGCAGACATCGGTGATGAGCCAAGGATGCGGTCGATATTCAATTCCTATCACCCCCACGTCGTAATCCATGCCGCTGCCCACAAGCATGTAGCCCTCATGGAGCTAAATCCCACCGAAGCAGTCAAGAACAATGTCCTGAACACTCGGCTGGCGGCGGAATTGGCTGGAGAGTTTGAGACAGAAGTTTTTGTTTTGGTCTCTACCGACAAAGCGGTGCGACCGGCGTCGATGATGGGCGCCTCCAAGCGAGCCGCCGAGCTTGTAGTCCAGGATCTCAACGGCCGGTATCTAACCCGCTATGTTGCCGTGCGTTTTGGCAATGTTATCGGGTCAGCAGGGTCGGTGATCCCAATCTTCCAGGAGCAAATTCGCAACGGTGGGCCGCTCACAATTACGGATGGGCGCATGAAACGTTATTTCATGACGATCCCCGAGGCGGCACAGTTGGTCCTGCAGGCTAGCGCGATTGGCCGCGGTGGCGAGGTATTCATCCTGCAAATGGGTGAACCCGTGCGCATCATGGACCTGGCGGAAACGCTCATTACGCTTTCCGGGTTCAAGCCACATGAGGACATCAAGATCGTAGAGATTGGGATGCGCCCCGGTGAGAAGCTGTTCGAAGAGCTCAAATTTGAAACCGAGGAGACGGTGGCAACCTCGCACCCCAAGATCTTTATCAACAAACTTGCGACCCTTGAACCTGAGACTGTCCGGATGGCCCTGAAACGGTTGAGCGAACTGGTGCGAGATAAGGACGGAGAGGGACTGCGAAGATTTTTGCACGAATTACTTCCGGAAGCTTCCCTGAGTTCTTCTTCCTCTGAAAGTCAACCGGTAAAGAGGAAGCTGGTCTTAGTTGCCGGTCGCGGAAACTGAACTCAGCCCGGTGACCGACCGCATCGCGTTGACTGAACCGCTAACGCAGACTAACTTGCAGCCAGCGACGATTCTCGCTAAGGCAAAACAGCGTGGGAAAGTTAGACGGCGACCCGCCGCGCTTAAGGTAGACTGACGAAGTGAAGAGGATGGTCTCTCTGGCAGACTTTTAGGTAACTAGCAACTACTGAAGTGCAAACTCTACGAAGGCTCTTTCAATTATCGGCACGCGAGTTATGGGTGCTGGTGCAGGCAGCGGTGTTGCTCCCTGCGGTTCGTTGCGCGTTGAGGTTTGTAACCATAACGCGGTTACAGCTCTTCGGGGTTCGAACGTTGACGGGTTCCGGGCCAGGTAGTCCGGCACCGATGCAGTCTCGGCAGCACAACAGAGAAACAGAAGCGCGACGTGTCGACCTTCCGCTAACGACCGGGCGATCGCCCGAGACCATCGCGCGCATGGTGCGCATTGCGGCAGAGCACGGTCTATATCGCGCCAAATGCCTGGAACAGTCATTGGTGCTGCGCTGGCTCTTGCAGCGGCAAGGCATTGATGCTCGGATCGTTTTTGGCGCGCGCAAAGACGACGAGCAAATGCAGGCCCACGCGTGGGTCGAAGTCAACGGCGTGGCGCTAAGCGAAGACAATGGTGTGTATCAGGACTTTGCGCCACTCGACGAACTGGTTGCGGGAAATTAGATGCGTACGATTCAAATCGGAAAGTCAGGTGTAGTTTATTCCGCCCTGGCGGAGGACCAGAGTGCTCTCCGTGCTCAATTCGATCGCCAACATTATCTGAAAATCCCCGAGTTGCTTGGGCCGGAACTTCTCGATTTCATTCAATTACAGATTGACCAGAGTGAATTCTACGAACGAGTGCACGAGGGCATAGCGTCAAATAAAGAACTCTGTATGACGAGTGACACTGCCTTCGCGGCTTTGCAGTTTCTAATGAACGACCAGAGACTGTTCCAGCTGATTCAAGACGTAACGCAATGCGATCAGATTGGGTGTTTTCAGGGCAGGGTTTATCGCGTCAATCCTGGCAGCGGGCATCACGATTCGTGGCATAACGATATTGGAGAGCATCGGCTGGTCGGTATGAGTATTAATTTGAGCAGAGAGGTTTACTCCGGTGGCAAGCTTCAGATTCGTGACCACGAGTCAGGCGAAATCGTCAGTGAAGTGGCAAACGCGGGGATTGGGGATGCGGTAATCTTTCGTCTATCCGATCGTTTCCAACATCGTATTACCGACGTAGAAGGAGCAGCATCGAAGACTGCTTTTGCCGGATGGTTTAGAGCACAGCCGGACTTTATGTCTTTACTGAGAAAACAATCTCAACCAGGAAGAGAGTCGCCGGTAATGAAATGCACTTCGCTGGTATCAGGACTAAAGGACCGATCCAGACTTAACATGATCTATTAAGGGGACCAATCGTTACCTGGCGAAGTCTATTGACAGGTTTCGTTCGCTACGGTAGTTTTTGCTGAACAAATTATGCTTGAAGATATGGACGTCAAATCGAATCAACAACCACCGCTACATGTGATGAAGCCCAACTCCAATGTGCTCTTTAAACGTCTCGGTGATGAGACGGTCTTATTTCATCTGGAGACCGATCGCTTCTACGAACTAAACGGGACCGCAGCCAGATTTTGGGAACTGCTGCACGCTGGATTTGGTGTCGCCGAAATTCGCGAGCGCATGCTTCAGGAGTTTGAAGTGGATCCCGATCAGTTCGCAGACGAGGCCGATACTCTCCTCGCTTTCCTAACCAAAGAGGATTTGGTCAGCGTCGATGAATAGAAACCAGGCTCAGAAAAAGGCGCAGAACGATATGCCTGACCAACCGGGCTCGCGCTGGTTTGCCACGCTGGCTGGCCGGCTGCCTTTTGATCTGCCGGGATACAATGGCCGCTTCGTGGGCGGCAACGGGCAATCACGGACGCTCTACCTTGGCAGCGAAGCTGACCACGTCCTGCCTGCGTGGGCCGTGGGTGCCGACTGCAGTTTGATCTTCGATGGGGCACTATTTAACCACCCGGAATTGCGCGACGAGCTCGGAGAGTTTCCAACTCCGGCGGGCAATGATGCCGAGTTGGTTCTCGCCGGGTACGCGAGGGGGGGTGAAGACTTTCTGAGTCGCCTGAGGGGCAGGTTCGCGGTCATCATCTGGGATAGCAAGCGCGAAACACTCCTGGGCGTCCGGGATCCGCTTGGCAGTCATCCACTGTTCTACGCCGATGGCCGCGATGAGTTGCTCTTCTCGCCGTCAATCGAGGTATTGCTCCGCCAGCATGGCGTCTCGAGCGCCCTGAATCGGCCGGCACTGGTGGACCATCTTCTCGATCGTTATCCGAAGTTGGAAGAGACTTGTTACGAAGCCGTGAAACGGGTGCCGCCTGGTCACGTGTTGCGAATAAGACATGGGGACCGCAAAGTATTTCGTTACTGGGATCCTGCACCCAACGGCGAGGTAAAGTGGTTAACCGCGGACGACGTTGAGCAGTTTGACCACTTGCTCGATCGCGCAGTGAGCCGGTGCCTGCAATTTGGGCCAGCCGGTGTTTTCCTCAGCGGTGGTCTTGATTCAGTTTCGGTGGCGGCCGTTACCGCCGCGCGAAGCAGCGCGGAAGGATTGCGAAAGCCCTGGGCTCTGTCGCTGATTTTTCCTGATCCACTGTCAAACGAAGAGGTCGTTCAGCGAGGTGTGGCAGCACAACTCGAGCTGCCGCAGGTCGTAAAGCCATTTTTTGAGGCCACCGGCCCGCAGGGCTTATTAGGGCCTGCCCTCGCCCTTAGTAATTCTCTGTCAGCACCGCTGATGAATACCTGGTTGCCGGCGTATTACGAGCTTGCGCTGGAAGGCAAGCGACGGGGCTGCCAAACTATTCTAACTGGAGGAGGCGGTGACGAATGGTTGACGGTGAGTCCTTTTCTGGCGGCTGATTTGTTGCGCGATTTCGATTTGGCCGGCGTCTACCGGTTATGGCATAACTATCGACGCTCGTTTCAGCGATCCAGCCTGACGCTGGCGTGGAGTCTGCTTTGGAGATTCGGAGCAAAACCGCTCTTGCTTCCTCGCGTCCACAAGTTTGTGGAGGAGAATGCTCCGTGGGCATTAAGGCTCCGCCACCGGCTAGCGCTTCAGCCGGCACCGTGGATCTCTCCAGACTGGCTTGCTCCCGACCCTGCACTGCAGCTGGAGTTTGAGCAGCGTCGAGAAGAAGAACACGCTAACCAGGGCCAGACTTCCGAGAGCTTCTATATCAGGGATATACGTCCTGCCCTTGAGCATGCGGTAGTTTCATGGGAGCAGGAAGAAGTGTTCGAAGTCTACCAAAGACTTGGGATGCGCATGCTGCAGCCCTATTGGGACGCGGATCTCATAGATATGTTATATAGGACACCACCTTTTCTTTTGATGCAGGATGGGCGAAGCAAGGGATTGGTTCGCGGCTCGGTCGCTCGCAGGTTCCCAAATCTCGGTTTTGAGCGGCAACGCAAAGTGGAAGCCACTAGTTTTTACTCATCTTTGATATACAGGGACGCAAGCGTGTTCTGGCAGCAATTTGGCGGTGCACGCACGCTGGCGGATCTTGGAATTATTGACAAGCAGATCCTGAGTCCCATGATTGAGCGGCTTTTGACAGGTCGTCAGGAGGGTGCGAACGCTCACCGCGTGTGGTCTGTTCTGAATCTGGAGTCCTGGACTAGAAGTCATGTTTCATGAAAGGAGGATGGGTCATTGAAAAACGAGGAGATACAATTGAAATCCGATAATGATGATTCGAAGGAAGTCGTCTCTAACCTGCCGCGAAAACCGTGGCAGCCTATGAAGCTCACGTACACGGGGGAGGCAAAGGACCTGGTGCAGTTTCCGGGCGGCGGCAAGCTGAGCACGGCACCTGCTGATCCTGGCGACCCCAAGAAGCCAACCGGGCAGGGATGACGGGTCAATTAGTAAGTGTCCGACCGCTTTAAGGAATTCGCTGTTGACGAGGTGCGATGCTGAAACTGAGGATCGAGCGGACGGGGGCAATTGCGCCCCCGCTGTCTCAAGCACTAAATCCCCGGTTTGAGGTTTGGCGTGACAGCGACGGAGCGGTCCTGGCGTATGCCGAGGGCGCAGGTGATGAGTACTGGATGCACCTTCCCGGACTCGCGAGCTTTCGTTTCTCAAGTCGTGGCGACGAGGTTGCGGCTACCATAGCCGGCGCGGCGAGAGAGGAGTTAGTCCTCGATGCTTATCGGCGAAGAGTTTTGCCGATGGCCCTTCAGGTTTGCGGCCGGGAGGTACTGCACGCCAGTGCAGTTCGCTCGCCGGCGGGCGTCACAGCCCTCTGCGCAGATTCGGAGACGGGAAAATCGACCATTGCTTTTGGACTGAGTGGCCGAGGTTATCCGTTGTGGGCCGATGATCTAGTCGCGTTTGATATTTCTGATCACGTCGGTCGGGCTATCTCGCTCCCTTTCAACATGCGGCTGCGTCCATCCGCAGCGGCACTGTTTGACTTGGAGACGACACAATCGCAGATCGCCACCGGCGATGATCATTCCCCACCTGGTAAAGAAACTGCTCCGCTGTTAGCGGTTTGTGTGCTCCGCAGAGAAGACGCGGACGGTGCGCCGGTCGGTGTGCGTCGGCTTTCACTAGCTGAAGCCTTCGCCGCAGTTCTGGGTCACGCGTGGTCTTTCGGGCTTGAAGACAGTGAACGCAAACGCCGGATGATTCATAACTATCTGGACCTTGCAGCGGGAACGCCAGTGTACGACATCTGCTTCAGATCAGGGCTCGAGAACCTGCCTGCGATTCTTGACGCGATCGATCAGCTAATTGCGAGAAGCTGCAAAGTAGCTTAACCAAAGACATAGCATACCGTAGAATCAATCTACTGAAATAGTTATGACCGACCGCGCGCCTGTCTCGGTAATAATCCCCGCTTACAACTCAGAGGATCTCATTGGCGAGACTATCCAGAGCGTGCACGCCCAAACCCTCTCGGTATCAGAGATTATTGTCGTGGATGATGGTTCGTCAGATGAAACCTCAAAAGTCGCCGAGAGTCTCGGCGCAATAGTAATTCGACAACCAAACAGAGGAGTTTCAGCGGCCCGCAATGTTGGCATCCGAGCCGCTACCAAACCGTGGATTGCCCTTCTTGATCAAGATGACATTTGGCAGCCTGAGAAAATCGAATTTCAATGGGCTGCGTTACAACTCTACCCAAATGCAGGATTGATCTCTTGTAATATGAGCTGGTTTGAGGGCGAGCGAATAGATGACTGTTCGACTGGAGTTGACCCGGATATCCGGGGCGACCTCGTCCAGAAAGATAATCTGGACGCGAGCATTAGTTACTTTCCCAGAGTCCAGAACGAACTTCCCCTAAGCCGAATGTACGACAACCCGTCGAGTGTTTTGATCCGCCGCGATCTGTTGCTTTCCATTGGGCTCTTTGATGAAAGCCTGCGATTTAGCGAAGACCTTGATTGTTTTCTGAGAGTCGTCACACACTGTCCGCTTGTAATCGTTCGACGGTCGCTTGTTCGCCACCGGATACACACGCGAAACACTTCTAACAACGCTTCAGAGGTTAATTCGTCCTATCTCAGACTACTTGACCGCCTGCATGCTCAGCCAGAGAAATATCCGCCCGGAGCCGCAAGAGCATACTACAAGGATTTGTGGCGCTGGCCGATCTCGACGGGGCGATCGCTTCTGGATGAGGGGCGCAGGCGCGAAGCCCGCGCCCTGTTTGCTCAAAGTCTTAAGAAGAATTACTCGCTTCGCGCAATCTTTCTGTGGTGCCTTACCTTCTTAAGCCCTGCAGCCTTCAAAGAGCTTTTGACCATTAAGCGCAAACTAAGTTCCATCAAGGAGCATCGTCAACTGGGAAACGTGGCCAACGGTAACGCCGCGGGAAGAGCCATCGAGCAACTTTCGGAAGTCGCCAAGTCGCTCAAACCACGCGACGAAACTCTGCTTCGCTCGTCACCCGAGACTGAATCTTCAGAATCATCTTGAAAATCAAGATCCAATTGTTTTCGTGCGGCCGGCAATGCGTGAAAGCACTCCTATGCTGAAACAAAAACTACGCAAAGGGCTGGGCCAGCTACTTGTGCTACCGCGCGGGCTGGCCCTCGCCTGGGACGCAGCGCGGCCATGGACCATTGCGTGGCTGGTGCTGTTGGTGGTGGAAGGCCTTGTGCCGGTCGGGATTGTCTATTGCACCAAACTGCTGGTTGATGCGCTGGTCACGACGATAAAAAACGGGGCGGCTTGGCCGCAGGTGCGCGGAGTGCTGATCCTGGTCGCGTTGCTGGGCGGGTTGACTCTGCTTGCTGAAATTGTGCGCACAGCGATCGGGTGGATTCGCACGGTCCAGGCAGAGCTTTTGCAGGATCACATCACCGATCTGATTCACGCCAAATCCGTGTCCGCGGATCTTGCCTTCTACGAATTTCCTGATTACTACGATCATCTTCATCGCGCGCGATCGGAGGCCAGTTACCGGCCGATAGCTCTCCTCGAGAACGTCGGCAGCTTGTTAAAAAACAGCGTCACCCTGATAGCCATGGGTGCAGTGCTGGTCCTTTTGGGGCCGTGGCTTGCCGTCGCGCTGCTGATCAGCACCTTGCCGGCGCTCTGGGTTGTAGTCCACTACAACATCGTCGACTATCAATGGCGCCAGCGCACCACGGCCGATGAGCGCCGCGCCTGGTACTACGATTGGCTAATGACGATGCCGGAAGCAGCGGCCGAGCTGCGTTTGTTCGGGCTCGGTGATCATTTTCGTTCTGCCTACAAGGCACTGCGCACGCGACTCCGGGCCGAGCGCATCGCGTTGGCAAAACGCCAAAGTCGCGCCGAACTCGCAGCCGCGGCTCTCGCGCTATTGATTACCGGCGTAGCGCTGGCATGGGTGGTTTGGCGCGCTGCGCACGGTCAGGTCACGCTGGGTGATCTCGCGCTCATCTACGGTGCCTTCAATCAGGGGCAGCGCCTGCTCCGATCGCTGCTTGAGAACATGGGGCAGCTTTACTCCAACAGTCTCTTCATAGGAAACCTGTTCGAGTTTCTTGCGCTCGAGCCGCGGGTCATCGATCCGCCGGCGGAACGAGCGCGCGTCATCGATGACCTGGCCGGTGAGATTTGCTTTCGTGACGTGACCTTTAGCTATCCCGAAAGCGAGCGCAAGGCGCTGGATGATTTTAGCCTGACAGTTCGCGCCGGTCAGATTGTTGCCATTGTCGGGCCGAACGGCGCCGGTAAGAGCACGCTCATAAAGTTACTATGCCGCTTCTATGACCCCCAGGCCGGGGACGTAGAGTTGGACGGCATAAACATCCGGGACATTCCGGTGCGGAATCTGCACAAACTAATCACGGTACTTTTTCAGCAGCCGGTGCACTTCAATTCGACTGTGAACGAGAATGTAGAGTTTGGCGATCTCTCTCTGCTACCAGAGCGCCGCGAGATCGAAGCTGCCGTACGCGCGGCTGGCGCGGAAGAGATCGTCGCGCATTTGCCGGAAGGATACAATAGCCTTTTGGGCAAGTGGTTTGTGGGCGGTGTGGAGTTGAGCACCGGCGAATGGCAGCGCGTCGCGCTGGCCAGAGCTTTTCTGCGCCGTGCTCCAATCATCATCCTCGATGAGCCAACCAGCGCGCTCGATCCCTGGGCCGAAGCTGACTGGCTCGAGCGGTTCCGCCGCCTGGCTGCCGGGCGCACGGCCATCATAATCACCCACCGCTTTACTACGGCGATGCACGCAGATGTCATACATGTCCTCGAAGAGGGACGTATCGTGGAATCGGGCGGACATTATCAGCTGCTGGAACGCGACGGTCGCTACGCCGAGTTGTGGACGAAGCAAACTACTGCCGCCGACGACAACCTGGCCACCGCTTAAATAATGACTGTCAGAAACGGGCGCGTTAATGCGTTAAGTTTGAGCTGAAGATCGGAATTGTCGCATGCAGCAGTTCACTGAACTTGGCAGGCTCGTAGAGAGCCGCTGGCGTGATCAGAATTACAACGAGGATTTGTTTCCCGGAACTGCGGCCCAGGCGCTCACCGAGATGAACCTCAGCGACCGGGTTGATCCGTGGGAGCTCATTCGTTGGGTTCACACAACTCTCGACCTGCCGGAGCAAGTGGATATTGAGGCGAACTTTGGTGATCCGCCGCTGACTGTTTACGTTGGTCCGAGATTCTATATCGACGTTTACTTTTGGCTCGACGGCACCACGAGCATTCATCAACATTCGTTTTCAGGCGCATTTCAAGTATTGCTTGGTAGTAGTGTTCACACGCGTTACCGCTTTGAGAAGGATCGGGAGCTGAACGCGCATTTCCTGACGGGCAAGATCTTGTTCAATGACGTCTCTCTGCTCACGCGGGGCGACATAAGAGAGATAAACCCCGGGCCTCAGTTCATTCATTCGCTCTTTCATCTCGATAGACCATCCGCGACGATCACAATCAGGAACTATAAAACACCATGCGCGTCGGTGCAGTTTTCCTACGTGAAACCCTTCCTGGCCTACAATCCATTCTTCACCGATGGATCCCTCAAAAGAAAGGTGCAAACAGTCGAGCTCCTTCTTAAGATGAAGCATCCGGAGGCTGACAGATTCATTGGAGATCTGGTTGACTCATCGGATTTTCAGACTACGTACCTGGTTCTGAAAAGAGCTTTTCAGTTTCTATGTCATCGTGACCTGGAGGAGGCCCTTGGACTGTCGCGTAGTTCCGACAGGTTTCAAGCGTTGCTGGATCGCGCCCGTTGCAAACACGGCGAGCTCGCGGATCTGTTGTTGCCAGTCTACGAGGAGGAATGGAGGCAGGACGAAATTACCAAGCGTCGGGCCACGGTAAAACGTGAAGACCACCGCTTTTTCCTGGCGCTGCTCTTGAACGTGCCGGATAGAGCAACGGTGCTTAGACTTGTAGAGCAAAGATTTCCAGACCAGGATCCGATCGACCTTGTTGTTGGTTGGATAAGGGAGCTGGCAGCGACGAAGATCTTCGGCTCACGCGAGCCCAACGTTCTCGGCATCGGCGAATTCGATGATAGGCATCTCTTTGTTTTCAAGGGATTGTTGGAAGATCTGACGGAAGGGGAAATAAAACGTCGGGCGGCAACGGAGCCCTTTCTGGCGGCAAAACTCGAACCACAGATCGAAGACCTAGCAAACCACATCAAAGCTTTGCCCTTGTTCAAGTCTATTTTTGCCGCTCAATAACGATTTTGCTAATTAACGTGAAACGTCAGCAGGTTCGAGAAAATTCTTTCCTAACCTCACTTCGCCCTCCCAGACAAGTTCCTCACGGGGTCACTTTCCAAAATGGGGTTTTTTGAATGAAAGAGCCGGCCGCTTATCGTATTTCCATTCCGCGTAAGGACCGTTCTGATCGACATAATGCAGGAATACTTGCGCCGTTTGTTCCCCGTCCATAGGTTCGCGCCAATGTGGACATTCAATCCCGCGATAAAGCAACCCGTCACCAGGAGCCAGTTCGACTGACGACGCTCCAGCGGGCCCTTCGACCTGAAGTGGCCATGGTCGTTCCGCCTGGTACCCCAGGCACAACGACAGACTAATCTCGCATGACGGCCGATCGGTGTGTTTCTCCAACACATCCCCGCGGCTGTAAACTCGGAAATAAGAATAGGTAGGAAAAAGTTTTGTGCGGCTAACCTCTTCCGCGAACGGGAGCAAGTCCATCAGGAGCCCGTCCATAAAGCAATCCCCAGGCGCGGACCACGCGCCGGACGAGGTACCGTCAAGAAACATGGTTCCGATCTGCGCGCGTTTGCACGCGTACCGGTAAAGGAGAGACAATTCCGGATCCTTGACGCATGAGCGCACGACGACGTATTTTTTCTGCGCGAATAGATCAGCCAAGTCGGTCATTGCAGCCAGGTTGGTCATTGAAGTTACCCTACCATCGTCTCCCGCTTTGATTCAACCCATAAGATATCGTCAGTCTTCTTGGAGTCAACAAGAATACTGCTGCGCTTCCAGACCTTTTCGGACGTGGTCCTTCCAGTCGTTCCGGACCGCTTTCACGAAGCCTACGCCAGCGCATGATATTGCCGACACCTCATGGTGGTCAGGACACTGCAGGCCTGGAATCAAGCCTGCAGATTTTGAGTCAATGCTCATACGAACCAACCTCAACTGCTATGGCGGAAAGGCTGCTACACACTGCCCATGATCTCCGCCGAACGCCCCGAGAACGAGTTATTGATTTGTGTGGCTCGCCCAGCACGCGAAATTGCCCAGAGAGAGCGCGTTCGCCTGTTGCTTCGAAGCGATCTGGATTGGGGCTACCTGACGGCAATGGCGCACCGGCATAGCGTAATCCCACTGCTGTATTACCACGTAAATGACGTGTATCCGGAGGCGGTCCCCTCGCAAGTCCTATCCCAACTCCGGCATAGGAATGACGAAAACACCAGGCAGAGCCTTTTCCTCACCGGGGAGTTGCTCAAACTAATGGACCTTCTCGAAGCCCAAGGTGTTCATGCTATTCCCTTCAAAGGACCGACTCTCGCCTTGTGCGCTTATGGTGATATTGGGCTAAGACAGTTTGGCGATCTGGATATCCTGGTCCATAAGGGAGATGTTTTCAAAGTTAAGGAATTGCTTGCCAGCGAGGGTTTCAAGCCGACGCCTGAATTGACCAGTGCACAGGAAGGGGCGTTGCTGCGGTTTGATTGTGCCTACAACTTCGGTAATGACAAGAATGTATTGTTCGACGTGCACTGGAATTTTGCCGCGCCGTACTTTTCGTTTGAGTTTGACGTTGATCGATTATGGGAACGGCTTGAACCAATAACTATCAGTGGCCGACAATTGCCTGGTCTCTCACCAGAAGATCTGCTCCTGGCTCTCTGCCTTCATGGGTCCACGCACTTCTGGGAGAGGCTGGGATGGATCTCCGATATCGCCGGCGTAATTGGTCGGCGACCGGACATCGACTGGCAATTGCTGCTTAACAACGCAACCAGGGATGGCAGCAAACGAATGCTTTCGCTCGGCCTCTTCCTGGCAAGCGAGTTACTGGCCGCGCCACTTCCGCCCGAAGTTTTGCGAACTGTGCAGGCGGACGCAATGATGATGACGCTCGCCGAGCAGGTGAAACAGAGGATTTTTGCAGAGGAGGTTCCTATATCGGGAATACTTGACGGAGCCCTCCTTCAACTCAAGATGAGAGAGCGAAAGCGCGACCGGTTTCGATCTGGTCTCCGTCTGGCGGCAACCCCGAGAGTCTATGACTGGATGCTCCTGCCTCTGCCCGGTTGGCTTTTTTTTCTTTACTATCTCTTGCGACCGCTTCGTCTCACCGGCAAGTATGGACTGAAACTACTAAGCGGCTCCCACGCTGGAGAGAATCCAGGCAAGGAACGGTAGAAATTCGCGACCCATCAATCACTAGTAACCAAGACGCTCCGCACAATCGCGAAGAATATCGGTTTCCCAAGCTGGGCGGGACGGGCTTAGCGGGTGTGTTCGAGCTGATGGAATCTTTCCCAGCAGTTTTAAAAAGATCGCCGCCGAACTCTTATAAGCCGGCACCGGCGCGCGGAACGCCACATTGCCCAGGTGCTGCAAGGCGTCCGAAAGCGCGTAATAGGCAGGATCTCCGACCTCCCAGAGTCGGTCGCGCTCGGCAAATTTCTCCGGGGTGAACGTTGCCAGACCAAGGAGGTAGTCAGAGCCGTACTCGAGCATGTTAATGCCAAGGTCGTTACCAGTGTATATGCGAAAGTCCGGCCTGAGCTCGTCGCGTAGTCTTAGCCTTTCCAACTCTCTAACACGATCTAAGGAAGAATGTTTCAGTCCTTTCAGTTCAGGGATATCCATAAGTCCACGTATCGTTTCGTCGTCGAAGATTTCGCCGTTCGGCGCAAACACTGGAGCGAGCTCGAACGCGAGCACCTCCCGGAATTCCCGACATATTGTGCGATAGACAGCAACCTTCTCGAGGGACTGCTTACCTCGCAGCCCCACGGTCTGAAAGATGATGGGCGTACCGCCATGAGCTACGATCTGATCCATCTGCCGGCGGTAGAGAGAAACAACATCACCATCGAGCCCTTCGATATAGGTGCCGGCGATGAAGGTGTCACCGGGACCCAGGGCTTCGCGCGACCAACGCAAAACTGAGAGGCGCTCCTCCGGGGTTAGATAATTGACATACCCGGTGTCCATGTTCACCGCGTTCCGCAGTCCTGCGCCTCGAGTAGCTACCAAATGTTTCTGAAATGCTTCAACGGCGATTCGCCCATCAGGCTCGAATGGTAGAAGGGCTGCGGCAATGCCTTGCACTTTGCGGCGCGGACGCAGCCGCGTGATCATATCCTCGACTCTCACCTCGATATCCTCCAGTTCGCGCCTGGATCGTGGCCGAAGTTTACTCACGCCGATTTCGAGTGCGGTTGCTTCAAATCTTTGAGTCGCACGGCATCTTCCGACTGCTTGTAGTGTTCGTCAAGCGGATAACACCCGGAGGGCAGCCCCGCACGAGGCGCCGTTGTGCAGTCGCTGAAAGTGCGGCAGAACCGCTTTCGCTCCATCTCACGGCCGCTAATCACATCCAGCGGAAGCCCTGGATAAGTGAGCACCATGCGTCCCAAACCGACGCAATCCACCCAGCCTTCACGCACCGCACCCTGAGCGACGTGCGGCAGGAAATCTTGCAGATAAGTGTATGCCGATCCGACCATGATCATATTTGGGAATAGCTGCTTGAGGGTACGTGTAACCTGCATCTGTTGAGCGACGTCCAGAAGTGGTTCCTTGGGCGGGAGGTACCCATCCGAGGGTGGGAAAAGCGCTGGGCGTTGCAGGTGCGGGTTGTAGTAAGGACTGCCCGCCGAAAGGTTCACCAGGTTAATGTCTAACTCGGACAGCAGCGAGAGGAATTGCACCGGTTCGGCAAGATCGGGTTCGACTGGATTCTCCTTGTTGACGCCGAAACCCCAGCGGTAAGGAAGCAGTTTTGCAAACGGTTCCGGCACACCGGGGCTGGGTTTACCAGGCAAGGAGCGCTTCGGGTCCGGTCTAAAAGGAACCGTATCAAAGGCAGATAGGCGAACGCCTATGGCTAGCCCAGGCGCGACATCGCGGATCCCCTCTACGACTCCACGCAGGAAGCGAGTACGGTTCTCGAAGGTGCCGCCGTAGTCACCGGCTCGAGTATGCGCGCTCAGGAATTCATGTCCGAGATAACCGTGGCAATGTTTGATATCCACGAAATCGAAACCCGCTTGAAGTGCCACTAGAGCCGCGCGATGGAAGTCCTCAATGATCTGCCTGATTTCTCGGTCAGCAAGCAACGGGTAGTTGTCAGTGATGCCAAGTCTCTCGTCCAGTATTGGATGGTGATAGAGGATGCGTGGTTCGGGGCGATCGTGACTGTTGGGACGACTGTAACGGCCTGAGTGGGTCAGTTGCAATCCGATCATTAAGCCTGCTACTGATCCCACTATCCGCTCGTGTTCCTTAATCAAAGCCTCACGAAGCCGAGATAGATCGGCGATAGCGTGTGGGCCAATAGCCAGTTGGTTCGGATTAGCCCGTCCTTCGTGGCAGACTGCAACCGCCTCACCGCCCCATATGAGCTTTGCTCCACTCGCGCCAAACCGGCGCCAACGGCGAAACGTCAACTCCGTTGGCCGACCGTCGCTCGTTCCGTCCCAACCTTCCATCGGTTGAATAGCGAACCGATTTCCCAGAGAGACATCACCGCGGTGCAGAGACTGTCCGAGCGGCGTCCGGTCGCCGGATAACAACTCCAGGTCACAGGGGATCGAGATTTGTAACTCCCTTAGGTGCCGCCGAAATGTTTGTACGTCGCGAATGCCGCCGAGACGGAGGAAAGAATTCTCACTCATGTGCTTAACTCGAGCGATCTGTTATGGAGAGCGTGGAGATACGAATGCCTACGTCGCCAGGGCTTTGCCGAGTTCCTCGAGCGTAACATTGCCGCCACTCAAGACGACGGCTACGGGCCGTTCCGATAGAAGTCCGCGGAATTTCAATGCAGCAGCGAGCGACGCCGCACCCGCACCTTCTGCCAACGTATGCGCTTTCTCTATATAGATGACGAGTGCTCTGCGGATTTCGTCCTCACTTACCAGGACAAAATCATCAAGCAGCTCCCACAGAATACGCTGCGGCAATTCGAAGGCGACACGTGTGGCGAGTCCATCCGCATCCGTTTCCATTCTGTCCTCAAGCAGCTTTTTTGCCCGCCATGATTTGTAGGCCGCTGGAGCACGCTCCGCCTGTACCCCAATAATTCTGACTTGTGGATTAATTGTTTTTGCGACCAGGCAGGTCCCGGCAGCTCCGCTGCCACCGCCCACTGGGACGAAGATTGTTCCCACGTCTGGCGCGTCTTCGAGAATCTCCAGCGCGTTGGTTCCCACCCCGGCTATCAACAACGGCTCATTACCGGAGTGGACATAGCGCATGTTTTTCTCAGCGGCCAGCCTCTCGCAGTAGACGCGGGCCTCGTCGAAATCCTTGCCGTGGAATAGTACTTCCGCACCGTAGCTCCGCATCGCAGCTACCTTAAGAGCGTTGGCTCCCTCGGGCACTACAATAGTGGCCGCAACCCCAAAAAGTTGAGCGGCATAGGCCACAGACTGTCCGTGGTTACCGGTCGAAGCGGCGATAACGCCACGTGATCTCTCATCGGGCGACAGCCGCGAAACGAGATTGACGCCACCGCGAACCTTGAAAGCCCCGGTTGGTAGATGGTTCTCATGCTTTACGAGCATGCGTGCAGACACGAGTTCGTCGAGCGCGGGGTAGTGCGCCAGAGGGGTGCGCGGCAGATACGGCTCGATGTTGTGTCGCGCTTGAAGTACGTCAGTGAAAGTGGGCGCTTGCATCGCGGGTAATGTTCCTGGTTTACAATTTCGGGCTCAATAGCGAAGCCGATTCCTTATCGAGATAGATTGTTGTGCCCGGATGTTGTTGGAGAATAGAAGCCGGATGCGTAGGGCTGATTTCGAACTCCAGGCAGTCTCTGACGGCCCTGGCTTTTCTCCGATCCGGGACCACGCAGAGCACGTGTCTGGCTTTGAGAATCTGTTGAACAGACATTGAGATGGCCTGCGCCGGCACGTCACCGGCCGTTTCAAACCAACCTTCGCCGACCTGTTGGCGGCGGCACGCCTCGTCGAGTTCCACAACGAGATACGGTTCTTGGGTGTAGAAGTCGGCTGGCGGATCGTTAAAAGCGAGGTGCCCGTTCTCTCCAATGCCGACGAACGCCGCATCTATGGTCGCGCGCGAAATCAACTCGCCGACTCGTCTGCATTCAGCCGCAGGATCCGGAGCTTCGCCGTTTAGGAAATGGAAAGCTCCGGGCTGAACACGGTCAACAATCCGCTCTTGCAGGTAGCGTCTGAAACTCGCCGGGTGGGTCTTGGGCAGACCGACGTACTCGTCGAGATGGAAGAAAGTGACCTGGGCCCAGTCAACGTTGGGCTGGAGTACTATCGCGTCGAGAAACTCGAACTGCGAGGTACCTGTGGCCGCGATCAAATAGGCTTGGCCGCGTGTAGCGATAGCTTGCCGAATGAGGCCAGCCGCTTCGTCCGCTGCT
Organism: Pyrinomonadaceae bacterium; assembly: GCA_036507195.1. Lineage (GTDB taxonomy): Bacteria > Acidobacteriota > Blastocatellia > Pyrinomonadales > Pyrinomonadaceae > PSRF01. Next base: position 19,263 of record DASXQM010000350.1, on the reverse strand, counting down.
GCCTGGGCCAACTGGAGCCGGGAATCAAAGATTGCTAAGTCCACTCAGTTTGCCTTTTCGCATGATTTACTAAACTTGAGTAATCGATCTCGATGTTACTAATAACCAGGTTTCTAAAATCGCCCAACTGCCAGGAGCCCGGATAATCGTCAGGCGGGATAATGCGGTCAACTGCGGCGCGCAAGGTTTGTTGCTGCTCAGCGGTCTCATCATTTAAGGGTAATTTTCGTTTCGGCGGTTGCGCCTGTCACGACGTCCGTTGCTCTGATGGTGTAAGCGCCTGCGACATCATTAAGTGCTGACGGCAGAAAGAATGTGGTTGCGGTGTTGTCCAGCAGCAGATTACGGGCATACGCGGGCAGCATTGAACCGTCGGGCGCGAATACATGGCAGCGGATGAGGCGAGGTCCAGCTACAGATGAAGTGATCGTAAATGGGACGTGCTCTCCGCGCGCAGAAGAAAAGGGTCCGCTCAGCGCCAGCCTATTTTCAGCGGGACTCAAACCCAGCACAGCGGCATCGCCTACTAACACAGAAGAATGAACTATGTCGGTGTACCCCAGTCGTTTACCGGACCGCACGTCCGTAACGTAGTACTTATGCGGGAACTTGATAATAATCTCCTGGCTGGCTATCTGACCTAACGCGGCATCGTTGTAAATGGTGACTCCGTCTCGCCCGACAATCCGCGCAAGCGCGACGTTATCTTTAACGATGGTGACAATCTCCGCGTCGCCAAAGATGTAGCGGGCCACTTGTGCTTGACTGAGCCGCTTACCGTCAGCCGACAACACTTGAACGGCGGGCCGGACGCCGGCGTGATCAAGTAGAGAGTCAACGAGCGCACGATAATCTGCGCCGCCAAACTTTTCCGCGCGCATCTTTGGATACTTGTCAAAAAGTGTATTGAGATAGATAGTCCACCCCTTGCCAATGCGGTGCGTTATGACAGCATCCGTCGCTCCTATGCGCATCAAAGACGTGCCGCTTGCCGCCGTAATGTCGGGCTCAGCAGAAGTCAGACCACTGAGAGCTTTTGCACTGAGGCCCCACCGCACGCCCTCATCAGTGACCACCAGCTGTCCATCACCAGCCTTAAAAGCTCGTTTGTTTGAAGCTGGGGCCGTGATACCGAAGAGTTCATTCATCATGCCAGTCTGCTGCCACGCGCAGTGGTCGTCCATCAAGCCCGGAGCTGCGTCAGCTATCACTACTCCGCCCGTCTGGACGAAACCTTCAATGTTTTTTACGCCCGCTGGCGACAACGCCAGTGAGAGCGGGAGGATCAAGACTTTATACTTTCCGGAAGTCAGACTGCCTTGCTCTATTTGTTCGGAAGACACGAAGTCAAACTGCAAACCCAAATCTTTAATCGTGCGTACCCAGCCGTCGCGGTTGGCCGGGAAACTTAGCGATGTTTCCTTCGGCGCCTCGTCGTCGTCATCGCTGCTTCGCTGGTGGTAGCCGAGAATGCTTGCCCCATGCACAGACGGCATCGAGTAGTGAATAGCGATGCCGTCTCCCAAACGCCTAGATTCCATCAGCAATCTGCCGACACCTTCAAACTTGAGCGACTTAAAGGCTGCGCCCATGTCACGCGCTGACTGCGAGTAGGTCAGATCAGGATCAAGGAACGAATACATCCAAAAGATGTTCGGGTGTAGCACATTATGAATCGCAGCGGTCCAAATGGCGTTCTGTACGGCGAGACCGTGTGAACCGTAGCCAGTCCAAAAGCCGATCATCGCCTCGGGCTTGGCGAACGAGCGATGCATGTCCCATTGGTTGCCGCCGTCATAAGAAAGGAAGTCGTCGATTACACGGTCCAGGCGCGACCAGTCCGCTCCGTCGTAAGCGTTAGTAGCCTGCGTGCCAGAGACGGCGATATGCGCCTCACTATCGCCTTGTACGACAGCGTCGCGCGCCGTCTGATAGGCCCGCGCAAAAGTAATCTCCATGAAAGTTCGGTGGTCAGCCCAGGGAGCGAAGCTACCAACCTTGCGCGCCTCCTCAGTTGTATAGGGAACGACGTCCTCCCAGTTTTTGAAATCTGTCCGCCACTCTTTATTCAGCGAAGGCAGAGTGCCGTATTCGTGTTTCAACCAGGTGCGGAATTCCATCAAAGCTCCCGGACTCCAATCGAAGTCGACCGCGTCGCCGTAAGACGTGAGCGAGCCCTCATCACCGACGAAGTAGTAATCCATGTTATAGCGTGCCTTGTTCCTGGCGGCGGCGCGCACAATGTCGGACAGCGTTCGCAAAAACCTTGCGTCGTTGAAAGAAGGTGTACGTTGCAGAAACGTTTTATCGCCAGTACGTTTGAAAAGTTCTTTCTTGGTCAGGTAGCCGAGGGCCTCGAAGTCGCTCTTCTGCTGATATTCGGCGATCGCCTGCTCCATCCCTTCGGGGGTGGTTGGCCCGCGATCGTACCAATACACACCGAAGGTACCGCGCGGAATATTGAGGGAGTTGTCTACGTCGCCGCCCCACGTAAAGCCGGTATCTGCGGCCACGCCGCGCACCATCCGCATTTGCGTGTCCTGCAGGTAATGCTTTGTGCCGCCGAAGGAGACGAGCGGCGTGAACTCCTTTTGGCGGCGCGCGTCCTGTACGACCATCACGGGTTTGGCGCGGACCTGATCCACAATCGCCCCGCGCTCGTCGACCAATTCGGCAGTAACGAGCGCAGACTTGCCGAGAAAATCGGTGAGCGGGTAGGTGAGAGTCCGCTCACCGCGCGCACTCCTCGTGATGACCCCGAGCAAGCGACCCATATCATCTGCCACTTGCATTCGCATTTGCAGGCCCGACAAATCGCCTGCGGCCCGCAACACGGCGCTCAACGTCTCACCCTTTTTGTAAACATCGACAGCCGGCTTTGCCATCGTCATCATGGCACGCTTAGGCGACTCGAATGTGGCTGCGCCCCAGTTGAGCGTTGTTCCGGATTGTGGGTCTCGGATAATGACGTTGAAAATCTGCCGGCCGCCTGGCCATCCCGTCGGAGGCCGCAAAGTGTCTGCCGAAACCTGAATGAGGGTTTCACCGGCGACCAGATCTTTCGTGGTGCGATGTGACCCGAGCGCTTGGCCAAACTCACTCCTGCCGTCGATTTCGATCTGGATACGGCGCGGTGCACTCGACTTAAGATTAAACTTGATGGAGGTGGCGCCCGCGGTTAACTCATTAATTCGAACCTCCGCTTCCCGCCCCGACGCCCAAAGAATCGAGCGTGCAAGCAGTGAGTATTGATACTCCCAGTAGTCCCAGTAAATTTTCGTTTCCACCGGATTAACGCTCTGAGGTGTGAATCCCTCTTCCGTGTAGCCGAGCGCAACCACTCGCCCCTTGCCGTAGGTTTTCGCGGCAACGATTGGATAAGCGCCTGACTTGATTAAAACTTCACCATCCGCGCGGTACTTGTAGAAAGAACCGCCGCTGTTACCTTCCGGTAGCAGCTCAAGCGGTAGTCCCTCGGTGATGAAGTGCTTCTGCGCAACCTCCCATTTGCCTTTAGTGACTGCATCTTGATTGATTTCAGGGTAGCCTCGCTCATTCACGGTGTCATTAGCCACACCAATCAGCGGGGAAACTTCCCAGATGCGCTCATCGCCAACAGGTTCGTCGCCTTTGAACGGATGACCCTCCACATCGCCGACAAACGGGTGCAGCAGGACCAGCCCAGCGCCTAGTTTCACGCGGTGGAGGATCGCATCGCGTGTGGCGCGCGTCATGCGTGACCAGCCGTTGAGACCCGGGATAACCATTACTTCGAAGTGCGCTGGACCGACAATGTCTTTTTCGACGTATCCGTAGACAGTCTGGAAGTCGTCGCGGTCGCCGCGATATTCGTGTCCGTAATAGTCGCCAATGCCCCAGCAGTTGATATCCCAGTTGCGATCGATGGAGACGGTGGTTGGCTGAAGCGACAGGCGCTGCATTACCTCAACCATATCGCGTCCGTATTGAACGGAAGGGATGAAGAAGGATTTGATGGGGCCCCCGGGTAGAGTAGTCGCCCAGTTTACGTGAGGCGTGACAACCTCAGTTGAATAAGTGATGTCGTTTTTGTGAAAAGCGCTACCGCCAACTCCGCCTTCTTGCCCGTAGCTGAGCAAAGCAAACGAGGCCAAAACCAGAATAGAGGCAAACGAAAGGGACGAAAACTTCTTCATCTTGATTAGTCGTGACCTTGAAAACGCGCTTGCGGCTTTGCCGCCCGATGTGCGGAGGGCTGTGCCCTTCCCGCAAGTCCTGATGGAATCCGGGGCTGCGCCCCTGAGAGGGGCGTAGCCCCGAAATGGTTTAGGGCGCTGCTTCCGGTGAGGCAGAGGCGCCACCGCACATCGGGCGGCATAGCCGCGACCCGGAGTTTTCACACAGTCTGTACCGCAAGGTTGGTACTAACCTGCTCGCTCAGACTATTGCATCGAAAGATCTTGATCATCCGTTCGCTTCTGTTTGGCGAGCTACTGATTCCGCAATGGCAAAGCAGATCCGCGCCGATGGCAGGATGTCTTCAACTGAGGGCCAGGGCCGCTCGCCTGTTTTTAGGGCCCGCACAAACTCAACGACTTCGTCATAGGCGCCGTTGCGCAGATCTTCAGGGTCGGCCTTCGAGGAGTATTTCTCCAACTCCATTTGTCCGGTGCGCCAGCATTGCAAAGAGCGTTGTGGCCCTGACCCGGCGACGACCCGGGCTCGAAATCCCTCGCCGAACAACTCGTACGACTCTTCGACCATACCCGCAGTCGGTAATACTTCGATTCGTCCCCTGGTCCCGCTTTCAAAGCGAAGCGAGACTACGTACCAGACAGTAGACAGTCCTGCTTGACGATGCACTTCCGTCTGAAAGCCTACAACTTCACCGGCAAGATGGCGTAGCGCATCGAGGATGTGAATAGCGGTTGACCAGATGAAGTCAGGCTCGTCGCGGGCGTGTCGTACCTGCGTCGCCCTGACATACTGAAGTGGTCCAATATTCTTAGCCCAGGATTTTGCCTGATTCAGATAAGGCATGAAGCGGCGGTTGACGGACACCATATGGGGAGTGCCCGTCTCGCGTGTCACGCCTGCCAATCGCTCGGACTCTTCAAGCGAAATGCCTAACGGTTTTTCGATCACGCAAGGGATCTTTCGCGCAAGCAGCGTTACTGCCAACTCCACAATACGCTCCATCGGCATCACGCTAACGCAACCGTCAACACGCTCCGTCGTTAGCATTGTTTCTACATCAGAATAAGCATGGGCGAAGCCGAATTCGCGGCAGAACTCCCTGGCTCGGTCGAGATTCAGGTCACAAGCCGCGACGAGTTCTATCTCGCCAGGATTCTGCCCAGCATACCTGGCGAGAGGCGCGGCGTGGCTGCTTCTGGAATGTTCACCGCAACCTAACAGCGCCAGGCGGATCATCCGACGCCTCCCCGCGTCTGAAGTTCCCGCCAGTCCGCCCGCAGCGGTTGCACGGACACCTGTTGCATGATTCTTTCGACCTCGAGTGGATCCACCAGACCTGGCGATTCCGCCATGCAGTTGGCTGTGCCGCATGCAACCGCCAGAGAGAGTGCGTCTTCGTTACCCAGTCCTCGCGCGTGAGCGACTGCGAAGCCCGCCAGAGCGGCGTCGCCGCACCCGACAGTCGAGCGCGCCACGATATGCGGCGGCTGTGAAATCAGGGTCGCTGAGTTATCGGCGCCCTCCCAGATTATGCCGTCGGCCCCCAGTGATACCGCGACGGCGCGCGCACCGGCGTCGATCATTTTGTGGGCCACCTCGACGGCTGCATCCGCACTGTTTATCGGGTGACCCGTGAACCAGGTCGCCTCTGCCCGGTTAGGCTTCACCAGATCAGGCGCAGCTACGAGCGCTTGCCGGAGAGCTTCACCGCTTGTGTCGAGCAGTACGCGACAGCAGTAGACGTGCGCCAGTCGAATCAATTCCGCGTAAAAGTCAACTGGCGCTCCCGGCGGCAAACTGCCCGAAAGCGCAACCTGTGACCCTTCGCCACTCTCCGCAAAAATATCGCGGCACGCGGAAAGCAGACGCTCTACTTCGCCGTCAGTGACACCGCCGCCAGGCTCCAGGATTTCAGTGACGGTCCCATCACTAGCGATTATCTCGAGGTTCGCCCGCGTATTGGCCCGAGTCCGCACGACGGTTACCGGGATTCCCAGGGCCGAAAGTCCGCCCTCGCACTCTTCACCAGTCGCTCCACCAAGGAAGCCGACCCACGTTACTTCCAGGGCGAGCGACTGAGCGACCATCGCGACGTGTGCAGCCTTACCGCCGGGAAACGGTTTCGCAGATACCGCACGATTCACCTCGCCGACCGCGATGCTTTCAAGTTGCAGACGACGATCAATCGCAGGGTTGGCACTGACGCAGACGAGCATACGACTAATCACCGAAGCGCGCCGCCGAGCTTCAACCTTCTTTTTCCTCTTTCGCTTCGCGGGCTTTGGTAGCGTCAAGCCGAGCGAGCATGTGCTTAATGTCGGCGCCGCCCTTGATAGCGACGTAAATAGTGATGGTTGAATACCAGACGACACAGACCATTGTTATGATCCACCAAAACCAGTGTTTAGCCATCACGCTGTCCTCTCCTGGAAATTAGCACCGGACTGCGGCTTTAGTAGTGACCCGATAACCATTGCAGCGCCCGAAAGAAAATAAGTGGCGATGCCGGAGTAGTACGGCCCGATGGTCTTTGCAAGACTGGCAGTGGACGGGAGTTGTTCCATGACCAGATAAGTTATCGGTATGACTGCGCTGATAAGAATCGCCGCGCCCGCGCCCCAGCTGTTAGCCCGGCGCCAGTAACAGCACGCGATCAGGAGCACCGAGATGCTCGCCAGGTAAATTGTGCCGGTCACACCCAGGTAGGTCCAAAGATCTCCCTTGAGCGGATACCAGAGCCCATATGCCAGGAGAAACACCCCGATGAACGCGATGATCGAGCGGTTCCAGAACAAACCCCTCTTCTCGGACCAGCGTGTCTTGCGAAAAGGTGCCATGATGTCGTTATAGATGACGCTACCCCATGTCAGCATGTAAGAAGAATCGGTTGACATATCAGCCGCCAGCATTGCGGCGATGAGAAGACCCATCAGTCCCGGCGGCACCGCCGTGCTCAGATAGCGCGGCATCGCTTCGAGCGAGTTCGCTACCGGTCCCAGGGTCGCGAGCGCCGCGATGCCCCAAACACCCGGGATAAGGAAGCGGCACACAAAGAAGAAGCTGGTTCGCGTGTAGACCTTGCGTCCGGTATTCGTGTCTTTCGCGGCCAGCACACGAGCGATAATTGTTTGCCAGGTCAGGACGGCAGCGGTGTTCAGCATTAGGTTGAATAGCACATACTGCCAGCCCATCGTCGGGTTGATGAACGGGTTGAATCCTCCCGCGCCATAGTGCGTTTCGACCGTGGTGACCAGGTTTTCCCAGCCGACGTTCATTAGAATAAGAACCGTTACCACGATCAGACCAGCACTCATCACGATGAACTGCATGTAGTCTGTCACCAGCACCGACAGCATTCCCCCAAGGATCGTGTAAACGGCCACGCCGACGAGTAGCGCAGTCATCATGATTTCCAAATACTTCACGTCAAGCCCTGAAACCAACACCAGGAACTGACCACCCGTGCGCAAAAAGACGCCCATGTTGAGCAGCCCGCCCAGTACGATTACGACCCCTGCAGCCCAGCGGATGCGTGGCCCAAACTTCTTCTCAAACAGTTCGGGGATGGTCATGACGCCTGAGTCGCGGAGCGGCTTGATCACAAATCCCGTTAGGCCAACTCCGGCCATAGCGAGCGCCATCAGGATACCCGGGGTGGCGCCAGCAAACCCTTTTTCGTAGCCGTTCTGAGCGGTGTACATGCAAGTGACGATGCCGAACTCGGTAGCTGCCAGAGAGGCGATCCCAAGGTAGACATCCATCTCGCGACCAGCCACAAGAAAGTGTTCTACCTTGCCCACATATTTACGCACCATCAGACCGGCGGCCATCGTTGCCAGCAAGTAGAGTCCGACGATGCTCCCATCCAACAGCCAGTTGAAATTTGTCATTCGCTTGCTGCCTCTCGTTTTCCTTTTCCGACAACCTTATCCCGGGTGCGAACAGATTCGAATCTTCGCCAGCGAGATCTGCTGTACGGCTGCTATTGCCGGCGCGAAGGTCCGGCGCAAGTCGATGTCATCGCTTGATGAGAGCGACTCTCTTACCGCGAGTGTAAAGGCATTCTTCAACTCGGTACCAAAGTTAACTTTACTAATGCCATTTACGATTGCTTGACGCAGCAATACTTCCGGCACGCCAGACCCGCCGTGCAGAACTAATGCTGTCTCTCCTACCGCCTCTCTGATTTGCGTAAGGCGGTCAAAGTCTAATCTGACTTCGCCTTTGTAGAAACCATGCGCCGTACCTATTGCAATTGCCAGCGCGTCGACTCCCGTCTCCGCGACGAATCGCAAGGCATCTTCCGCGCGTGTGTAAAAACCAGCGATATCGGCTGATGTTGCTTCATCGTTTTGTGCGACGTGGCCCAGTTCGCCCTCAACCGAAACGCCGTGGTCATGCGCTAGTTCAACCACGCGGCGCGTATGATCACAGTTTTCCCTGAAAGAAAGTTTGGAGCCATCAAACATGACCGAAGTGTAGCCGGCCTCGATGCAGCGCGCGGCAAGTTCATAACTTCCCCCATGATCTAAGTGCAATGCGACCGGCTTTTCCATTTGCTCGGCAGCTGCGCGCGCCATCGCAACTATCAGCCCGAGGCCGAGGTAGTTGATGGTTGATTCGGTGGTCTGCAAAATGATCGAGGCGCCAACAGTGTTTGCAGCCCTGACATGCGCAAGCAGCGTCTCAGCGTTGTAGAAATTGAGAGCAGCCACCGCACCTTGCGAACGGTGTGCGGCAGAGAGCAGCGGGCGGCTCGCTACTAGTTGTCGCGTTTGCTCCTCAGCATGGATCCGCAGCATTAAGGCTTTGCCCTCGCGTTAAGAGAAATGCTCGGCGGTGCGATGTGCACCCAGAAATCTTTTTAGAGCCTGACGGGTGGGTTGTCCCGCAGTGCCGCCCACTTGTAGCGTAGTTAACGCGCCGCAAGCGTTTCCCACGCGGAGACATTCCGCGACGGAACGGCCTCGCAGGTAGGAAGAAACAAAACCGGCGGCGAAAGAATCGCCCGCCCCGGTTGTATCTATCGGCTCGACCTTGAAACCCGACGCGGAAGTGATTTCACCTTCCCTGACTGCCAGGGCGCCACGAGCTCCAAGCTTGATTACCGCACAAGGTACCTCTCTGCTTAAAGCCTTGAGTGCGGCTCTGGCATTGCGCGCGCGCGTCAACTGCAACGCTTCGGTGGCATTGAGAAAGAGTAGATCGGTGTAGGCAAACACGTCTCGGATACTATCGCCCCAAGTGTGCGAAGGATCCGAGTTTGGATCAAACGATGTACTCAGGCCCAGCTCTCTGGCATCACGGAACATTTGCGGAAAAGAGGGCTGCATGCGCGTTTGGAGAAAATAAGAAGTCATATGTAGGTGGCGGTGACCCTCGAGCCACGACCTTTTCACATGCTCTGGGCCCATGGCAGCGATCGACCCCAGATACGTTACCAGTGCGCGATCTTTGCGAGTGCTCAACGAGATCGTCACACCAGTCTTCAAATGTTCCTCGCGGGAGACATGGCGGGTAGAAACTCCCGCATCACGAAGCGCCGCCAGACAGAATTCTCCGAAGTCGTCCGAACCCACTTTGGCAATGAACGCAACCTCATGCCCGAGTTTGGCGACGCCGCAGGCGAAAATCCCAGAGGCGCTACCCAGAGTCAGTCGAAAATCTGACGCTAGAATTTCCGCTCCCATCTTTGGGACTTCCGAAAGTCCACAAGCTACCGCGTCGATATTTAACTCTCCGATTACGACCACGCCGTTTCCAGCACCGCGTTTTGTCATCCCGAGTCACTGACGCCCTTTCAAATGCTGTAACTTCCTTTTGATTGCTTTCGGATCGGCCGTGATTCTAATATGATGTGAAATAGAATTGCAAAAGATTTTCAGGGGACTTGATAGGCATTACTGCTGAGGTTCTGATAGTTCATCCGTGCGCCAAACGTTCAACGAATCAATGGACCCTCTCTCCACAATTCTAATGCTCTCGGAGGCCGAGCGAGAGGCAAGGGGTCTGGTCCACACCTCACAAGAGATCTTTCAGCAGCCGGATACCTGGTGGCGGAGTTATGAGGAGTTGTCGCAACTCGCACCTGAGCTGGAAAGTTTTCTCAAACGTGCCGGAGTTTTCAACGATCCCCAGGCGCGTCCCTCAGTGTTCTTAATTGGCGCCGGTACCTCTGATTACATCGGCAGGGCTATCGCGACGCTCTTGCGACGCATTTGGCAGTGCGAAGTGTGTGCCATCCCAAGCACCGACCTGCTCACTTGCTTAGATGACTATATGGTCGCGGGAAAGTCGTATCTCTGGGTTTCCTTCTCCAGGTCCGGCGACAGTTCGGAAGGGGTTGCCTTACTTGAGTCGGCGCTCGATCGCCGCCCTGAGATTCAACACATCATCGTGTGCTGCAATGGCGAGGGTCGCATGGCGCATATACCTAGTGAACGGGACAACGTCCGCCAGATTATACTCAACGACGCGGTAAACGACCGGGGCCTGGCGATGACCAGCTCCTTCTCGAACATGGTGGTGGCGGGTCAGTGCCTGGCCCATCTTCAAAACATCGCCGCGTATGGCGTGACGCTTGATGTCCTGATTATGGCAGGGCGAAAATTTCTCCCGGCGGCAGCCGAGTCGGCCGCACAGGCTGTTGCTGAAGGCTTCGCGAAAATTTGCTTTCTCGGCACAGGAGTGTTGCACGCGGTAGCTGTGGAATCGGCGCTGAAGGTCCTCGAGCTTACCGCCGGGAGAGTCGTTACCTTCAGCGAGTCTTTTCTAGGAGTAAGGCACGGTCCGCTATCCGCCATCGATCAGGAAACACTGGTTGTTGGCTATATTTCCGGCGATGTCCGGCGCAGGTCGTACGAACTAGATCTATTGGAAGAGGTTCGAGACAAGAAGTTGGCCAAAAACATTCTTGTAATAGCGCCGAGGGTTGGGCTGCAGGATGAGAAAAGGCTTGCAAAGATCGGCAACATCCTGCCGCTCGAGCTTTCCGTGGGCGACTGCTATCGGCCGCCGGTTGACGTTTTCATCGGTCAGCTCGTTGCTCTCTTCTCATCGATCAGATTAGGACTCAAGCCGGATGCTCCCAGCCCGTGCGGAGCCATCAGTCGCGTTGTCTCCAGGGTGAGGATCTATTAGGCGGATTGGACCAAAGAGTGTTAGACCAGAACCAATTCAACGCCACGGGCGCGCAATTCAGCTTGAATGTCAGTTGCTAACGAATTGTCGGTGATAACCTTGTCGATAGCCGATAGTGGCACGATATGCGATAGGCTTCGCTTTCCGAACTTGCTCGAGTCGGCGACCAGGATCTTCTCAGTAGCAATTCGAACCATCGCTTGATTGACCTTCGACTCTTCCGGGTTCGGCGTGCTGAGGCCGAAGTCGAGATCGAACGCGTCAACGGCAAGGAACAGTTTGTCTGCGGAAAGCTGGCGGAGCATGTCCTCGGCGAAATGGCCGACTGCGGAGTATGAATTCTGACGCACCATCCCCCCGAGCAGTACCAAACGAACATCCTTTGCTCCTAACAGCTCCATTGCCACGTTAATGCCGTTAGTAATGACCGTCAGGTCTTTCCTATCTTTGATCTGCTTTGCGATATGTTGCGTCGTGGTGCCTGAGTCGAGGATGACTGAGTCACCATCCTTTATAAGTGCAGCTGCCGCGGCCCCAATGCGCTGTTTCTCGTCAGCGTGTAGAGCGGCCTTGACTTGCAGCGATGCATCAACACTGACGGTTTCAACGCGAACGGCGCCGCCGTGTGCCCTTCGGACGAGGCCACGTTTGTGGAGGTTCTTGAGGTCGGTGCGGATAGTGACTTCAGAGATCTGGAAGAGGCGGCTGAGTTCGCCCACTTCGACCTTCCCGCGCTCGCCGATCAGTTCCAGAATCTTAGTGTGGCGCTCCAAGTTCAACATGCGATTCTCATTTTCAGAGCAGCGGCTCCCGAGCGCTCGTGTTCCTAGACGGTTTGAGATTACTTGGTGAGTTCTATGATCCCTGACGTATAAGCCCCTGACTCGACGCCATATTCCTTCGAGTCTGCCGCGTTTGTCAAGAACTACCGCAACAAAATAGACAAGTAGTGAAAGTAAATGAAAGCCAGATCAGTGAGAAGTCGAAACCCGGTGAAGCTTCAGCGAAAGAGGTTATTCTGACGTCGGGCTATCAGTCTTCCGCTATCGCGGACTGTCGTAATTCATCGCGTAGTAAGCGGCGCCGAGTGTTCCTGCGAGATCGCCAAGTGCAGCGGGAATGATGTGCACGCGGTGTCCCTGTGGTCGCCACTCGATTTTTGCCATAAAGCCGGCGAGGGGGTCAAAGAGTGCGGGTCCTGCTTGCGCGATCCCTCCGCCGATAATGATAACTTCGGGATCGAGTGCGTTGATTATGGACGTGATTCCTACAGCCAGGTTATAGATAGACCGCAACCAAACGTCGCTTGCCTTCTTATCGCCATTGAGGTGTGCCGTGACTAATTGGCGCGTCGAAGTAAATCGACCGGCGGAGCGCTCCGCCAGCGTCGCGTTGCCAATCGTTTGTTCAAGACTCCCTGGTGTGCCGACGATATCGGGAGGGCCATCGGGGTTTAGGCTAATGTGTCCGAGGTGACCTGCTCGTCCGAGATGACCCTTATATAGACGACCCTCAGCGAGGAGTGCTCCGCCTACTCCGGTGCCGAGCGTTAATAGCACGGCGTTACGATAACCCACTGCCGCACCGATCCAGGCTTCTCCCAGGAGTGCCGCATGAGCATCATTGAGAACTCCCACGGGATGCGAAGTTTGCAACGAGTCCGTCCAATCGAGTCCTTCAAGTCCCCGAAGTTTTCCTGGCATGCTAGCAATAGAAAGGTTATCGCGTGCGGCCAGACCAGGTGCAGCCAGACCAACCCAGCGCGCCGATTCTGCCCGCGTCTCCTCAATTTCTTTGATCGTTTTTCTTATTGTTTCGACCCAGAAGCCGGGAGAATCGGCTTGTGTTTCGTACGTTGACCGCTCCAGTATCTGACCTTCTTCCGAGACGGCGACGATCTTGATATTCGTTCCGCCGAGATCAACACCGATTCCATAGGACATTTATCTGCTCCGATTTGAACGAAAGCTTCGATCTGAGATCTGCAGAAACTATAAGTTGCCAGTAAAGATTTCAGACGCCCTTTCTCCATCGTTTATCATCGCTATGAATCAACTGAATCATCAACGAGCCATCGGCATTCACCGGCTGCGCGCAGGCCCAATGCACGGGCCGACGAATCCCAGCTTTCGTTTCAATCTCTGCCCGGATCTTCAATTGCTGTCCATCAATTCCTTTTGGCAAAATGAATGACGCCTGACGCAATTTACCACCGTAAGGCTGTCCAGCGTCGAGGCTACCGCCGATTTTGAGTCTCCCATCCAGGCTTTCGACATAAACTCTGAGCACGCCCGGAATGCCCGCCACTCCGTCGTTCGCGAGCGCAACTATTAACTCGTGTGTGCCGTAACGCTTTCTTTGCCAGACCCAGGAAGGACGGACGCGATAGCCCATGCGCCTGCGCAGCGTGTCCAAACCATTAGGGTAACGTTCGTGGTATTGAGCCAAATTATCTGATTCAGTCCAAAGCGACCAGTAGTTAGCGCCTAAGTCCAAAACGTGAAGCATCCACTTTTCAACGACGTTGACGCCAGCTTCGTCAGCCGGCAGGTATTTCGGATCAACTTTGTACTGACGGTAGTATCCATCTTCCATAACGACGGCGAGCCAGGGCGGGCGATTGGCGAGTTCTTCAATCTGAATAGGTTCTTCGATTATTATGCTATCCGAACGCAGCCAGCAACCCGCGCGAACACACATATCTAACACGGCATTGTTACCAACCCTGCTGATGTCGGGCTGTGTGTTTACGGCGAGCGGGACTTTCTTCCATAGATCAAGTTGAAGCTTTGTCATTTCGACAAACGTCTTCTCCGCTGCCAGGTAGTTTGGGAATGGACTTGGCAAGTTGCTTGTGTGGCCTTCGCCCCAGAATCCATACATCATCAAGTCAACAAACTCCATTAAAGGATTGCTATCGAATTCCGCGACTAGGAGCTCATTCAATTCTTTGAAAGCAGTCTGGAAAACAGGATGATCGTAACGCGGCTCCACAAACTCGTAGCTACTGCCGTAAGTCTTTCCAATCTTTACCAGTGGTACCTGCTTCTGAAGGAAGTCTGGTAGAGCCAGGCGGCCTGGTTGACCCTCAGTGTTCGACATCTGAATGCGAAAACCGACACGGAGGTTGTGACGTCTCGCAGCGTCAAGAGTTAGTTTGAAAACAGGGTGAAGGTCCAGCTTGCCTGGACGCGTTTGCACATCTCGCCAATCGCACCTGATATAAAGAACGTCAACAAAAGGTAGACTCGAAAGTTTTTCCACGTGGTGCTCGAGAGTCTCTCTGCCTTGACGTGCGGCGAGCGAGGGGCCGCCCTCTTCCCAACTGTAACCGACCAAACCGAGACCATAATTTCTTACAGCCTTGTTTGACTGCGATGTCACCAGAACAGTGTACCAACCCTCATCCTGGTCAATGTCGAATGGCCCCTGGTTCAAGCGTTCTGACACTGTTGGTCCTGGACCGAAGTCGTAGCGATCCCAATTGTGAGCCGGAACATCTTGAGCTTTTCCAACGCCGAGACCGTTCAACATCGTGAGGCCCGCTCCGGCCTTAATAAAATTACGTCTGTGCATAGAAGATTCCTTTAAGAAGGTAGAACCACAAATTGAGCAGATGGCGATCGTAATACCTCACTGCTTTATTGTTGGCGGGCTGCTTATCTGCTCGAGTTGACAAGTTTCCTCGATAGTCGATTTGGCTTCATAAACTGACTTCCGAATAGGCTGGTCTAGATCGTATTTACACTTAGACTAGGCTCCAAATTCAACGCGCGCCGTCCGGGTACCGCGGATTAGCAGCAGAACAAGCACCATGCCGACGAGCGGCACAAGGCTCGCGGCGATCAGAATTGGCTCGAAGGAATAGCGGTCAGACACGTAGCCTATCAAGTAGGTTGAAATGATCGTCCCGAGTCCGGCTCCTGTCCCACTCATACCGCTGACTGTCGCCACCGATTCGCTACGATAAAGGTCCGAGGGCAACACGAGTGCCATGGTCGAAAAGGACGCGTACGCGAAGGTCGAGATGGCAAAGAGACCGGCGAGCGCGAAGAGGCTCGAAGTAAAAACGGTCGGAATCAAGAGCGCCATCCCCAGGCCGCCGAAAATGACGACCGCCTTGCGGGCGCGCAAGACGGGCCAGCCACGCCGGATTAGCCAACTGGACAAGCCGCCACCGAAGAAGTTACCCAGATCTGCCGCAACGAACGGAATCCAGAAGGCAAGAAGGCCTTGCTCCGGATTGATGCCTTTGGCGACAAGGTAAATCGCAAACCAGTCTGTGATAAAGAACCAGATTGGATCGGTCATGGTGCGTGCCGCAATGATGCCCCACGTTTGTGGTAGCTTAAGCAAATCCTTCCAGGTCGGATGTGGACCGATGCGTGCCTCTGCAGAATCCTGCTCTTGTCGGTCCTCCAAAATCATTCTCAGTTCATCCTCGCTGATGCGGGGATGCTTTTCCGGTGGGAAGTAGAGCCAGCGCCATGCGGCTAACCATAAAAATCCGAGCGTGCCGGTTGCGATGAAAGTGGGTCGCCAACCTCCGAAATACTTGTATAGGCCAATGACTAGTAGTGGCGCGATCGCTCCTCCGATTGACGACCCGCTATCGAAGAGGGCCACGGCCCACCCGCGTTCACGTTTCGGAAACCACTCCGACACCGCCTTCGTCGCCGCGGGCCAGTTTGCTGATTCGCCTGCGCCCAGCAGGAAGCGGAAGACTGCAAAACTACGCAAGCCGACGGCGAGCGAAGTAAGCATTGCAGCGATCGAATACCAAATGACCGTAATCGTTAGCCCTTTGCGTGTTCCAACTCGATCAATGAGGCGGCCAGAGACGGTCTGGCCGATGGAGTAGGCAACGCGGAAAGCGATGATGATCACTGCAAACTGTTCGTTGTTCCAATGGTAGCTAATCTTAAGGTAAGGACCGAGTACGGATAATGTTTGGCGATCGATGTAGTTTATGACAGTCGAAGCAAACAGCAGACCGCCGATCCACCAGCGCAAGTGTTTGATCGGACGCCGGCTAGTGCCAGTCTTTTGCTCGGCTCTTGCCATTATCCCTCCCTTACTCAAGATGAAACTCTTCTGATGTTTTCGGCGCCAGGCGGTTCGGGCCGTCAAGATCACTGCGCCGCCAACTCGGATATGAACCGTTCACAATGAGCGATGTCTTCCAACGTTTTGATCCCCTGTTCCTCGCGACTGTCAGCAATTGGGCACGCGAAAACTCCAGTCTCCCGCGCAGCGAAGTAGTTGATGATCTCGTTTGGAAAACCCAGTTCTCCGCTGTGACGCTCGTAACGCCGCTCAGTCTCGTTCCAGTATTGCCGTTTCAGGTCATTAAGAGCTTTGAACATCGCCTCGCTCTTTAGCATGAACATTCCGATGTTGCTTTCACCGAAGTGCAGATGGTCGGCATGCTCCAGATGTGTCTCACGTGCCGTTTGCACTCTTCCGTGTTCGTCACGCAGCAAAGGTGCGTATGGCCAGTGCTTTTGCGCTGTGGGGAGCACCATCTCATAACCTGCAAAGAGTGCGGATAGCTTTAGCGTGCGCCGCATCGTCTCTGGCCGGATAACGGGTTGCGTAGCCCAGATAACGAGTGCCCGGCCCTGAAATCCCTGCATCTGTTCCTGCGCATACAGCACCGCGTCGCCGGTTCCGAGCGCCACCGGTTGGACGATCAAAGTCACATCTTCTTTTATCAGAGCCCGTATCTGGGCCTCCGTCTCGGGCGAAACGATCACAATCGGCCGGCGGGTCAGTCCGAATGCGATACGAACATTGCGCAGTACGTGAAGGATTGCCGGTGTACCCAGAATTGCGGCAAGGGGCTTAGGCGCCACCAGGCCGGACGCGAGAGCGCGAGTGCCTTTACCCGCCGCCACAACCACGGGCCACACGTCCTCGGGCAATTCGTCAGGACCAATACTATCGAGCAGCGCACTTACGCCGGCGCGATATTTTGCCGCCTCGAACCCTGAAGCGTTGAAGTCTTCGACAGCTTCGCGCCAGACGATTTCAAGGTCGATCGGCGCAAGTCCCTCACCTGGAGTTGAGATCATCACCGATCCTTCACTAATACCGTGCCGGTTTTGCAGTTCGTAGTACTCCGCCTGCACGCGTTCAATCAGGGACCCGGCGTGCTCGTGAGTTATGAGTGCCAGCACATTCCCGCCAAAGCCACCACCCATCAGATGTGCTCCGTAAACTCCCGGAACGGTGCGGATGATTTTTATTAAGCGCTCTACGTCGGGAGTGCTTACTTCATAGAGGTCGCGCAGGCTTGCGTGTGATTGATCCAATAGGGCACCGAGTAGGCGCATCGCCGCATCCACTTCTTGTCCCGGATCGCCGCTGCTGTGGGGGCGTGATAAATTCTGAAGAACCTGCGCTGCGGTTTTGACGCGGCGGACCTCTCCAATGTGATGAAGCGCACGCGACCGTACCTGAAGCTGGTGCTCGGCGCGTTCGGCGACAAGAATGGGGAAGGAGCGAGCACAAGCGGCGAAAGCCTCTGGATAGTCTCGTCCTATCTCATTGAGCGTTAGGGTGCGAGGCAGGTCCCCCAGTAGTGTTTCGATCTCATCAAGCGCTGCGGTAGCTCCTGTTTCAAGTGACCGAATTGCTGAAAGCCACTGCGCATAGCGGACTGGTTGCTTCGTCTTCCATCCTTCGATCAACGCTGGCAGCACTATGCGCGAGACAGCGGCGCGCTCGTTGTACTCGATCATCACGTCGCGCCCTTTGTCAGCAGGCTGGGAAAAGAAAGTTATCCAGCGAAACTGCCGCCCGGGAAGCGCGACCTGGCGCGCCTGTTGGTCCAGGTAAGAGATGAGTACTGCATGATCTCGTTTGGCAAGGCAGATGGTAATGTGGTCCATCGCTCCTCCGCGCGTCCCAACATACCATTCGGCTCTGGCCGCGTCGCGTGCCAACCCCATAGGCGCGTATGAGATCTTATTAACCTCTCGCACCGCCGCGCTGGCCAGCACCACCAGCGCCGACGAAGAGGACGCGCCCCCACCAGCCGGTATGCCTGAGTCCACCACAAAATCAAATCCGCGTCTGACCTGCGCACCGAACTCGATACGCGCGAAGTCGACTGCTCCTTTTACATAATTGCTCCAATGGGGAGCGCCGGCGGGGTGCTCGTATAGGTAAGCCAGCCAGACGGCTTCGTCATTACCGCTCGTGCTCAGGGAAGGCCCTTCAGCCAGAGTGAAGGAGAAGGGAGGGTGCTCCTTCAATGTCGAAGCCCCGCGCACGCGGTCGGAGGCTGACCCACGATAGAGCATTAGCATGTTGTGTTCACGGCTGCCGAAGGGAAGGGACGCAGTCGGCAGATACGACACGTAATCGACGTGCTCACCCAAAATGTTGATGCGCGCCGGCGCACGCAAAACGCTGACGGGTCCCTCGCCGTAGAGCTTGACAAACTGAGCGCACATCGAAGTCAGCCTTCGCAGTTGATCATTGAGGGTTTCAATATTGGCGCCGAACATCCGATGTAGCAGGAAGATGAGGCTCCGGGGCAGCAAATGTTGAGTGAAACTGCTTCCACCTAAAACATACTCAAGGGCCGTGAGTTCTCCGCCTGACTCTGTAAGCTCTCGTACCTCCACGCTTAACTTTGGAAGCGTGATGGCTGAAAGTTGCTTTAATTCGAAAGTGTTCAAATTGATGCTCAACAACAGGAATTTATGCTTCTGTTCAGCTTCTGCTCAGCGGAAGCATATGGCCGCTCAGAAGTCCCCCCGTTGTAGCATGTTAGTTTGAGCTTAAGACTAACTTGCTTTCTGAAGGTCGGGCTGAAGGAACTTGGGCGGCTCTTATAACATCCTCTGGTGGTGGTAACAAGATAGTTAATGTTTTTGGCATTCCAGGTTCTGAAAACGCTGGGAGGCTTTAATGCAATTTTGCATTCCGGCGCCCTCT
>DASXQM010000349.1:0-22621 GCA_036507195.1 Pyrinomonadaceae bacterium | reverse complement strand
GGGCCTTGGGTATTGCCAATTGCCGATTGCTGATTGCCGATTGATTAAGATTAATCCCCAGCAACTAAAATCGACTGGCGAAGTGATCAAATCGACAATCGAAAATCGGCAATTGGCAATCGTTTGACCCACCCACTACCGCAGGTGGTACTGACCGTCGTGAAGATCCGCGCAAATCCGTGGCTAATAATTGTTCCGAACTACCTCGTCTTTAAATACTCGATAATGGCCCAGCGCTCTTCCTCGGTGAGCAGCGGACCAATGATGCCCTTACCGAGTGGGCCATCACGATACTCATGCCCGGCGTTTGAGTTACCGGTGATATTGGTGCGTAGCTGGAACGCATCGGCAGACCTGGCAGTGTCGAAACCGAGAACCTTCGGGTCATACTGCAAATTCCCCACATAAAATGTTTTGTCCCGTTGCGCCGCCGGCAGCAGGAGTTGATACAGATTGGGCACGGAGTTGTTGTGAAGATAAGGAGCTGTCGCCCAGATGCCATCCATGTTCCGGGCGCGATAAGCAAGCGGCGCCCTGACAACGTTCTGGCGAAAGCCCTTCATTTCGTTTTGCATCTCGGGTGAAATGTGCAATTCGTCAAACTTACGTTGCGCGACCTGCGTGGTAAGTGCCTGTAAAGCTCCGGTACCGGTCAACCTCTCCGGTAAACTGTACGGCGCTTGACTGAGTTGACCCATGTACGCGATACGCTTGTTGAAATTAACAGCCGCGGTTGGGTCGGTCCCAATGAAATCGAGCGGGTATAGGTTGATCTGGATAAACGTTTTGCCAAATTCGTTTGGCGGAGTCATTTTGCTTTCGTGACAGGACGCGCAATGCTGCGTGTAGAGCGCCGCTCCCTGCGTAGCTTTAGCCTGATCGATGACCCCCAGGAGTTCCTCGGGCCAACGCGGTGGTTCCAGTTTCTTTAGCGTTTCTTCCAGCAAAAACAAGCTCTGGATATTGACACTGCTCTTGAAAAGATCTTCCGTTTTCCCCTTTAGCGTCACCGGAGTATCGACGCCAAGAGCTTCCGCGATGTTTCGGGCCAGCGGCTGTGTTATTGAACCGTTCCACTGCACCCAGTCAAAAAAGGGCGTACCCCACAAGTGGGGATAACTGACAGGCGCATTTGCAACCTCAAGATTGCGGTTATCCCCAATTCCAGTCGCGAGCATTAAATTGCCGCCCCGGCCCAGGGCATCGAGTCGGCCGAAGCCTTCTTCAGTGGGATAGAGGCGTCTCATGGTGGCTTGCAGTTGTGCGTATAAGGGCGGGGCGAAAATTTCCCTCCTCACTTCACCATGAAGCTTCAGCCGCTGGCTAAAAGTAGAGTTTTCTCCGAGAACCTTCCTGGCGAAGCGCTGGAATTTGAGAGGTCTCGCGTACGTGTCCGCTAGTCCGGCATACGCACTTATGATGAAACGGTCCACGCTATGCATGGATGGGCCACCGTCAATGCGGATCGCCGTGCCGTTGAAGCTTATTTGACCCGTGTGGCAAGCCGCACAGGTGATGCTTACAAACTCTCCGTCGGGCGAAACCTCTTTAGCCATGCCAACTGGCAAACCGTCAGGGTTGTTAAGGGTGTTGGGATCGGCGATCAGGCGATAGCGTCTAATTCTTTCCTCAGTCAAAAAAGGTTCCTGGGTCAGCTTGCCGGGTGCCTCCAGGGCAAGCAGCCATTTGTAAGGAAAGAAACGTGTGCCTTGAGCCGTATGGTAAAACGTCTGACGATCTTCCGTGGTCCATCCCTGAATCCTGGTTTCCTGTGCCGAAGTGGCGGTAACGCTGTTACGGTTCGTAGCCCAAATCGCATACACGTAAATAGCGGTCACGAACAATGCAAGGATGACAATCTTGAGCTTGACCATTTTCCGTCTCCTTTGGAGATTGTAATTCCGGTCGGATGAGTAGTAGTTGGTTTCTGGCTTGATTTCGATTAGACAAATTGCGTCGCCTTATGGGCGAACGGCTTACGCTTGAAGGATCAACGAAACGACAAACTCTCAGAGTGTAGTTTGTCGTTTATGGAAGTTGGCGACTGTAAGGCTATCTATCAACCGTAAGGCTTTAATACTGTAAGGCCAATCGTCAACCGGTAAGCAGTCTCGATCGCAGGCACGATATTCCTGCGCCGGATGAATGTCAATAATTTTCGGAGTGAGGTGTAAATTCCGGGGAGTGGGTACTGAATTGTGGCAGAAACCCAAACACACCTAAGGAGCCGAGAAAGAAAGCTGCTGCTTGTTTTCTTCCGAAAAGCTATGCAAAATTCCCTGGTGATTAAGACTACTTAGTCTCAGATTTTCCGATCTGAGATTTGAGATCTCAGATCTCAGATTTCAAAGGTGGGCGAGTTGTGAAACAAGCTGCGCAAAATTATCCCGCCGTTAAGAAACGGGATCCTTTTCCGTTTATCCTTGAAGAACTGATTTCGATTCGTCCCACCATCAAACGGATGTTTGGATTCACCAGCGTCTATCTCGATGACAAACTTCTTTGCTCACTTCGCGATAGTGTCAGGCAGCCCGGAGCCAACGGCATGTGGTTGTATACGACAACGGAACACGTCGACAGTCTTGGCCGCGAATTTCCCCAGTTGCCAAAACGGCAGCTCTGGCGTTCCGGCAAGAACGCCTGGGTAGTCCTGGCTTCAAGGCTGGAAGACTTTGAGGAATATGCTTTCAAAGCCTGCGACCTGATCCTGAAAGGTGACCAGCGGATTGGCCGGATAACACGCCGCAAAACCTACTAGTTCGCGACACGGTCCCCGCGTCTTTGGCCTCCGCCGCGGGCTAAGGGTAGTAGCGGGTGGGTTAGCCGTTGGCCCGTAGAAAAGAAAAGAGGCGAGCCAATAACAATGATGGCCCGCCTCTAATGTTGATTACTCTGAACAGAAGTTACGGAGTAGTCTTCTTAGCCTCTGCGTCGTCTCTCTTCCTTACATAGATTTCGCCGCGCGGTACCAGTCCTGCTTTGTTTGCGAGCGTAAAGACCGCCGACTCAACCAAATCTTTATTGTCCAAGCGAAAACTCGTAACTCCCGCCACGCGTGTGTCCGGGTCACTGTATTGAATCGTTAGATACCGAACTTTCTTCTTGATGAAATGGGCAGGCAAAGAATAGAGCACTGGGATGGCCCCCGCAATAGTTGCCGCCTTTGGTTGACGTTTCTGCGTGTCGGCAAACGCCGAGGTTACCGCATTGTATGGAATAAAGAGTTCCTTCTGATCCTTGCGGAAAAGCAGACGCTGATTAGTGTCGTCGAAGCTAAGTGTGCCTTCCATAGTTCTGTTGTAACCAAAGATGCCACCCTCATACTTCGCCTTCATTGTTTGTGGAGCCGGCGCCGGTGCGGCCTTCGTCGCGTCTGTCGGCGTGCTCGTCTGGATCACTCGCGGCCGCTGCGCGCACACCGCCGCAGCCATAACCAGCGTCAATAAAACTATTGCAGTGAACTTCATCCGTTAACCTCCACCGACATTTCAAATCATTTGGCAAATGGTTGCACACGCTCAGCTGCTTCCTTGAAATCAGAGTCGCCTGGCGCGAGGCTCAAGCCCTTTTGATAAGCAGCCAATGCTTTTGCATATTGCTTTGTTATCTCGTAGGCGTAACCAAGCTCCCGGTAGACATTGATATCATCCGGCGACTTTTGGGCAGCGGTCTGCAGAGCAGCGATTGCTTTGGGGAAATTCTTTGCGCGCGACTGGGCGATTCCCAGCAGGTAAAACGTTACACCCTTCGCGTCAGGCTGCAAGGTGGCCCGCTCCAGCGCGGCAGCGGCGCGCGCGTACTGTTCCGAGCCAATCAGCGCTTGTCCAAACAGCGTTACTGCCTCGGCGTCAGTTCTAATCTTGATTAAGCCTTCACCCGCGCGTACGGCGCTCAAATAGTCAGCCGCAGCTTTCGTCGCATCCGTGTTCAGCGCGGCGCGGCGCAGATAGGCTGATGTCAGCAAAGTCCAGGCAGCCGCAAAACGCGGGTCGTTGACCGTCGCTCGGTTAAGTGAGGCGATCGCGCCATCCAGATCGTTTTTGCCAACTGCGATCTGACCCAGATAAAAAAGCGACAAAGAGTCTTTAGGGTTGAGCTTGACGACGGCGCTGAAGGTTCGCTCCGCGTCCGCTGGTTTTCCCGTTTTATATTCGGCAAGACCACGATAGTAGAGCAGCGCGGGATCTGGGGCCGCGCCGGGCCGCGTGGTGGCGGCGATCAGTAAAGGCAGCGCGAGATCGAATTTTTCAGAAAGCACGTAGGCCTGCGCCAACGCATCCTCGGTATTCGAATCTTGCCGCTTGGAAACCTGCTGCAGATTGAGAGCCCGCTGCAAATCTTCGATGGCCACCGGATACTGTTTAAGACTCAACTCCGCAAACCCTGCGATCTTCCAAGCCTCCGAATCATTGGGAAACTGAGCCGCGATCTCCTTAGCTTCTTTGGCCGCCGCGGCAAACTGTTTCTGCTGCAAAAGCTGATAGGCGTGGGAGGTGTCGCCCGTCCCGACCGTGTTTACGACGGGCTTCATTGGCTGCACATCGATTAGCGGCCGGTTTGAATTATTTCTCGCTGTCGGACTCGGTTTTGGTTCGGGTCGCAACAACGGATCTTCAGCGGGCTTTGCAGCCGGCTTAACACGACGTGGCCGGCTCGATTGCGCCACAGCAGGTCCACACAGAACAACCAGGGACAGACCCAGCACAAGAACGCGGTTAAAGGGACTACTAATCATAGGTGTTTCTTCCGGGGAGAGGCTAATTTCGAGGCCAACAGAAGCTTTGCGAAAGACATGTTTCGGATGCCTGGGGCGACTCTTTAGTTTGCCGAGCTCAATCCTATGGCCAGGAAAAGACTACTAACCAAGACTACTAAGTAACTGGCCAAAAGAAAAGCGACCGGCCAGACGGCCGATCGCTAAAGTTGGAAAATCGTCATCATCGCTGTCTAGCCCGTAGTTCAGAGTTCCTTGCCGTATTTCGAAGCCGCAAACTAAAGTTTGAACTCTGAACTACAGGCCTTCCTGCCCGTCACCTATTTGATCCGGAGGCAAACGCACGTATTTGATCCGAGAAGGCCACCGCAGGACAGAAAAGAATGACTGTCCTACGCTTTTAGAAGTTTAGCTTCAAGCCAAACTGAAACTGTCTCGGGTCAAACGATGCCGTTGGACGGCTGTAGTAACGACCATTGCTGGCACGTTGGCCGAAAGCATTAACATCGCTAAACAGGGGTGTTGCGGAGGCCTCATTAAAGCGATTGAACATGTTGAAGCCTTCGGCAATGAGATCCAGCTTGGCGCGCTCGCCGAACCGAATGGCTCTCATCACCCGCAGGTCGAGCGAAGCAAACTTATGCGTAATGCCCATGTTGCGTCCGAGGCTGCCGTTTGTGAAAAACGGCGGAAGAACAAGAGTACCGTCTGAAGCGACGCTGGGGCGATCGTTAGAGCTTTGCTGATCGCCATTTGTATCTACGCCAGTGATGATATTGAACGGACGGCCGGTACCCACTTCGAGAATCGGAGCGATGGTAAAATCAGACAAGAAGCGATGCAGTCCGCTGTCTGAATTGCGCCATTTTCCCGGCGAAGTAACGACCGCGCTGAAGACGTAGCGGAGGCGCTGATCGAAAAGTGAGTCAGCTCGGTCACCTCGTAAGTCGAGGTTGTTCTGCGGCTTCAGCAGCGTCTGCAGGTCGGATGAATCATCGATCGCGTGGGCCCAGGTGAAAGACGCCAGAAACTGGAAGTTACTGGAGAAGCGCTTCTTCAAATCCACATTAAGGGCGTTGTAGTTCGAATTCCCTTCGGAGAGTTGGGAGCTGACATCGCCAAATGGCGAGATCACGCCCGGCGTGCGCAGGGAATGAGTCGAAGTCAGAATGCTGTTAAGTACCGCCGGGGTGACTGCTCCGCCAGTGGCTGCCTGCACGAAGAAATAGTTGGGCGCGTTGGGACGGAAGAAGTTGGCGGCAATCGGCGAGATTATTGTCTGCCCCGCTGAGTTGACCCCGTAAATCCCGGGAATAATCGGCGTAAAGCCCCGCGGGCAGGCCGCGCTCGCAGCGCAGGGAGTTTGAGGCAGGGCGAAAAACTGCGCGGAGGTCGGATCAGGGGGATTGACGCCAAAGAAGCGACGGAAATTTTCAATCAGAAGGTCGTTGCGCATCAGGTTAATATCGCGTGGATGCGGCAAGTGGTGCGCGCCGACAAAGAGATAACTCGCCGATAGAGCCATGTCCTTTGTAAGTTGACGCTCAACCGTAAAGTTACCCTGATTGGCGTATGCAGATTCGAACTTTTTATCCGGGAAAAGCGTGAATGGCAAAATCGTGCCGAAGCCTGGGAACGTCTGGTCATTGAAGCGCTGGCGTCCGAACTGATACTGCGAGCTCGAAGCAGCGCCGGGCGTGCAATTTACACCAGGGATGGCGCCGGGAAAATTACAGACGATTACCGTACCCTGAAAGATCTGCGCGGCATTAAGAAACGTTGTCGGCGCCGGATTGTTGAATGTCAGAGTTGCCTGTTGCTGCTGGGCCGCATCCGCAATATCGGAGTTGAAGGCGATCGCTAAGAGTGGATGATCGTAAAACAGACCGAAGGCGGCACGGATAACTGTCTTGCCGTCATTATGGGGATCCCAGGCGACTGCCAACCTGGGTGCCCAGTTGTTCTTGTCGCGGGGGAAGCCCTGCTGCACGTTAAGCACGTCTTGCGCCGCTAAAAGCTGGGCTTGTGAAAGCGTGATGCCGGAAAGTGGGTCTCTAAACGACGGCTCGGGCAGAATCGTTTGGGTTAGTTCATAGTCGTAACGCACGCCGTAATTCAGCGTCAGGTTCGGTCTTATCTTCCATGAATCCTGTGCAAAGAAGGCCATTGGCTGGTTCTTTATCTTACTTACCGGGTTGCCGAACCCCTGTACGTAAACCGAGGGGATTCCCAGACCGTAGGACTGCACGGGAGTAAAGTTAGGCGGCGTTTGTCCGTTGGGAGCAGTCGGCAATGTCGGCGCAAGCGTCCGAGCCGAAAACTCGCCAAAGTTGAAAAGTCCGGCAAAGTTCAGCTCAAAGACTGCGGAAGGGATCCTAACGAAGGCGAAGTCCCCACCAAATTTGAAGCTGTGATTGCCTGCCACCACACTCAGATTATCGGTCCACTCGTATCGTGTCTCAGTGCGAATAACTGGAGAAAACAATTCACGGCCGATGAAAGCCGTGCCGGTTACGTTGAAAGCAACGGCTTCCCCATTCTGCGAGGTGAATACTGCGCGTCGCTCGCCGAAATTAAATCTCGCCTCGTTAACCATGTTGCCGGAGAGCGTAGAGGTCAAACCTGCGACTGCTGAAAAATCGCGTAGCTTAGTAATCCCGGTCCGAGAAAAATCGTTCTGACCAAATGACTGGTTTTGCGATTCCACCTGGATACCGGTAATTCGGCTGGGGTTGTAACCGCCGCGAAAAGAAAACTGATGGTCCTTGGTAACCAGGTGATCGATGCGAATTGAATTAAAGGTGGTCCTTTCAACAATTGGAAATATTCTTTGCAGATTATTCAGCGGACGAAATGCGATCGGTAGACCGTTGGCCCCGGTAGTGCCGACTGGAACAGGCGTCCCGGTCAGAAGGAACCGGCTGCCGATTGTCTGTCCGGCAGGAATCGCCCCTCCGGCGCTCAGAAGCGGATTAGTTCCCGTCAGACCGGTGGTGCCACCGCTGGATGCCAGGTAAGCGTAGTTTACTGCAGCGCCGATAAGCGCTGCGTTGCCACTCCCCAGCAGGCTATTGATATAGCTGGCCTGCGCCGGAGTAAGGTTCCGGAACGTTTGTACTCCGAGTCCGGTAATGGGGATGGAAACGGTGCTCCCCAGCCCTTGCGACACGTTGCTGGTAAAGAAACCCGATTCGTCACGCCGTCGCTGTTCGAAAGCGAAAAAGAAAAAGGTGCGGTCTCTATCCATTGGGCCGCCGAGTGTTAGGCCGTATTGAGTTCGCCTGAAATCAGGTTTCTCGATCGGTGAGAATGGGTTGCGCGCCTGGAAACTCTTGTCGCGAAGAAAACCAAATATGTTTCCGTGGAAATCATTGGTGCCGCTCTTGGTAACAACGTTGACGATGCCCCCGGACGATCGTCCAAACTCCGGCGCAAAGGAATTCGATACCACCTGAAATTCCTGCACTGCTTCCTGAGAGACGGTTGAGCGCGATGCATTGACCGAATTGTCCGTATTGTCGGCGCCGTCAACCTGGACCAGATTTGAGCGGCCGCGCTGGCCACCAAAGTTCAAACCGGTGGTCGGCGCTGGTCCGATTGGGCGACCAGCGTCACGTCCGACCGTGGAGGTTGTCAGCGCAAAGGCCAAATAATTCCTTTCATTGATAGGGAGATTCTCGATGCGTTGCTGATCTATCGTGGTGGCCACAGCGGTTTTTGAGGTCTCTACAAGTTCCGCGTTCGCTCCGGTAACAGTAACTACCTCGCTGACCTGTCCCACTTCCAGCGAGACGTCCAGGTCCGCCCGCTGGCCCACCGTGAGTTGCACACCCGGCAATACCACTTTCTTAAAGTTGGGAGCTTCGAATGTTACTTCATAGTCGCCGGGAGTGAGATTGACTATCAGATAAGCGCCTTCCCCATTAGTCGTGGTCTCTTTGCTGGCGTTGGTTGCTTGATTGCGGGCAATCACTGTTGCTCCGCTTACTACCGCGCCGGACTGGTCGCGTACTACCCCTTGCAAGTCGGCGGCGTTGGATTGCGCCTGACCAAAAGCGACGCCCGAGCCAGTAAGTCCACAGACAACGGTAACGACAAAAAGAGCTGGCAATCGAACCAAACAGTTAAGCCACTCCGTAGGGGAAGCAAACATCATCATTTCTCCTTAGCTAGGTTGGGTATTCGGCCGAGCAGAAAGAACCGGCTTGGACCGACCGATAAGTATCGGGCGTCGATTCTCAATTTGTGACTGCTGCGAAATTACCATTGTCCACGACATTCGGGGAGCGATTCGGTCGCACTGAGTTTAATTCAATGACCTTTGAGATAGTCGCCGTGGAATACTAAGACAAGTAACGCTCCGCCTTTTTACTCCAAAAGCTGCTAGCTGGCAAGTATTTATATACTTCCGGCGGTGGCCAAATCGATGCGCCGGGGCAATGGCCAATTAGCGAATCAGCTACTCGAAACGCTTACTTCGCGGCTGGTGGAACGGCGCGTGGCGCGCGCAAGTTTGCGCCGGAGTCGAGAACTGTTTCCTAAAAAAAGTATGGCAGCTTCGTCCAGATGGGGAACAAAGGCCGCGCGTCGAAGCAGGCCCGAGATTCGCAAGCGCGACTGAAAGCGGCGCGAATATTCCGACTTGTAGCCGTTTGCCAATGATTCAAAACCAGACCCCTGCCGCAGAAGCGCAAGCTGTCGTGTGATTACCTCCGCCGCAACCTCCCCACTTTCCAGCGCTATCAGCATGCCACTACCGGTGAATGGATCGATGAACGCGGCGGCGTCGCCCACGGTTATCAATCCACGTGCCGGGACCAGAGTCCTTCGCCCAAAGCTCTCCAGGGAAACACTGAGCCAGGGCGAGATAGCGCGCGCCTCACAGAGCGTATAAGCAGCGCGCGAATTCTTCATGACGATGGAACGCAGCGCACGCTCAGGATCGGAGCCACAACGGCGCACGTCACTCGCCGCGATTATAAAGCAGAGATTGCTGACACCTCCTTCGACGTGACTCAACCCACCGTATCCACGCTTATAGAAATAGATTTCGCAGGCGCCTTCCGCCACGCGAGCGTTTTCAAGGTGCGCCTTGAACGCAACCAGAGGCTTTTTGTTCTTTCTTCGATTCGCCCGTGGCTGGTCCAGGTGGCGGGCTAAGGCCCTCGTCCTGCCAGTCGCGTCGATTGTTACCCGTGCCTCGTAATCTCGCGTTACGTCTCCGGTTCTCACACGAAGGCCGCACACTTTTTCGCCCTCCGGAACCAGTAGCGACGCATGCGCCTCTTCCAAAACTGTCACGCCGACACTCTTCGCCCGCACGAGCAGCTGGTGATCCATCTCACGGCGGCTCAAGCCAAGCGCGTTGGTGCCGGACTTAAACCATTCACTCGGCACCGCAAGGCTGTACCCGCGGCGAGAGTAAAAGACGGTTTCAGAAAGCGACGCACCCCCAGCGGCACTCATCTGATCCATAACTCCAAGGCGTTTGAAATACGTGAGGCATTCAGGAGAGATGAATTCTCCACAAAGCTTTGCGCGCGGAAATTTCTTCTCTTCGATGAGCAGCACGGACGCTCCTTTCATCGCTAACTGGATTGCCGCACTTGTGCCGGCCGGCCCAGCGCCGGCTATTGCCACGTCAAAAATATTTGTAGCAGCCAACGTCAATTCTCGGCCACCTCTCTTGAAGTCGCGGCAAGCACCAGCCGGTAGGGAAAGCGGCGCGTAACGCTGATGTCTTTCAATTCGGCTTCCGCTGCGAAGCCGGCCAATTCTTCTGGCGTAAAACTTCTGAGGATCGAAAGCGCGCCGTCTTCACGAATCAGACGATTGTGCAGAAACAACCGGCCGATGGTGGTGTAGAAATAGTAGGCAACCGGGTGTCGATGAAGATCAATAATAAAAACTCCCCGGCCTGAGACCCGGCCCAGCTCACGCAGAATCGCTATCACGCCCTTATTCCTGAAATGATGAGTGAAGAGCGAACACATTGCGTAGTCGAATTCGTTGTCTGCAAAAGGCAACCGAAACGCGTCGCCGCGAATGGCACTTATTTCGGGAAAGATTATCGCCCGGTCGGCGATTGCCTTTGCGGACCGCGCGTTTAGTTCAACACCGGTAAGCTGCGCCTTACGACCACTTCTTCGCGCCCAGTCGGCAATGACGCGTAACAGCTCGCCTGAACCAGCGCCAACATCAAGCACAGAAAAACCAGGCAAGTTTAGTTTATCGATCTGCCGCAGCAGAGAGTGCCGCAGTGCGCCGGCGTCGCCCAGCCAGCGGTTAACGCGCTGAAGCTCGACTATGCAGCCTTCATACTCCTTCGCCGTATAGTCGCCCTTGTCCAGGTGCTCAAGCTCTAAACTGCGCTGGCGAAATTGAGCGAACATAAAGCTGTCGAACTTGACCGAACATTAAGAGGGAATCAACATAATAGCAGCCCGCATGGGGAGCCTTAAACCCGGGGATCTCAAATCTCAAATTCGAGATCTCAGATTCCCGGATCAACAGGGCAACACCACTTCATTTGTCGCAGGCGTTGAAGTCTGGAATCATTACCAATATGCGAAGTAATACCGGCCCCTTAGCTGACTTTTTCTTAAGTCCCAAAAACGTTGGTGAGGCAATTGAGCCAAGGTTCGTGGGCCGGTCAGCATCGTTTCGGTGTGGCGCCAGCGTGCAAATTTCGCTACACATCGACGAGTCGCAGCGAATTACGCAGGCAAAGTTTAAGGCGGCAGGCTGTAGCGTTCTAGTCGCTTCAGCATCGTTGTTGCTCGATCAGGTTGTTGGCAAGACAACCGGCGACGCCGCGTCTCTCGGGCAGCGCACCGAAACCTTAAAAGAAAAACTCGGCGCCCTACCGGCGGAACGAAGTGAGTGCCCGGCGCTGGCCTGCGAAGCTCTCATCTCGGCTATTCGAAACTACAGCGACAGCGCGCGCGATGAGTGGGAGGGCGACGAAGCGTTGATCTGCACTTGCTTCTGCGTTTCCGAGCGAAGAATAGAACGCGAGATTCAGGCGCAGGGACTGAGAACAATCGCGGAAGTTAGCGCGGCCTGTAACGCGGGCGCCGGCTGCCGCTCATGTTACTCTTTGATTGAAGACATTCTCGAAGAAGTGAATGGTAAATGGTGAATAGTAAATGGTCGAGGCGTAGAAATGACGGAGTATGAACTAGAAAGCCGTTGGATAACGGCGGAAGGTATCACTGGCGTGAGTTATCGTTTCAGTGATCTGGTTCGAATTAAGTCTGGAGAATACTCTGCCCAAACAGCTGAGGTTATTTCTCTCATATCTCTTCAGCCGGAGCCAATATACATAGTTGTTCTGCCACCGAACGAGAAATCTGTAGTTTTGCCTCAGAGTGAAGTGGAGCCCACTGGCTCATCAGGTGGGCGAACCCTTAAGCTCATGCCGCCCGGCCAGACTCCGTTCATAAAGAGACCCACTTAGAGATTTGATCCATTTACCATTCACCATTCACCATTTACCATTTACCATTCACCATTCACCATTTACCAACCAATGATCTATCTCGATAACAACGCCACCACCCAAGTCGCGCCGGAAGTTTTTGAGGCGATGCGACCGTACCTGACCGACACGTATGGCAACCCTTCTTCGGCTCACTCGCTCGGCCGGCGTATGAAGTCGGCAGTGGAGCAGTCGCGCGAGCAGGTAGCGAAATTGGTTGGAGCCTCGGACGCCAGTGAAATTGTTTTCACGTCCTGCGGTTCGGAGTCGGACAACTGGGCGATCGGCGGCTTTCTCGAACAGAATCCCACCCGGCGTCACCTCATTACCACCCGCGTCGAGCACGAAGCAGTCCAAAATCTTTGCGAGCATCTGGAGGAGATTGGTTGCGAAGTAACCTGGCTCGAGGTCGATGGAAACGGCGAGCTGAATCTGGACGATTTGCGCCAGGCTTTGCGACGCGATACGGGACTCGTTTCCGTCATGCTCGCAAACAACGAAACCGGCGTGCTCTTTCCGATTGATAAAATTGGCAAGATCGTCCGTGAAAATTCAGATGCAGTCTTCCACGTTGACGGAGTACAGGCGGTTGGCAAGATTCCAATCAATCTAAAAGAACTCGACGTAGATCTATTCGCGTTATCAGGTCACAAACTTCACGCACCGCAAGGCGTCGGTGCTCTTTACATTCGCGGCGGCGTCAAGCTACCGCCATTTATCATTGGCGGTGGTCAGGAGAGCGGCCGGCGCTCGGGCACTTCCGCGGTTCCCAATATTGTCGCGCTGGGCGCAGCCTGTGAATTGGCAAAATCTTTCGACGAGCATGAACGCATTGAGACCCTCCGCAACAAATTGGAAGACGGGATACTGAGCTCGTTTGCAAATGCACGCCTAAACGGAACCACAGACCGCACCAAGCGTTTGCCCAACACCGCGAACATTTCGTTTGAATACGTCGAAGGCGAAAACATTCTCGTTCATCTCGACAAAGCCGGTATCTGTGTCTCAACCGGTTCCGCTTGCAGTTCAACTACTAAGGAGTCTTCACCGACCTTGCGCGCGATGAACATCCCTTATACCGCGGCGCAGGGCTCGATCCGGTTCTCGCTCTCGCGCTACAACACGGAAGCAGAGATTGATCACACACTCAAAGTCCTGCCGGAGATCATAGGCAAACTTGTCGAGATGTCGCCATATGAAAAAGAGCTCAAGGCACTGAAGCTGGCCCGAAGTTCAGAGTTAAGCCTTTAGGCTGCTGCCTCTCGCCAGCTAAAGCTCGAACTCTAAACTGCTTGAGTGGCCTTCTCGCTTTAGTCGTCTCAGCTTTACTGGTAGAATTTGCTTTGGATTTAGACGTCTCCGCTATCACTCCAGTTGGTTTTCCGGAGCTCAAATCGATGTCAGGCGAACAATCCGCTGCCAGTGAAATTCCTTCCGTAGCCATCGCGAAGACCGCGTCGTCTCGCAAGGCACGCCAGGATAGCGTAAGCTCGATGGAGACGGACGACTACGTTTGCATTGCGCCCTCCACCCCTCTCTCCCAGGCAATCGAGGCAATGAAACAGGACGAAGGCGGGTGCGCGATCGTTTGCGCAGACGATGGGTCGGTAGTGGGTATTTTCACCGAACGAGATCTTTTGACTAAGATAGTGGGACAGGAGACAGACCTGAATGCGCCGGTAAGCAACTGGATGTCGCCTGTGGTTGCGACTTTGACGCCGGAAGCGACGGTCGGTGACGCCGTTGCCATTATGAATGATAAGGGTTATCGAAATGTTCCCCTGGTCAAAAATGGCAAACTCGTTGGTTCAATCTCAGTTTTCGACGTCATCGGCTACCTGGCTGAAAGCTACCCGAAAACGACGATGAACTTACCGCCGAACCCTGACCAGGTGATGGATAGCACGGATGGAGGGTGAAACATTGCCGATTTCCGATTTCCAATTGCCGATTGGAAAACCTGAAATCGGGAGTGAGAATCGGAAATCGAAACTGACATTCTTTTAATTCGCTCTGAAAGGGTCTAATACAAAACGAAATGAGCACTCTTATTGAACCTCCGGTAGAACAAGCGGAAAAAATTCTCGAGGAAGTAGAAACCGTAACCATCCGCTTTGCCGGTGACTCCGGCGATGGCATGCAGTTAACGGGAACGCAGTTTACAAATACCTCCGCGGTCGTCGGCAATGACATTTCTACGCTGCCCGATTTCCCGGCTGAGATTCGCGCTCCCGCCGGCAGCTTGCCCGGAGTCAGCGGTTTTCAGTTGAACTTTTCCAGCCAGGACATTAAGACGCCGGGCGATCAGCCGAGCGTATTGGTGGCCATGAACCCCGCGGCATTGAAGGTCAATCTGGCCGACCTCGAAGATGGTGGCACGCTCATCATTAATACCGACGGCTTCACTCCGGAGAATTTGAAGTATGCGAACTACGCTTCAAATCCGCTGGAGGACGGCTCGCTCGCTGGTTATCGCGTACACAAGCTGCCGGTCACAACGCTCAACATGAACGCGCTGAAAGGCAACGTTGAGCTGTCGCGCAAGGAGATCGATCGCTGCAAAAACTTTTTCGCACTCGGCGTCCTCTACTGGCTCTACGACCGGCCCATGGAAAACACGCTCGCCTGGATCAAGAGCAAGTTTGGCAAAAATCCCGAGTTGGCGAAGGCAAACGAGATTGCCTTGAAGACCGGCTACAACTTCGCCGATACCACTGAGCTATTCACTACCCACTACACCATCAAAAAGGCGAAGATCGCTCCCGGCAAATACCGAAAGATAACCGGCAACGAGGCTACCGCACTCGGATTTGTGGCGGCTTCGCAACTTGCCGGCAGGCCGTTGTTCTACGGCTCGTATCCGATAACGCCCGCGTCTGACATCCTGCATGAGCTGGCCCGCCACAAGAGTTTTGGTGTGAAAACGTTTCAGGCTGAAGACGAGATCGCCGCGGTTTGTTCAGCCATCGGCGCCAGCTTTGCCGGTCAGATTGGACTAACCGGCACCTCCGGTCCGGGCGTGGCTCTCAAGCAGGAAGCGATCGGCCTGGCGGTAATGACCGAGCTGCCGCTGGTGATAATCAACGTCCAGCGCGGTGGGCCATCGACAGGCTTGCCTACGAAGACCGAGCAGGCGGATCTGTTTCAGGCTGTCTGGGGACGAAACGGCGAGTGTCCGGCGATCGTTGTCGCCCCGGCAACACCCGCCGATTGTTTCCACATGGCTATCGAAGCCGTGCGTCTGGCGTTTAAGTACATGACTCCGGTGTTCTATCTGTCTGACGGCTACCTGGCAAATGGGGCCGAGCCCTGGGCCATCCCCGAAATCGATCAATTGCCGAAGATTGCCGTGACCTTTGCCACCGACCCGGCGAACTTCATGCCCTATTCGCGCGACCCGGAAACTCTGGCGCGACCGTATGCTATTCCCGGAACGCCGGGACTCGAGCATCGTATTGGCGGCATCGAGAAACAGCACATCACTGGCAACGTGAACTACGATCCCGAGAATCACCATCTGATGGTGCGTCTGCGGCAGGAAAAAGTTGATCGGGCCGCGAACGATATCCCGCTCGTTGAAGTCTTTGGCGAGAAACCCGGAAAGGTGTTGGTGCTTGGTTGGGGTTCAACTTATGGCTCAATTAGTACCGCAGTGGAGAAACTTCAAAGCGAGGGCAAGAGCGTTTCGTCGGCGCATTTGAGGTACCTGAATCCCTTCCCGAAGAACCTTGGCGAAGTGCTCGCCGGATTCGAAACGGTGATTATCCCGGAGATGAATCTGGGGCAGCTCTCGACGATGGTGCGCGCGAAGTATCTGGTTGACGCGATTCCTTTCTCGAAAGTGAAGGGCCGCCCCTTCCAGATTCGCGAGATCGTGCGCAAGGTTGAAGAGTATTTGTAGGCAGTAGACTGTGAACCTGGTTCGGCGATGGAGACTCAAACTACTGATTTACGTCAAGGAAGGTCCGTAGTCGACCTCTATGCGGAAGGGTTGCGTCATTTTATGGGACAAGGCAATGTCCACAATGCGCTGACCCAGATCACCGGCGATCTGAAGAAACACGGAATCGATTACATGGTGATCGGAGCAGTCGCTCTCATGGCACACGGCTATCCCCGCTTCAGTGAGGATATCGATCTTGTGCTTACACCTGAGGGATTAGAGACCTTTCATCGTGAGTTGAGCGGTTTGGGCTATGTCCCAGCGTTCCCAGGAGCAAAGAAGAGGCTGCGCTCGACAAAAGATGGGGTCAGTATTGAAGTAATGACGACTGGAGAGTATCCGGGTGATGGAAAGCCGAAGCCGGTGAGTATTCCTGAACCGTCCACGGCATCAATAGAAATTGACGGTATTCAAATCGTGACATTTGAAAAGCTGATTGAATTGAAATTGGCTTCCGGTATGACTGCCTCGGACAGGCTCAAAGATTTAGCTGACGTGCAGGAACTAATAAAAATACGGGACCTACACGCAGGTTTTGCAGAACGACTCGATCCCTACGTAAGGGATAAGTTTTTGGAATTATGTGAGGCTGTAGAGAAAAGTAAAACTGGTTGAGAGCGCGGCCCACCCCCCGCGTGCAAGAATTGAAAGATGAGCACTGAAGTACAACTCATGACCGCTGATGGGCTTCTAGCTTTACCTCGGGGCGAGTTTCGTTATGAACTCGTCAATGGAGAACTGAAGAAGATGTCACCAGCCGGCCATAACCATGGCAGAATCACCATTCGTCTGACACTGCCGATTGCCCAACACGTGCGGGAGCATAGCCTCGGCGAGGTTTACGCCGCAGAGACTGGGTTCAAGCTAGCTTCCAATCCTGACACGGTTCGGGCGCCCGACATTGCTTTCATTCGTCAGCAACGGGTTGATGAGGTGGGCGAAACAAAGGGCTACTGGCCAGGTGCACCTGACCTCGCAGTGGGGGTACTGAGTCCCGACGATAGAGTTGTAGAAGTCGAAGAGAAAGTCTCTGAGTGGTTGACGGCAGGCACAAAACAGGTTTGGGTCGTTAGCGCAAAGTTGCGAACTGTGACGGTTTACCGCTCGCCAACTGACATCTTAGTCTTAACGGAGAAGGACTTCCTCGACGGGGGCGATGTTTTGCCTGGTTTTCGGATCCAACTCAAGGAAATATTTGCCTCTTAAGGGAAGACATACAGGAGCAATAATGAGTACAACGGGAAATGGTCATAGTGGCAACGGCAACGATAACAAGCCCATCGTCGAGGCTGTCTCGGCTGATAGCGAAGTAGGCTCGGCAGTCTCAGGCAAGATCGCCCCACCTCCGGGTCAAATGAAGAAGGCGGACTTTGTTTCCGATCAGGAAGTGCGCTGGTGTCCCGGTTGCGGCGACTACGCAATTCTTAACAACGTGCAGAAGGTGATGCCCGAGCTCGGTATTCCGCGCGAGAAGATCGTTTTTGTTTCCGGCATCGGCTGCTCGTCGCGCTTTCCTTACTACATGAACACCTATGGATTCCACTCGATTCATGGACGCGCACCGGCAATCGCCACCGGCATCAAGTGTGCAAATCCGGAGCTGAGCGTTTGGGTGATAACGGGCGACGGCGATGCGCTCTCCATCGGCGGCAACCATTTCATGCACGCGATTCGCCGTAATCTCGACGTCAATTACATACTCTTCAATAACCGCATTTATGGTCTGACTAAAGGCCAGTACAGCCCCACATCTGAGTTTGGCAAGAAAACAAAATCCACCCCCGTCGGAACGATCGACTATCCCATCAATCCGCTTTCGCTGGCCATCGCCAGCGAGTCGACCTTCGTGGCGCGCTCGATTGATATCGACGTCAAGCATCTCGGAGGCGTAGTCGAAGCCGCGGCCAAGCACAAAGGGATCTCGTTTATCGAGGTCTATCAGAACTGCAATATCTTTAATGACCACGCCTTCGATTCATTCGCCGAACGAAGTGTGCGAACCGACCGAGTGCTTTATCTCGAACACGGTAAAGCGATGATCTTCGGCAAAGATCGGAACAAAGGGATTCGCATGAACGGCGCCCACCCGGAGGTGGTGACCATCGGCGAGAATGGCATTACGGAAAATGATCTGCTGGTGCATGACATTTATCTGAAAGATCCGTCGGTTGCATTCATGCTCGCACGCATGGAGCAGCCCGACTTCCCGCAGCCGGTGGGAATCTTCCGCGCGGTCGAGCGTCCGACCTACGAAGAGATGATGGTTGACCAGATAGATGCGGCGATCGCGAAGTCCGGCCCTGGCAGTTTAGAAAAACTAATCAACAGTGGCGATACATGGGTCGTAGAAGCATGAGGGATGAACAAGCGAGCCTCTACCCCGAGCTTCACCCTTCCTTCTGCCTTCGTCCTTAATTATTACGGAGCGTAGTGACTGATGAACTGTCCTTCCTGTGGTCACGAAAACATCGATGGCATTGATCGTTGCGAGAATTGCCTCGCGCCGTTTCGACAGCTCGACATTCCGAGCGCGGATGCGGCTGAGGGCCTGGCGCGTTTGGTGATGGAAGACAATTTGGGTCAACTTGATCAGGACCCGCCCGTCTGGGTTGCGCCTGATACTCCGGCATCCGAAGTCGCGCGCTTAATGAAAAATTCCAACTCCGGCTGCGCGCTTGTTGTAGACGGCAAAAAGCTGGTTGGTATTTTCACCGAGCACGACGTTCTGTTGGGGATGATAGAGAGTCCGACAGCCTTGAGTCTGTCGAACGCTGGAAAAGTTTCCATCAAAGAACTGATGAGCCCCAATCCCGAAACCCTTGATGAGGAAGACTCGGTGGCAGAGGCCCTCAATAAGATGTCACTCGGCCGCTATCGTCACATTCCCTTCAAGAAATCCGATGGTACCTACTCCGTCGCCTCCATCAAATCCGTCCTCAAATACATTGCCCAGGAAGACTGGTAGAGCGATCCACACGCAAGTCCCTTCCGATTCTTTCGTTCATCTAACGGCACAACGGGCAACTCCCGATGGTGACTGGTGGTCTAAAACCCCAACGTCACCCCAGGAGTTAGCGCTCAAATAGTTCAGAGTTCAAGCTTTTAGCTTGTGCGTTTGCAAAGTCAGCAACCTAAAGGTTGAACTCTAAACTATTTGAGCCTTCCGCGGCTTATTCGAGCCGTAGCAAACTTTGAAAATCATCAGATTCACGACGACACCCGACCATGAAAACAATTATCTCCATTGCGCTATTCGGATTTCTTTACCTGCTGCCTACCGCAGCTCAACAGACGGATTACTCGAAACTCAAGTCTGACGCGGAACAGTTTTACGCCTCCGGATCATACGCCCGCGCCAATGAGGTTTATAGCAAGGTCGACAAGACCGGAATCTCGCCGGCGGAAGCGCGCTGGGTCGAGTTCCGACTCGCCGACACATCGTGGCGCGCGCAGGCGGCTACGGAAACTGCGGATACAACGAAGTTTGAACAGGCACAAAACCAACTCGAGGAACTGATCCGTGCCTATGACAAAGACGACGAACGCGATCTGTTTTGGGCCGAAGCTCATGAATCGCTCGCGGATCTCTTCTGGACGCGTCGCAATCAGATGAACTGGGGCGCAGCATGGCCCCACTACCAGCAGGCGCTTGATTGGTGGGCGGGGCAGCGTGAGATTGACCACGCACGTGATCGCTACCTCAAAATCGTGTTCAAAGCAGCTGAACCGCCCCGTCCAA
Organism: Pyrinomonadaceae bacterium; assembly: GCA_036507195.1. Taxonomy (GTDB): domain Bacteria; phylum Acidobacteriota; class Blastocatellia; order Pyrinomonadales; family Pyrinomonadaceae; genus PSRF01. The sequence goes on along the minus strand of DASXQM010000349.1, from coordinate 2,745 downwards.
ACGAATATTACTTCTACACCTACTATGGCAATTACATCCCGCTCAACGTTCTGGAGAACGCCCTGAAGATCAGTAACAGCGACAATGACAGGGCTCACCTGCATTTTCTGATCGCGATGACAATGCGTTACACCGGCGGCGATTGGGAGATGCGACAGCGCGTGCCTGATGAGTTTGAAGCGGCGCTCAAGCCCGGCAAGCAAACCGATTGGTATGACGACGCGCTGATTCACTACGCCGAATGGATGAACAGCAATGGCACCATTCGCCAACTCGATGACGGCCAGTGGCAACAAGAGCCCGACTACGTCAAGGCGCTCGAACTGTTTCGGCGTCTTACTCAAGAATTCGCGAAAGGTGAAACTCGTTACTACGATCAGGCGCAGCAACAAATCAAGCAAATCGTCGGGCCCAGCCTCAGCGTCGGCGTCTCGAACATCTTCCTGCCCGATTCAGAACTTCAGTTTGCTTTAGGCACTCGCAACCTTAGCCGCGTCGATTTCGCTCTTTACAGAATCGATCTGACCCGTGACGTGCGTTTCAATAAGAACCTTGACGAAGACGCAGGCGAAGCGGACGACAACGGCAACAACTGGATCCAAAAGCTGCAACTAACCGGAGGCGTGGTCAAGGCGTGGTCGAAAAATCTTCCGGACAATGGCGACCACAAGCCGCTCAACGAACAAGTCCGCATCGAAGGCAAACTTCCTGTCGGCGCTTACCTCCTTGAAGCCAAAAGCGGTTCCCTTTCCGCGCGCGACCTCGTGCTCGTGACTGACGCCTCGCTGGTCGTCAAGTCGTCGGCAAACCAAGCACTGGTCTATTTCAGCAATGCGCTCACCGGCGCGCCAATCGCCAACGCAAACGTGGCGCTGTGGGAAAGTTACTATGAAGACAACAAGTGGCACTGGCGCAAGCTCCGGCGCACAACGAATAGCGATGGCCTGGCCCCGTTCACCCTCCGAAGCACTGCCAGCTATCGCAATCTTCTAGTCACTGCCGAGAACAACAATCGCCAGGCTTTCTCTACCGCTTATGCCGGTGGTGGCAGCAGTGGTGGCGACGCGTGGCGCATTTACGCGTTCACCGATCGCCCCGCTTATCGACCCAGGGAAACCGTCCAGTGGAAATTCATTGCGCGTCGCTCTGGTAACGGCGTCTATTCAACTCCGGCGAACCAGCTGGTTGAATATGAGATCAACGATCCGCGCGGTACGAAAGTAACCGAAGGCAAAGCGACCCTCAACGAATTCGGCAGCGCCTGGGGCTCGCTCGAACTCAGCGAACAATTGCCGCTCGGTGAATACAACATACAGTTCTGGGATCAGGGTCGCCAGCACGGCATTGGCAACGCAAAACTGTTTCGCCTTGAAGAGTACAAACTACCCGAGTTTAAGGTCGCGGTGAAAACGCCGGAAGAGAACCGTAAGAAAAAGTCTTTCCGGCTGGGCGAGAAAGTAGAAGTAAACATCCAGGCCGACTACTACTTTGGCGGGCCGGTCAGTAACGCGACGGTCGAAGTCGTCGTTTATCAAAACCCTTTCTATCACTACTGGTATCCGCATCGCGAGTATCCCTGGTACTACGATGACCTCCAGCAACTGGGGCGGCAGTATTACGGCGGACCGGGCCAGGTCATCAAACGAGAGACGATCAGGACGGATGCGACCGGCAAAGCGCTGCTAACCTTCGATACGCCGCGCGAAAACTATAATCAGGATTTCGAGTATCGCATTGAAGCACGCGTCACCGATTCATCCCGCCGCGAAATCATCGCGAGCGACAACGTGCGCGTCACGCGCCAGCGCTACTACGTCTACCCACGAGCGGAGCGGAACATCTATCGTCCCAAAGACAGAGTCACGGTCGATATCAAAGCGCTCGATGCTAATGAGCAACCGGTTACTACCATAGGCACGATTAAGGTCACGCGCGATTACTGGTGGGAAGTGTGGCTTGATCCGAATGGCCGTGAAGTTAAAGGCGACGACCTTCGCCTATTGCGCGAAAAGCCGGCCGCATTTCCCCCGCGTGTAGCCAAAGGGCAGCAGCCCTGGCGGCTAAAGTTTCGTGGTTACCAGCACGACGACATACTTACGCAAACCTTGAAGACCGACGCGGAAGGGGCGGCGCAAATGCAATTCACTCCCGAACGCGAAGGTTACTATCGGGTGGCCTGGGAAAGTTCGCAAAGTACGCAGAGCAGTCAGGGTAACGGCAGTAAACGCGAACGTTTCCTGCCACCGATCAAGGCTGAGACCTATGTGTTCGTTGCTACTAATTCCACGACCGAGCTTGGCTACCGGCCAGGTGGCGTCGAGATCATCGTTGACCGAGACACGTTCCGCGCCGGTGAAACTGCGCCGGTGATGTTGTCTGTGCCGAGCGAAGATCGCTATGTGTTGTTCAGTGTCGAAGGCGAAGATCTCTACAGCTACAGGCTGGTTCACGTCACCGGAACTGCGAAGCTAATCGAATTGCGAATCGAGGAGAAGCATGTGCCCAACATCTATCTTAGCGCCTTGATGGTGAGCGAGGCGCAATTGTTCGCCGCCACGAAACAGGTTGTCGTCCCGCCGGTACAGCAGTTTCTTGCGGTAGAGGTGAAGCCCGATCGCGCACAGTATCAACCGCGCGAAGAAGGCACGCTTTCAATTACAACCAAAGACGCGAGTGGCAAACCTGTCGCCGCCGAAATCGCGCTGGGATTGTTCGACGAATCCGTCAAGTATATCCAGCAGGACT
>DASXQM010000348.1:0-3524 GCA_036507195.1 Pyrinomonadaceae bacterium | reverse complement strand
CGCCGATCTTCGATCACCGCTACTTTGATCATGGCTGGTTGCGGAAACGATTCATGTAGCATCGTCCGAAGCTTCTACCGGGAAATTGAGTGTTAGGGGTTATTCCCAGGACAGCTTACAAGAACAAACCGTCCCGGTCATCACCCATTCAGGCTAGAAGGTGCTTACTTTCGCGCGCGCGCTGATAGGCATTTCCAAAGTGACACAAGTGCCTTCGCCGGGCGGGGAAGTTATCTCCATCGCGCCGCCCATCTCTTTCGCCCGCTGTCTCATGCTCAAGAGGCCATGGCCCTCGCTCTCGTGGTCTGGCTCGAATCCGCGGCCGTTGTCTTTGATTAGCAGGACCAGCCGGTCTCGATCCACGCGAAACTCAATATGAACATGAGAACAGCCGGAGTGTCGCACGATGTTGTTAATACTCTCTTTGAAGACCAAAAAGACCTGGCGGCGCACATCGGCGCCGAGATTCAGATTGTGTTGGGCGTCGGGAGCTTCAAACTCGAAGTCGATGTCGCGTGCCGTTAGCACGTCACTCGCGAACCGGCGCATGCGTTGAGTCAAGTCCGTTAGTCGATCTTTATGGGGGTCGATGGCCCAGACGATATCGCTCATCGTGCCCATCAACTCGGACGAACTTGTGGTGATTTGGGATAGAGGCTCCGTGACCGCTGCGTCATCCCGACCCACCTTCTGCCGCACGACTTCGCTGAGAATGGCGATCTGAGAAAGACTTGCGCCGATGTCGTCATGCAAATCCGTGGCGATGCGCGTGCGCACGCGTTCCAATTCCAGCAAGCGATTTACGCGATACTTGTGGATAGCGTAAGCGCCGGCAATCAGGAAGAGACCCGCAAGCGAAAGAAACCACCAACGCTGCCAGATCGGACGCAGAATTGTGAACGAGACTGTGGCGGGAGTCAGGCTAGCGGTACCATCGGCGCTAATTGCGCGCACCATGAAATGATATGTTCCGGGTGAAAGGCTGGCATAAGTGACGCTGCGTTGATCAGTCGGAGCGTTCCAGTCGATGTCTGCTCCTTCAAGCTTGAATTGATATCGGAGGTCCTCCGCCATCCGGAAACTGAGAGCAAAGAAATCAATTTGAATCTGGTTCTGGTTCGGCCCGAACTCTAACCCCGACATTCGATCTTCGCCCAACTCGGAAACAGGCAGTCGGACACCACGAACCCGCAACTCACCAATGAGAATTGGAGGGGGTGGTCGCGGTTGCTCAGACTTTGGAGTGAACCGATAAAGAGCTTGCAACGACGCAAACCACAACGCTCCGTGACGATCCCGGTAGGCGCTGGTCGGCGCAGTCCACGGCAGCTCAGCAGAAGTGTAACGTTCAATCTGGCCGGTCTCAGCGTCAAATCTGTCGACACCATAAGGTGTCCCCACGTAGATGTTCCCGCTGAGATCATCCACAAGCTGGGAGGTGTAATTGCTGAGTAGTCCTTGTGCAGTAGTGTATGTCACAAAGCGAGGGCGTTCGGATCCAGGGTCATCTACACGCGTCGCGCCACCACTGGTGGCCGCCCAGAGCCTGCCCGCGCCGTCGAGGTAGAGATCACCGATCGTGCCCTCTCCAACTCCATCACTCGCAGTAAAGATCTGGAAGTGGCCTTGTGCAAACCTCACCAGCGGACCATCGCGAAATCCTATCCAAAGATCACCTTGTCCGTCCTCACAAAAACTGTTGGCCATCCGAAGTGGGGGCAAGCCATCGGCATCCGAATAACGATGAAACGTCGCGGTAGACCGTTCCCAGCGCGTCAGTGCTTCTTTGCCCAGCGCAAACGAGTTCATCCAAATGTCGCCCCGCGAGTCCTGGAAGAGTGTCCGAACGTCGTTGTCGGCCAATCCATCCGCCGTAGTGTAGAAGGCCTTTGGGCGAGTGCGTGATAGTTCGTCAACGTTCCTCACTTTTGGGAAACGGAAGAGGCCCGCTTTTGTAGCCACCCACCATTCTCCGGTGCGGTCTTGGATTATGCCGTAGATATTGTTTTTCAGGACGAGGCTGGGAACATTGAGATTGATCGCAGTGAATTTGCGGCCATCAAAACGGTTGAGATTTCCATCGAAGGTTAGCGCGCACAACTCTCCCTCGTGATCTTCAAATACAGATCGAGCGGTGTTGTGGCTCAGTCCATCCTTCCGGCTAAAGGCAGCGAACTCTCTGTGCCCGAGCTTCATCGCGCCATTGTGCTCAGTTGCGATCCAGAGATTTCCGACTGCGTCCTCGGCCGAGCTGTTTATCTGATCGCCGCTTAGCCCTTCCGCTGTTCCGTAGTTTCGAAAGCGTTTGAGATCGAATTCTGTCAGGCCTCTGAAAGTGCCGATCCAAATGTTACCGTCTTCCGCCTGGTGCAACGTCAGAAGACTGTTTTGCGCCAGTCCATCTCCGGTCGTGAACTGCACGGCATCACCCGAAGACGATGGCAATTTGATGAAACCCTTGGTCGTTTTACTTCCTGCGCTATTCAATTGCCGCCAGGGAATGCTCTCGCTGGCCGCTCCGAATGATATTGATTGCGGGATGAAAACTATCAATCCGGCCGACTCGTGACCGATCCATAATCTGCCTTCGCGATCGCAGATTAGCGCACGAATCACATCTCGATCCTGGTCTGGCTTGACGTGATAGTGAACCGTGAGGCTGCCGGACAGTCGACGAACCAGTCCAAACTTTGTGCCTATCCAAAGGCTGCCTTCGCGGTCCTCGGCGAAGGCCCATACTTGCACGAGGCGATCGACCCGCGAGGGAATACCAAGTCCTGCGGGAACAAACCTACTTGAAGGACGGTCCAAGTGAAACAAGCCTGCATCTGTCCCTGCCCACAGTTCTCCCGCGTGGTCCTCATAGAGCACATTGACTCGATTCGACGCCGGTTCGTTCCCGACCGGATATTTTGTAAAGAGATGTTTGGCTTCAGTAGCTCTATTTGATGAAAGAGGATCGAATCGCCCGACGCCACCGCCGTTGGTGGCGACCCAGTAGACTCCATCATGCGTTTCAACGAGATCGTTGATCGATGGCGACGGTAGGCCGTGTTCCGTCCCGTAAGTAACGAAGCTATGGCCGTCGAAGCGGCTCAGGCCCATCGCCGTGCAAAACCACAAGAAGCCTCGAGAGTCCCGGACGATGCGCCTCACCACATCGTAAGCGAGACCATCGGCTTTTGTATAAGTCTTGAGCGGTAATTGCTGCGCCAAAACAGCAGTTGGCAAGCCAAGAATTATCGTCAGCCACAATCCGAGGCGACGCGATCGGCTCTGGTGTTTCCACTTCGCCACCGGCATCAGCGTTCCAATCGGTTAATTTTTAGGGGGAACGTAACGCTCAATTGTTTCGGAATGCTATGGTGGCGCTGATCCCAAGTCAAGAAGGCCAATTCATTTTCTTTGATGGCGGGCAACAGGAAAGCGGCTGAACAGATGATGCGCGTGCTGGCGGTTTGAGCCTGGCGTGCGAATTATCTCGTTCTGGATTGGCTCGCCATAAACAGATTTCATTCGAGCCG